>NZ_JBAPKZ010000060.1:0-11588 GCF_037083805.1 Roseovarius sp. D0-M9 | reverse complement strand
GTCGCCGGTCGGCTCAAGCACCTGCCCGCGTCACCCTACGACACAACATCTGGTGTGGTCGTGAACTGACCGGAGACCCGCACACCCACACAAACCGCGAAGAAGCCTGCATTGATCTCCGCGGTTGCAAGTCCGGCGCTCTCGAGTCCGATCCGTATCAAGGACCTCGTCGAGTTTGACGGTGTGAGGGGCAACGATCTTGTGGGGTATGGTCTTGTCGTGGGGTTGAATGGCACAGGGGACGGGTTGCGCAATGCCCCCTTTACCGAAGAAATCATGTCCAACATTCTCGAGCGCCTCGGCGTCAACGTAGCTGGTGAGCAGTTTCGGCCCAAAAACGTCGCTGCGGTCCTTGTAACGGCCAGTCTGCCGCCCTTTGCGCGTGCGGGCGGGCAGATCGACGTTACGGTCTCGGCGATTGGTGACGCCGGCAGCCTTCTGGGTGGAACGCTGGTGATGACACCGCTGAATGCAGCCGATGGTCAGATCTATGCCGTCGCGCAAGGCACGATCATCGCGGGCGGTGCCGCTGCGGGCGGCGATGCGGCAAGGGTCGTGCAAGGTGTGCCGACCTCGGGAACCATTCCGTCAGGTGCGCGTGTCGAGCGGGAAATCGCGTTCGAATTGGGCTCACTGGATCAGCTCAGGCTCGCGCTGCGGGAACCTGATTTCACCACTGCGGGGCGCATCGAAAACATTATCAACGGCAGCTTTGGTCGAGCCGTCGCCGTCATGCTGGATAGCGGGACGGTGCAACTGGATATTGCGGGTACCAGAATGGCGTCTCCGGCACATGCGTTGGCGCGAATTGAAAACCTATTGGTCGAGCCTGAGCGTAAGGCGCGTGTTGTGGTCGATCAGCGGTCGGGAACCATTGTGATGGGTCAAGATGTGCGGATCAGCCGGATCGCGGTATCTCAGGGCAATTTGAACTTGCGTGTCGAAGAGGCACCGATCGCGGTCCAGCCCAATCCCTTTGCCGAGGGCGAGACCGTCGTTGTGCCACGCACCAACGTCGAGATCGAGGAAGAGCCGGGGATCGGCCTTGCCGAAGTGCCATCGGGCACGACACTTTCCGAAGTTGTCGCGGGCTTGAATGCGCTGGGCGTCGCGCCGCGGGACATGATCGACATACTCAAGAGTATCAAAGCAGCAGGTGCGCTACATGCCGAATTCGTCGTGCAGTGATGGGAGCACGATCTGGTGCGGCCCGATCGTAGGTCAGCACGCTTGAACTGTGAGGCGGCGTTCTTAAAAAGCCTGGGCCGCTTCGACCGCGCGCCGCCATGCGTTGTATTTTCTGTCGCGTGTATCGTCCGACATCTTGGCCGTGAACGTGCGCTCCAGCGCCCACATGTTCGCAAAGCTTGCCTGGTCAGGGTAGAGGCCAGCGCGCGTTCCGGCGAGCCAGGCGGCGCCCATGGCTGTCGTCTCGAGAGTGGCGGGCCGGTCGACCGAGGCGCCGATGATGTCCGAAAGAAATTGCATCGTCCAGTCGGAGGCGCTCATCCCGCCATCGACACGCAAAGTCGCGGGCTCGGTTCCGGCATCGGTGGCACCGCTCCAATCCAGGTGCATCGCTTCCAAAAGGTCGCGCGTTTGATACCCAACGGACTCAAGCGCTGCGCGGGCCAATTCCTCGGGGCCAGAATTGCGCGACAGCCCGAAAATGGCGCCGCGACACTCGGCGTTCCAATAGGGCGCTCCGAGTCCCGTGAAGGCAGGCACGAGGACAACGTTCTGGCCCGGGTCGGCAGCCTCCGCCAAAGGCTGTGTCTCTGCGGCGGCGCGGATCATCTTGAGCCCGTCGCGAAGCCATTGCACAACCGCACCCGCAACGAAAATCGACCCCTCAAGGGCGTAGGTCGGGGTGCCGTCCAACTGATAGGCGATCGTCGTGAGCAAGCGATTTTGCGAGCGCACAGGCGTCGCCCCAGTGTTCAGCAGGGCAAAGCACCCGGTCCCATAGGTCGATTTGAGCATGCCGGGCTGAAAACAGGCTTGTCCGATCGTGGCTGCCTGCTGGTCGCCTGCGACGCCGTAGATCGGGATCGGGCGCCCCAAAAGATCATCGCGTGTCATACCGAAATCAGACGAGCAATCATGCACCTGGGGCAACATGCCCATCGGGACATCCAGCAAGTCGCAGATCGTGCGGCTCCACCGGCCCTTGCGGATATCATAGAGAAGAGTGCGCGCCGCATTGGTGGCATCGGTGACATGCGACCTGCCACCCGTGGCCTTCCAGATCAGGTAGCTGTCGACCGTGCCAAAAAGCAGATCACCCGCCCGCGCCTTGGCGCGGGCGCCCTCCACGTTGTCGAGTATCCATTTTAACTTTGTGCCGGAAAAATATGGGTCGAGCAGCAGACCGGTGCGTTCTGTCACCATATCTTCGTGCCCGCGCTCGCGCAGTGTGGCGCAGATCGCGGCGGTGCGGCGATCCTGCCAGACGATGGCATTGTGAATGGGCTGGCCTGTCTTGCGATCCCAGACCAGCGTGGTCTCGCGCTGGTTGGTGATGCCGATGGCGGCGATATCGGCGGCGGTGATCCCGGCGCGCTCGATCACTTGGCGGCAGGTGCCTGCGGCGGTGGACCAAAGATCGGAGGCATCATGTTCGACCCAGCCGGACTGCGGGTAGTGCTGCGGAAACTCCTCCTGCGCGATTGCCGCGACTTGCAGCGCCTCATCAAAGAGGATGGCGCGGCTGGAGGTGGTGCCTTGGTCTATTGCCAGAATGTATTTCATATCCCCTCGGGATTGCTATGGCGCAGGTGCCGGGTCGAACGAGACGCGCGCGCCCCCGGTGTTGGCGTCCCTGCTGAGTTCAGGCCTTTACCACCTCATCATAGCTGATGGTCTGAGGCTGTTCATCCTCGATTTCAAGCTTGGGCCTCGCGTGCCGGCCTGCCTGAGCCAGCAGGACGGACATGGCTCTTCGTTCAGGGCAGGGCCAAGCCAATCTAGGACAGGCCTTGGCGATCTATGCCCCTCAAGTCTATTCCGCTGCGGCAGAATGCATGCGCTCGGCTCGATTGGCCATGTATTGCTCGAGCGCAGTGACCTCGTCGGCATCCAGGCGAAGGCCCAGCTTGGTCCGGCGCCACAGAACGTCCTCGGCTGATCGTGCATATTCGCGGTCCATCAGCCAGTTTACTTCGGACGCGGTCAATGTAGCGCCGAAGCCCTCGCCAAGATCATCGTAAGTCTGGGCGTTGCCCAGGATGTCATGCGCCTGCGTTCCGTAAGCGCGGATAAGGCGCCGCGCCCATGCATCGTTCAAGAACGGATAGGCGGCACGCAAGCCGGCAATCTGCGCGTCCACGCCCGAGACCGCAAAATCGCCGCCGGGCAGGGGCACGCCTGCGGTCCACTTGGCCGGGAGACTGTCCATTTCCGCGCCGATCAGGTCCATCACCCCTTCGGCGAGGCGGCGATAGGTGGTGATCTTGCCGCCAAATATGTTGATGACAGGCGCGCCCGCACTGGAATCGACCTTTAGCGTATAATCTCGCGTCGCGGCCGTCGCCGAAGATGCTCCGTCGTCATAAAGGGGGCGCACGCCCGAATAGCTCCAGACGATGTCATCGACGGAAATCGGATCCTTGAGGTAGGCGTTGACGAAATCCACCATATAGGCCTGCTCGGCCGGGGTGCAGACAGGCGGCGTTGCGGGGTCTTCATGCTCCTGATCGGTGGTGCCGATCAGAGTGAAATCCGTCTCGTAGGGGATGGCGAACATGATGCGCCCGTCGGTGCCCTGAAAGAAGTAGCATTTGTCATGATCAAAAAGGCGGCGCGTCACGATGTGGCTGCCACGCACAAGGCGCACGGTGTCCTTTCTGTGTGACTGCACGGTGTCGCGGTTCACGTCGCCAACCCAGGGGCCGCCTGCATTCACGATGATCCGCGCATGCGCGGTTCGGGTCTGGCCGGTCGCCATATCCTTGAGGGTGACGGCCCAGATGCCACCCTCTTGAGCGGCAGACATCACACGTGTGCGAGTCAGGATCTGCGCGCCGCGCGCCTCGGCGTCGCGGGCATTCAGCACGACAAGACGCGCGTCCTCGACCCAGCAGTCCGAATACTCGTAGGCCTTGGCGAATCTGTCTTGCAGCGGGCGACCCTCGGGCGATGACGCCAGATCGACGGTTGATGTGCCGGGCAGGATCTTGCGACCGCCGAGATGGTCGTAAAGGAAGAGGCCCAGACGGATCAGCCAGGCTGGCCTGCGTCCGCGCATCCACGGCATCACCATCTTCAGGAGTTTCGATGTGGGCGTGTCGCCCTCGAAGCGCATGTCCTTGTGGTAGGGCAGCACGAACCTCATGGGCCAAGCGATATGGGGCATGGCGCGCAGAAGGGTCTCGCGCTCGATCAGGCTTTCTCGCACAAGGCGAAATTCGAAGTACTCGAGGTAGCGCAGCCCACCGTGAAAAAGCTTGGTCGAAGA
Organism: Roseovarius sp. D0-M9; assembly: GCF_037083805.1. Taxonomy (NCBI): domain Bacteria; kingdom Pseudomonadati; phylum Pseudomonadota; class Alphaproteobacteria; order Rhodobacterales; family Roseobacteraceae; genus Roseovarius; species Roseovarius sp. D0-M9. The sequence goes on along the minus strand of NZ_JBAPKZ010000060.1, from coordinate 7,132 downwards.
AGAGGATGTCGCCGCTGCAAGATCCGACATCTCGGCCAATGTCACGGACAGCCCGCGACCTGCGGCGTCACGCGCGACGCCGCATCCATTGATGCCCCCGCCAATGATCAGCAGGTCCTGAATATCCTCGTCGCGCACCACCTGCATCCCCCGGGCCTGATAATCAGGGTTACAGAGTAGCAAAGTGTGATAAAAAGAACAGGTATGACTTTCGATTTTGTTCGGTTTTATGCGCGCTTGCTTGATACGGTCAATTTTCGCGTGAATTGCGCCGAGCGCGCAGCCGCGCAGCACCTTCCAACTCGGAGCGTTCCATGTCCCAGACTATTCGCTACCCGGAAATTCTCGAACTGGCACGGCGCGATGGCAAGGTGACGGTCGAGCACTTGGCGCAGCATTTCGGCGTCACGTCGCAGACGATCCGCCGCGATCTGTCCGAACTTGCCGATGCGGGGCGGCTGGAGCGTGTGCATGGTGGGGCGGTTCTGCCGTCGGGCACGATCAACATCGGCTACGAAGAACGGCGTCGCATAAACGCCGCGGGCAAGCAGGCTATCGCCCGCGCCTGCGCAGCTCGGATCCCGGAAGACAGTGCGATCTTTCTGAATATCGGCACCAGCACCGAGGCGGTCGCGACCGAGCTGATCCATCATCGCAATCTTCTGGTTGTTACCAACAACATGAACGTGGCGAACATCCTTGCGCAAAACCCGGAGTGCGAAGTCATCTTGACCGGGGGCGCGCTGCGGCGGCTCGATGGTGGCTTGACCGGCGACATCACCAAGACGGCGATCCGCCAGTTCAAGTTCGACATCGGCATCATCGGCTGCTCAGCCATCGACCCTGATGGGGACATCCTGGATTTCGATGTCGAGGAGGTGGGCGTGAGCCAAGCCATTCTCAACCGTTCTCGCCGCAAGATGCTGGTCGCAGATCATGGTAAGTTCAAGCGGACAGCCCCTGCGCGGATCGCCTCACTTGCAGAGATCGACATGCTGTTTACCGATTGGGCCGTCGCCCCTTCGCTTGAAGCGCGCTGCGCCGAGTGGCACACCAAAGTGATCGTCGGCGCTGCCGAGAATTGAGGGCCAACGCGACATTCGCGCGCTGAAAGATACCCGCTAGAAATACCCGCGTACGAGGCTGCCCGCGATGAGCGACCAGCCGTCGGCGATGACAAAGAATGCCAGCTTGAACGGGAGCGATACAATGGCCGGCGGCACCATCATCATGCCCATCGACATAAGGATCGCCGCAACGACCAGGTCGATGATGAGAAACGGCAGGAAGACCAGAAACCCGATCTGAAAGGCCCGCGCGATTTCCGACAGAAGAAAGCTGGGAATCAGGACCGAAAGGGGCGCATCCGGCCCCGGAGCGATCCCGGTGGCATCTGGGCGCAACGCGGCCATGGCTGCGAAGGTGTCACCATCGAGCCGGCCCGCCATGAAAACGCGAAACGGCTCGAGCGAGCGGGTGATGGCGGTCTCGACCGGTATGGTCTCGTTCAGGAGAGGATTGATGCCCTCGTCCCAGGCGGTCATGAAAACTGGCTCCATCACGAAATAAGTCAGAAACAGCGCAAGGCTGACGATCAGCATGTTTGGCGGCGATTGTTGCAGGCCGATGCCCTGCCGCAGGATCCCCAGAACCGTAACCATGAAGGGAAAGCAGGTGATCATGATCGCGAGACCTGGCGCGAGGCTGAGCACCGTGATCAGCGCAAGAAGTTGCAATGTGCGCGCTGAAAGCGATCCGTCATCGCCCAGAGACAGCGAGAAGTCCTGCGCGCTTGCCGGCACCGCCAGCATTACCATTACGGCAGCAATCAGCAGGGCGCCCCATTTCATGCGAGGCCGTCCTGAAGGTCGGCGACCTCCGTCAGGCGCACCGCCAGCTGGCCCTTCTGGTCGCCCTCCAGCTCTTCGAGCTCGCCGCGCGCGATCAGGCGGTCGCCAACATATAGCTCGACCGGATCGTCGACCCGCTTGTCCAGTGGCAGGACTGCGTCCTTGCCCAGCTTGAGCAGGTCGCGGATAAGCGGGCGCGCTTTGCCGACAGAGATCGTGATCTCGATCGGCACCGATGAAAACGGGTTGGTCGGCTCGGGCTGGCGGGCTTGGGGGCCGGTGGAGGCGTCCATCAGGCGGTATCCTTCTGTTGTTCTTGGAAAAAGCCGCTGACGGCGGCGTCTATCTGCTTGAGCACGGCGTCTAGGTCGATTTCCTGTTCGCTGCCAGCCGCGCGGATGTGGATCTGGCCCTCGCCGAGAGATGGCTCGACCCGGACAGTGACATCCGCCAGCGCGCGATCCTCGATCAGCGCCTCCAGCGCAGCCGCATTGCCCGGCGCGGTGACAAGGGTTACGGGGCCGGTCGCGGCCTCGCGCGCCATCGCGTCCAGCGTCTCGATGACCCGCTCGCCCATCGTTTTGCGCGCAATGTAGGGCAGCACGCTGTTGACCATGCCGGTCATCAGCGGACGCAGTGCGCCCAGCAGATCGCGCTGCGCCTCGGCGAGGGTGAAGGAGATGTCCTGAAGATTGCCGGCAAAGTCGGTCGATACGCGGTCGGTATCTTCCTTGGCGGCCTTGACCGCATCCTGCCAGCCGGCCTTGTAGCCCGCCTCGAACGCTTCGACGCGTTCTTCCTCAAGCGATACGTCGGTGATCGAAATGCTTTGCGCGCCGGGTTTGGTCGCAAAATCTTCGAGCAGGTGCGAAATGCTCATCAGACGTTCTCCTCTTCGCCTTCCAGCCAGGTGCGCAGAATCTCGACGGCTTCCTCTTGGCGGTCCGAGATCATGCCGCGTAGCCGCGCAACGGGGTCTTCTCCGGCCTCTTGGCTGGCGGCGATCGCGCTGCGGTTCGAGATGATGGGTAGGCTGGTCTCATCCATATCGGACGTGTCGATTTCGCCTGTGAGCGCATTCTGGGCGTTGGCCGCGACCAGCCCTTGCGCTGCGGCGCTACCAGGCCCCTCGAGGGCGGGGATATCGGCTGCGCGGGATTGCGATAGAATTGGGCGAATGACGAAAAGTCCTAGGATCAGCGCGACGATGCCCAGCACGGCGGCCTGGATCAGCGACATGAAGTCGAGGCCGAGCGACGTCAAGAGCGACGGCTCGGCGGCGGTGCCGGAAATCGCGAGCGGCTCGAACTGGAGCGACTTCAGGGTGATGACGTCCCCGCGCGCCTCGTCGAAGCCGACTGCGGAGGCGACCAGATCGCGCAGCGCCTCCATTTCCGGCTCGGGGCGGGGCAGATAGGTCTGGGCGCCCGCATTATCGACACCGAATGTTCCGTTCACGAGAACTGCAACACTTAACCGCTTGATCGCGCCCGGTGCCTGGGTGATCTCGCGCTCTGTCTGCGAAATTTCATAATTGATCCGCTCGCGCGTCTCATTGGACTCGCTGTTCGAGCTATCTGCCCCGGACGCGTCGCCATCTGGCAGGTTGGACGCCACGGTGACATCGCTTCCGCCGTTGTCCGATGAGGCATTCGTGCGCTCTTCGGTGTCAATGCTGATGGCGACCCGGCTGTCGGGATCAATGGTCCGTTCGCGAATCAATTCGGTCGTCTTGATCGTATCGACGCTGACCTCCACGACGGCATTGCCGGCGCCGACGCGGGCTTCGAGCAGGCGCTGAACCCGCTGCCGCAGGGCATCGGAGCGATCCTCGCCGACGTTTGCGGGCGCTTCTTCGGCGCCGCCGACGAGCCCGCCGGAGCTGTCGATAATCGACACGTCATCCGCCGTCAGCCCGGCCACCGCGCTGGCGACAAGGAACTTGAGCGCTTGCGCTTGCTTGGCCGGCAGATCGCCACCCGCAGATGTGATCATGACCGACGCTGTCGCGCGCACGTCGCGCTGAAAGGGATTCGAGCCGGTGTTCGCGATGTGGACGCGCGCTGCCGTGATCGCTGGGTTGGAGATGATGGTGCGGGCAAGCTCGCCCTCCTTGGCGCGCCAATAGGCGGCGTCGAACATCTGAGACGTCGTCCCGAAACCCGACAGGCTATCGAGCAGCTCGTACCCTTGGCTGGTATTGCTGGGCAGCCCCTCGCTCGCCAATGTCATGCGCAATGTGTCGCGCTGGGCCGAATCGACAAAGATGGCGCCGCCGCGCACTTCGTAGGTGACGCCGCGCTGCTCAAGTGCGCGCACGACCTCGCCCGCCGGACCGCTTTCGAGGCCCGCATAGAGCAGGTTCAAACTGGGCGCCGTGGCCATGCGGGACAGGCCCAAAACAGCGGCGAACACCGCAATCGCCGCCAGAATGATGATGATGCGCCTGCGCGGATCCAGAGCGGTCCAAAGGGTCGCGATATTCTGCAATTTCCTTGCCTCCTCAAGTCCTGCGTTCTGCCGGACGTTGGGGTCATCTTTGGCTCATCAGCCTTAACAATCGGTTAGTGCCTGATGGGTATGTTGAACCTCGACAGAAATGAGGTTCGGATCATGGCCAAGACCAAAGAGGACGAGGGTGAAACGCCCGTAAAAAGCTCGAAGATGCCTGTTTTGATTGGGCTTGTGCTGGCTTTGGCGGGCGCCGGAGCGGGATATTATGCGGTCTCCTCCGGTCTTCTGCTGGGCGGCGAATCGGAGGTCGATCAGGCGTCGGACAAGGGCACCGATCAGGCCGTTCCCGACTCGCTGCCCGATGTCACTTATGTGCCGATCGAGCCGCTGGTAATCTCTTTGGGTGACGGAGCGACAGGCAAGCATCTGAGATTTCGCGGACAGCTGGAGGTTGCTGCGGCCTATCGCGCGGATGTCGAGCATCTGATGCCGCGCGTGGTGGATGTGCTGAACTCGTACCTGCGCGCATTGGAGATGGCTGACCTGACGGACAAGGCCGCGCTCGTGCGGCTGCGCGCGCATATGCTGCGCCGAATCCAGATCGTGACCGGCGAGGGGCGAATCAACGATCTGCTCATCATGGAATTCATACTTAACTGAGGACGTTACATGGAACTGATTGCTGATATCTTGTTGGTCGCGGGCGCACTGGGTGCTGGCTTCTATTGCTATATTCTCAGTAGGCGGCTGAGCCGATTCAACGACCTCGAAACAGGCGTCGGCGGTGCCGTCGCTGTGCTGTCGGTGCAGGTCGACGATCTGACCAAGACGCTGGAGGCGGCTCAGAACACTGCCGGGGCTTCGGGCGCCGCGCTGGAAACGCTTACCGAGCGGGCGGAAACCGTCGCGAAACACCTGGAACTGATGGTCGCGTCAATGCATGATTTGCCGGCGGCTGCCCCTAAGGCTTCGGAGCAGAAAACTCCGCTCGGGCCGATCTTCCGCCGCCATGATGCGACTGGTGCGTCGCAATGAGCCGGATGCCAAAGCGCAAGCGTGGCAGGAAGATGCGGGGCGCCCTGACCCTTGTTTCCGGGCTGCTGGTGCTCTCGGCAGTTCTGCGGCTGGGCGGTGATGCAGGGCAAGCGTGGGCGCGCGTGGCGGACACCCCCGATCCTGCAGCGGCGATCGTCGCGGCGGACTGCACCACCGAGGATGATCTGCACGACATGCTCAAGAGCTTTCAGGCGCGCAAGGCACAGATCGACCGCCAAGAGCAAGAAATGCGCGATCGTCAGCAGGCGCTCACTGTTGCAGAACGGCAGTTGCAGAGCCAGCTCGCGCAACTCGAGGCTGCCGAGGACAAACTGCGGCAAACTTTGACGATGGCCGATACCGCGGCAGAGAGCGACGTCGACAAGCTGACCAAGGTCTACGAAAGCATGAAGCCCAAGCAGGCAGCCGCACTCTTTGAGGTGATGGATCCGGATTTTGCTGCGGGGTTTCTGGGGCGGATGAAGCCGGACGCCGCAGCGGCGCTGATGGCAGGGCTCAGCCCGCAAGCAGCACATCCGTTTTCGGTCGTCCTTGCTGGCCGCAATGCGGGCGCGCCCAGACAGTGAACTGATCCGCGCTCAGCGAATCTTAACCTGCAGCGAGCAGTATGGCGCCTGAAATGATCTTCGGAGAGAAACATGATCGGTCTTATCGGGATAGTCGTCGTTTTTGTGATGGTCTTTGGCGGCTACCTCGCAGCCGGTGGCAAGCTGGGAATCATCCTAAAATCCCTGCCGTTCGAGATGATGATGATCGGGGGTGCCGCCACGGGGGCATTCCTGCTCAGCAATGACATGACGGGCGTCAAGCATACGATCAAGGACATCGGAAAGGTCTTCAAAGGTGCCAAATGGAAACAGGCAGACTATCGCGATCTGTTATGCCTTCTTTTCGAGCTTGTGCGCCTTGCAAGGCAAAATCCCGTTGCAATAGAAGAGCATATCGAGGCGCCCGAGGCATCGTCGATTTTTGGAAAATATCCTCGCATCCTGGCCGACAAGGAAGCAGTGGCGCTGATAAGCGATACACTTCGCTCTGCCTCCATGAACTACGATGATCCTCATCAAGTGGAGGAAGTTCTGGAGAAGCGTCTGGACGCGACGCTGACACATGCCTTGCACTCCAGCCACGCACTTCAGACCGTTGCGGATGGATTGCCCGCGCTTGGTATCGTCGCGGCGGTTTTGGGTGTCATCAAGACGATGGCCTCAATCGACCAGCCTCCTGAAATCCTTGGCAAGATGATCGGCGGCGCTCTGGTCGGAACCTTCCTCGGGGTTTTTCTGGCCTACGGTTTCGTCGGTCCCTTCGCGGCCAAGGTAAAGTCCGTGGTCGAGGAAGACGCCCATTTCTATCACCTGATACGCGAGGTTCTGGTTGCCAACCTGCATAATCATGCAACCAACATCTGCATTGAAGTGGGCCGTCAGAACACTCCGGCTCATTGCCGGCCGACATTCGGAGATTTGGAAGAGGCCCTGAAGGCTGTCAAGCAGGACGCCGCATGATGGCGTGGCGCTTAACCTTGGTTCTTGTCGCAAGTGCTGCGGTCTTTGCAAGTCCGGCCCTGGCGCAGCAGATCACTGTCCGGTCGGGCGAGCATGACGGATTCTCCCGATTGGCCGTGGACTTGCCAAAGAGAACCTCGTGGAAAGTGAGCGGTGTGTCAACGGCGGAGACAAAACCGGCCACGTGGCGGCGCAAAACCAGGCCAGTGGCGGGGTGCCAAGCGCCATGGCACGTGCGCTCCCCAGATAGCTGGCGCGTGCCAT
>NZ_JBAPKZ010000059.1:0-12216 GCF_037083805.1 Roseovarius sp. D0-M9 | reverse complement strand
CTTCGAAGGTGGATAAGCCGTAGAATACGGCGGCCACGAACATGAAGCGCAGGGTCGCGTCGTCGCGCACCTTGTGCCACGCTCCGTTCAGCGTGGCGATCGCATTGCCTGCCGACGCCCAGCTGGGCACCAGCAGCATGATCGAGAAGGTCATCCCAAGCGTCTGAACCCAATAGGGCAGGGCGGTGTAATGCAGATGGTGCGACCCCACCCATATGTAAAAAAAGACAATGCCCCAGAAGCTGACAATCGACAAACGGTAGGACCAGATGGGCCGCCCTGCACGCACCGGCAGGAAGTAATAGAGCATTCCCAAGAAACCAGCTGTGAGGAAGAACGCCACCGCATTGTGGCCATACCACCACTGGATCATCGCATCCTGAACACCTGCCCAGATGGTGAAGCTTTCAGCCACTGTCCAACTTACCGGTAGCGCGAGGTTGTTGACGATGTGCAGCATCGCCACGACCAAGATGAACGCCATGTAGTACCAATTGGCAACGTAGATATGCGGTTCATTCCGGCGGGCCAGAGTGCGGATATAGAGTGCGAAATAGGTCACCCAGACCACGACCAACCAAATATCGGCATACCATTCGGCTTCGGCGTATTCCTTGGATTGGGTGCTGCCCATCAAGTAGCCGGTTACCGCCCAAACGCAGAACAGGTTAAAGCCGATCAGGATGAACCACGGGCTGATCGCATCAGCCAGGCGCGCGCGAGATGTGCGTTGTAGCACGTGAAATGATGTTGCGATCAGAGCGTTGCCACCGAAGCCGAAGATCACACTGGTCGTATGCACCGGACGTAGCCGTCCAAAGCTGGTCGCGGGCCACATCGGGGTCGCTTCTGGCCAGTACATCAGCGCAGCCACCCAGACGCCGACACCCATCCCGATGATCGCCCAGATCAGCGTCATGCTGATCCCGAAGCGCGTTGGAGCATCATAATAGCGTGTCAGCCTGTCAGGGCCCGGCTCTGCGTAATCGTAAAGTGCGCCGCCAATCAAAAACACCAGGGCGAGCCCCAAAGCAAGCGCCATCCCTCCATGCACTGCCATAGGTCCCTCTCGCGCTGCGGCGGCCATGAGAAATCCCATCAATGCAAGCGCGACCGATAGGCCTATGCCAACACGCCGTTCCATTTGGGTGAGGGTTGCTAACATTAATGCTCTCCTGTTTCTGCACGGAGGTTCGAAGCTGTGGTTAGAGCAATGTCTGCGAGGGTTGAGCGATCCATATCAGCCATGAATGATCTCTCTGCGGATCGTAGACGCGACTTCAACCGGCAGCGTCCGTCGATCGTGCAGTCCCCTCCGTCGGCTGCGAAGCATTCGACCAGTGGCTGTCCGTCTTCCAGCAGGCGGATTATGGCGCCCAGTCGGATCTCGGCCGCTGGTATCGCAAGGATTGCACCACCGCCGCTGCCTCTCCGGGTTTCAACATATCCGGCTTTCGCAAGCCGCTGCATGATCGTGGTTAGATGATTCCGCGACAAGCCGAATTCTGCCGCAAGCTCTGCGGTTGAATAGGCGCGGGCCGGGTCGCTTGCCATGCGCATGAGCATCCGGAAACCGTAGTCGGTGAAGGTCGTGAGACGCATGTTCGGGATGCTCCAATCCTTAATGAGTATTTACAATACCTATTACCAGCCATAGACTGGAATGCAAGGCAGCAATCACGAGGGTCCGAAATGACGCTACTCGATCCAACGCATGGAATCGCCTCTGTCCGCCCGGAAATGACCGCAAGAATAATGGCCGAGACCGGACTCGATGAGGCCTTGTTGCGCACCCTCGTGCATTCCTTCTATGCCCGCGTTCGAGACGATGACATTCTTGGCCCAATCTTCTCTGCGCGCATCACCGACTGGGAGCCGCATCTGGAACGTATGGTCGCGTTTTGGTCTTCGGTGGCGCTGATGACGGGGCACTATCATGGGCGTCCGGTTCCTGCGCACACTCCACTTCCCATCGAGGCGGAGCACTTCGACCGTTGGCTCCAGCTATTCCGAGAGACGGCGCAAGAGGCTTGCACACCGGAGGGCGCCTTGCATGTCATTGAGCGAGCCGAACGCATCGCCCGCTCGCTCCACATCGCGGTCAAGGAGGCGCAGGCCGACCCCGACGCCATTCCCGCCCTTCGCTGACGAAAGAAAGGATGCCCGAATGTCTGATGCTGCCCCGATCCACGACGCCGCCGACCTGACCCGCCACATCGAGACGCGGTATCACGCACGACACCGGCAGCAGTTGCAGACCCTCATCAAACTTGCCGAGATGATCGAGGACCTGCACGAACCCGATCATGACGTACCCGAAGGGCTGACCGCCATTTTACGCCGCCTGACCGGCGAGATGGAGGTGCACATGAAGAAGGAGGAGCTGTTGGTTTTTCCGCTGATCCGCAAGGGCGCCGGCGCACCGTTGGCCGAGCGGATCGCTCTGATGCGTGCCGACCATGACGACCACGACTGCGAGATTGCCAAGATTCGCCACCTGACCGACAATCTAACTCTGCCCGAAGGGGCCTGCACACCCTGGGCAACGCTCTACAAGGGACTGGCAGAGTTCATCGCAGACCTGAGCGAGCATATCCGGCTGGAAAACGACGTGCTCTTCCCGCAGTTCGAGCCTGAAAGCGCTGCCCATGTCTGAACTTCATTTTCCGCAGACAACCCGCGCCCATACCGAGCGACGGCACGCCCTTGCACCGGAGGCCGGCGACGCCTTCCGCGCATTCTCGAAGGCGGTATCCGCCAAGGGCGCGCTTGATGCGCGCACCAAGCAGATCATCGCTGTCGCTGTCGCCCATGTCACGCAATGCCCTTGGTGCATCGAAGGTCATGTGAAAGCCGCCCGCTGCGCAGGCGCCACGCAAGAGCAGATCATGGAGGCGATCTGGGTCGCAGCCGAGATGCGCGCAGGCGCAACCTTCGCCCATTCGATCAAGGCGCTGGACGTTATGGAGGACGACGCCGCAGGATGACAAACGCGCCGGATATCGACCACGCACGAGTCTATGACGATCTCGGCAAGACACAAGGTGCTCGGCTGCTGGTCGACCGTGTTTGGCCGCGCGGTATCAGCAAGGTCGATCTCGACCTCGACGACTGGATCAAGGAGGTCGCCCCGAGCACCGACCTGCGCAAGTGGTTTGGCCACGACGCGGACAGGTGGGAAGAGTTCCGGCGCCGCTATCAAGTAGAACTGGACCATAACGACGAAGCGGTGGAACGCTGCCTTGCCTGGTGCCGCAAAGGCCCCGTTGTCTTGCTCTTCGGCGCGAAGGACCGCGAACACAACCAGGCCGTGGTGCTGCGGGAATATCTGCGCGGGAGACTGGCGCAGGTGGACGCGATATGACGGATGGCCTGTATCCCGCGCTGCGCACACCGCTCTGCGACCTGCTGGGTTGCGACGTGCCCATCCTGCTGGCCGGCATGGGCGGCGTGTCGCGTTGGGAACTGGCGGCGGCTGTGGCCAAGGCGGGCGGATATCCAACGCTCGGCATGGTGCGCGAGGCGCCCGAGCTGATCGAGCACGAAGTTCAGGCTCTTCGGGCAGCGACCGGCCGGTCCTTCGCGGTCAACCTGATCCCGGCGGCGACCGACCCGGACCTGCTCGATGCCCAGATCGCCTGCTGCCTCGACCTCGGCGTCAGGGCCTTCTCGTTCTTCTGGGACGTCGTGCCGTCGGCTGTGGAGCGCGTGAAGGCGGCTGGCTGCCTCGTCCTGCACCAGGTCGGAACGGTGCAGGCGGCGCGCGATGCCGAGGCGGCCGGCGCGGATGTGCTGATCGCGCAGGGCATCGAGGCTGGTGGGCACGTTCACGGGCGCATCGGCGTCTTCGCACTGGCCGCCGAGATCCTGGCCGGAACCCGGTTGCCGGTCGTCGTCTCCGGCGGGATCGTCGAGGGGCGGGGGCTGGCCGCCGCCCTCGCCATGGGGTCTGCAGGTGTGCATTGCGGTACGGCCTTTCTGGCAACCGCCGAATCCTTCGCCCATGACGCGCACAAGCGCCGACTGGTGGCGGCCCATGCTGCGGACACGGTTCTCACCGATATCTTCGTCCTGAACTGGCCACGCGGCGCCGCTGTCCGGGTTCTGGCCAACAGTGTGACGAAGGCGCTCGGCGACCGGCTTCTGGGCCACGACCCCGACGCCCTGTCGCGAGAGTCCATCGCCTGGGACGATGATGTGGCCCGCCTGCGGTTCAGCACGGACTCGCCCCTGCGCACGACGACGGGAGATCTGGAGGCAATGGCACTCTATGCAGGTCAGGGCGTGGGCCAGATCACGGACGTCGTTCCCGCCGGTGATCGCGTGCGCCGGATGGCGGACGAGGCGGCAGCCTTGCTGAATCGCTTCCGCTCCGACGGTTGCGGGCACAAGGAGGCACGACATGGCGAAGAATAACGGGTCCGAGGGACGCTACGCTTCCCCGCCCTGCATGGCGGGCGAGATCGCGCCCGACTATTTCGACCCGCTGGGCGTCGACCCGGAACAGGCGTGCGATGTCGCGCGCTGGCGCAGGGCCGAGCGGGTGCGACTGCGCGCCGAACGCCAGGCACTGAGCGTAGAGGTGCGCGGCGCCGTCGGGACCGCGTTGTCGGGTCACCTGCGCGACCTTCTGGCAGACCAATTTGGCGACATGCGGGAACGCGTCTTCTCGGCCTACTGGCCGATCAAGGGCGAGCCCGACCTGCGCCCCCTGATGGCTGATCTGCACGGGAGAGGCGCCCGGGTCGCGCTCCCCTTGGTCGAGGTGAAACAGTCCCCGCTCGTCTTCCGCCGCTGGACGCCGGAGACGCACATGGTGCGGGGCGACTGGAATATCCCGGTTCCGCCGCCGCAGGCAGAGGTCGTGACGCCGGAAGTGATGCTTGCCCCGCTTGTCGGCTGGGACCGGGATGGATACCGGCTCGGCTACGGCGGCGGCTACTTCGACCGCACGCTCGCGCACCTGTCGCCGCGTCCCTTCGTCATCGGCATCGGCCTTCAAGCAGCCCAGCTCGCGACGATCTACCCGCAGCCGCACGACAGCCGCCTCGACGCGATCATCACCGAGGATGGTGTGCAGGTCATGCAGATGCCCGGGCAGGGCGAAGAGCCACAAGAGAGAAAATGATGGCCTTGAAACATGCCACACCCGGCGAGCCCGTCGATTTAAGCCCGCTCGGGCCGCAGCTCGTCACCGCCAGAACACACGCCATCGTTCGCACATCAAGCTTTGAGGCGGTGCGGCTTGTCGTACTGGCGGGAACGGAGATCCCATCCCACCACCTTCCCGGCCAGATCACCCTTCAATGTATCGAAGGACACGCGCAGATCGGGCTAATCGGCGAGACGATCAATCTGCGGGCGGGCGATTGGGTGTATCTCGAAAGCGGTGTGCCGCATTCGGTAAAAGGGATCCAGGACGCATCGTTGCTTCTGACCATTCTATTCGAGCCCGACGGTAGTAGCGGACAGTTGACGCCATGACTCCCCTCTGTTCACTAGGATTGTGATAGCCACAGTGGCAAGTCGATCCGTGGTCACACGCATGGCTTGACCTGGATAGTTGAGACACTCGGTCGAAAACTTAGCCCAGTGGAAAGATCGTGATCACAAACACCGGCGCAGCGGCGCGCCGTGCATCGAGACCGAAATCGGTATGGCCGAACTGGCTTCCGTAGACGTAGGCGGGCGGGCGGCCCTTTTTTCAAAGTGGTGATTTCCGGGCCGAGACAGATCGACCCATATCCTGAATACGACTCAGCGACGCTCGACCCGCAACCGCCTCTTGGTCCCGACATCCGCATCGTTACCGCCCTCATATCCGGCTGCGATCATCATGATCCGAAACCGGATGATGTCTTGCAGGCTGTGCCGCACCTTGCCCGGTTCACGCGAATCCGGCAGACACGACGCAACCACACCCGTCAGATCGGTCCGGCGTTCGACCTCCCGCAAGAGCGTCAGACCGGAGTCCGAACTCATTTCTGCGCCGTCAAAATTGAGAAGGGTTTGCCGTTCAAGGGTGACAAAGCAGGTGCGGCGACGGTAGACTGTATCATGATGAGGATGACCTGCCTTGGAAGCTGGATTTTCTGGCTTCGACAACCGAAAAATACCGGGATTCATGGGCTTACGCTACCCTCACCACACATTCATGAATAATTCGGGTTAGATAAAATATGGCCTGACTTTGTCCATTGATCAAGATTTTCTAACCCCGACCGACGTCTGTGTGCGCCGTGCCCTGAGGAAAGGGGTTAGATCAAACGATTCAATTCGGTCTTTGAAAGACGTTAAATATTGTCTGAGCACGTGTCCGTCTTCACAGTCTGAGCAAACACAAGCGCTGCCATTTGGCCAAAGGGACGCTTGCGCTTGGGAGTAACCTGCTGCAGGGTATGGTTACGACTTTAAGGACTTGAGTCCTTTCCCATACCTAGCCCCGGTTGCGCACGGTAGTGCTCCGGGGCTTTTTTCTTGTTTGAAAGCTTAGGCCAGGACTTCAGCGCATCGAGAATGATCGTCGCACCGGCATCTGCCGAGCCACCAAGTATAGATCAAGACGACTGACGGTCGGTTGCCAGAATTTTCTCTACTTCCCTGGCGATCACAGACACATCACCGATAACATTTATCGGGCCATGGTATGAACTCGCATTCTCTGGCATGCTGGGCTATGGTTGTCCGGCGGGATTGATGATCATCGTCCAGCCTCCGGCTTCGTGGATCTCCGCCAAGCCCAGCGTGCCGTCGTCGAGGGACCCTGACAGCACCACTCCGATCGTCCGATAGCCTCCGAACGCGAAAGGCCCGTCGGCATTGTCGTTAAGTGTTGAGGCCTTCGGGCCTTCGATCATCTTGAGCATGAGGTATCTCCTTGTTGTTGCTCGTTACGCACCGGGTTTGGCGCCCGCTTATTCAGCGGACAATTATCGGGTAAAGCCCCCACACCTTTTGCTGGTCGGCGAGGCGCATGTGTTCGACGGTCTAGCGCTCGGCGATCATGGTCTTGCCGTTGTGGTAGGGGCCGACAGAAACAAGCCGCGTGGGCGCAGCGATGGCGGTCGCTCAAGCAATTGGCGCATCGCGTCATGCGCCGCGCCGGCGGCCGGATGGTTGATCCAGCGCGGCGCGCGAACATGGGCGATCCGCACTGCGTCATTGGCCTGCAAAAGCGGGACGGTGACGGACATGAGATGATCCAGCACCTTACCAATCCTCGACCTGGAAGACCCGCCGCGCGCGATCCGGGTCGAGGTTTGCCCGGGCCGGGGCGGAAGGCGCGGCGAGACCTGCATACGGCTTCTTTGCCTCGATGGCATGCCGGACGCGGGTCATCTCCTTCAACCGCCTTTTTGAGGTTTTGGCGGCCGCAACAGTCGCGGCGATTTCGCGTCGGACGCCAGCACCGGTCGCCGGAATGCAGCAATCGTGGCGTAGTGAAAGCCTTAATCCGATGCCACCAACCTCTTCACATCGTCCACGCTGTTGGCAATGCGACGCCGATAACGGTCATGCCGGATCTCCCGCAGCGTCGCACAGAGCACGCTACAGGCCGGCCGGTGCTGCTCCAAAAATACTTGCAAGAGCAGATGGGGCTGGTGCAACCAGCTGCAGGGCGCGCATGTCGTCGTGTGCTTGGGTGAAGCTGTTGAGGCAGGTTTGAATACAAGCGCTCAGTGTGCGCGGGTCCAGTCTGTTCGCACTGCCATGCAGGATCAGGCGCGGTCGGATCGATGCCGCGCGCTCGGGTTTCGGCAAATTGAAATCGTAGCTGTAGGCCAAGGTGAATTCCCGGAAAACCAGTGTGTTCACTTGCGGATTCTTGTCACAAAGTGCCCAGTGGGTCATGCGCGAATGTGCGAAACTGGAACTCAAGATCGCTTCGATCCGGTCGTATTTCACACGTTCCGCAGGCTGGCAATTCATGCACGTGGCCTCGATGCGGGGGCCGCACGAAACGAAGCCGACGCACGGTTTCGACACGACAAGGTCGGCTTCCGGCAGATCGACGTGTCCAATGTCGACCCCGATGAGGCCGACCCCGGGCACCGTCGCATCGCCGAGTTGGCGGCACACCTCATTGATCCAGTGCTGGTCTGTCAATTCCGAAAGAAAAGCCGGCGTCAGATGTTTGATCATGGTCTTGTCTCCATTCAAAAGGTTTCATGCGGTCGCTCGAGCAGGGTCGAAACGGCTGCTGGAAAGAATATTGGAGGCCTGACATTCATACGGAAACGCCGGTGCCGATTTTTTTGAGGGGATGTGAAACAATTTTCAAAAATACGTTTCGGAAACCTACCGCGGCAGCGGATAAACAGGTGATCGGGTCGACCGGCATCGGCACGGAAACATTGCCGTGGCGGCAATCTGGTGTTTTTGCGCGGACAGCCAGAAGCCGTTGCTCGTGGCACATGCATTTCACTTCTGACGACCAGAATTACGGCGCGCGGATTGTGTCGCCCGGTGTCGAACATGCCCTCGAAATCTTCCCGGCCATCCCGGCTCGACCTTTCACTACAAGGAACACACCGTTGATGCCATTCAGCTACGGTCGAAGTGAATGTCTCACTGCCCCCAGTTGAATGAAATCTCGGCCAAGAGGCGGGTGCCCGGCTCGTGATTTACATCGCGGAAGCAAGGAGGTCGTCATCCCCATTCTCGCAGAAGTGACATGCCTCCCGAATGCCGGGTAGACCCACGCTGAAGATATCGCTCAATGCGGATATCAGCTTTTCCGCATAGGCGAAGGGTTCTACGCCGTCGATCTTGCATGTTTCGACTAATGAAGCGATGCGGCCCCAGGCTTTTCCGCCCTCGCCGTGACCCGCAAATAATGCGTTAAGGCTTATCCCTTTGGCTCCGGCCTCCCCAGACCTTGTGAGTGAAGGGTTGCCGTCGGACGAAGTTCATGCAATGTTCTGACCATGCCCTCCCGCTGGAAAACCGACCGGCCAATGTCGCGCCAAGCCTTTGAGGCGCGCTTCCCTGACGAGGAAGCGTGCGCCCGGTATCTTGTTGAGCGGCGCTGGCCGGACGGCTTTGTCTGTCCCGGATGCGGCCACACTTCGGGGTGGGCGCTGGGGCGCCAGCGGCCGACATGGGAGTGCTCGGGCTGCGGGCGGCAGACCTCGGTGACCGCGGGCACGATCATGCACCGCAGCCATTTGCCGCTGCGGACCTGGTTCCTGGCTGCGCATATCATGGCGAGCCACTCCAACGGGATCTCGGCGCTCCAGCTCCAGGCCCAGTTGGGCCTCGGCAGCTACAAGACAGCATGGCTGCTTCTGCAAAAGCTCCGGCGCGCGATGGTTGACCCCGATCGGAGCCTCCTGCAAGACCTCGTCGAGATCGACGAGACCGAAATGCCCTTCCGCTCAAAGCACGATCCCGTCGACCGCCCCAAGGGTGGAAGAAGCCCCGTGGGCAAGATTTTCGTCGTTGGGGCAGTTGAATTATCGGAGGATGGGCAGCCCCGTCGCATCAGGCTCGAGCACATCACGAACGGGTCGCGGGACACCCTGCATGGCTTCATCGGTCGATCCGTCGAACCCGGCGCGCACATCGTCACCGACGGCTGGCTCGGATACGAAAACCCGCCGGCGAACACTCACGAGGTCCGCGTCGTCACGGGTCGGAAGGCGCACGACCTCCTGCACTGGGTCCACCGCGTCTTCTCGAACTTCAAGCGATGGGCCAAGGGCACCTTCCACGGCCTCCGGAAGCGCCACGTGCAGCGCTACCTCGACGAGTTCGTGTTCCGATGGAACCGCCGCCGACACATGCACGGCGCCTTCGACAGGTTGCTCGGGATAGGGGTCGACCTTGCCCCGGCCACGTATCGCGACTTCGTCGAGCAGCGCGTCTGAGGCGAAAACCAGCCCGGCACACTGCTACCACCGCTCCGTCAAAGCCTTCTTCACCCCGATTACATGCCGAAACCAGGATTTACAGGCTGCCCGGACAAATCAACATGTAGAGGAACCGGCTTCACAGGGATAAGCCTTTAATGCGTTTTTGGGATTGAGAGCCAGTTCTCGTTCATTCTGCCCATGCCGGGCAAGTTTATCGGGTTCATTATCGATGGCATGCCTATTTTGGTGCAGATGTGAAGGTTTTCCGGACCCTGACCTTTCCGCCTGAACTGCTCAAGCGTCATGCGGTAATCTACGTGCGTCAGTCGACGCAGAGCCAAGTCATGATGAACCTCGAGAGCCAGGGCCGACGATACGATCTTGTCGAGATGGCCCTCGGGTATGGCTTTGCCGGAATTGATGTCATCGACGACGATCTTGGTGTATCAGCCAGCGGCTGCCAGGCCCGGCCCGGCTTCGAACGGCTTGTCGCCATGCTGTGTTCGGGGTCGATCGGCGCGGTATTCTGTCTGGAAGTGTCGCGCCTGGCCCGCAACGGGCGCGACTGGCATCACATGCTGGAGCTTTGTGGCATGGTAGATGCCCGTGTTGTGGACCACGATGGCGTCTACGACCCGCGCCATCCCAATGACCGGCTGCTTCTTGGCATGAAGGGCAGCATCAGCGAGTTTGAGCTCGGCGTCCTGCGCACGCGAATGGTTGAAGCGGCAAGGGCCAAAGCGCGCCGAGCCGAACTGCGGTATACGCCGCCAGTTGGCTACCTGTGGGATCGTGACGCCGGTGTGATGTTCGATGCCGATCTCCGCATCCAGGAGGTCATTCCGCAGATCTTTTGCCGGTTCCGCGAGCTTGGAAGCGCCCGGCAGGTTCTTCTGGCCATGTCGAGCGAAGGCATTCATTTTCCCCGGCCCTCCGATGGCATTCGGCTGACAAGTTTCGAATGGCAGCCCATTCGCTATCGCAACGTGATCAGCGTGTTGAAGAACATGTTTTATGCCGGGGTCTACGCCTATGGTATGACCGGGCGGCAAGCAAAAATTCGGGACGGCCGTGCGCATGTCACCTACAAGAATCGGAAATCCCCCGAAGACTGGGATGTGGTCATCAGAGACCACCATGTCGGTTATATCGATTGAGAGGAATATGAACGCAATCAGGCACAGCAGGCCAAGAACGCTTTCGGACGTGCTGGCGGGATCAAATTCGGTCGCGGCGGTGGTGCGCTCCTTGCCGGTCTCTTCTGCGGTGCCAGATGCGGGCGGCGGTTGCATGTGGTCTAGACAGGCCACAAACCCCCATATCTGCCATGCAGACAGGGAATCATAAATCAAGCCTCATGGGAATCTGGAGGGTTCTGTGAGGTCTGCGGGCGCAACGCTGATGCTGCCCCACGGCTGCCCGGCAGACCTCATTGAAGCCGGATTGAACGAACCCGCGGGTCGGTTTTGCGCTATGGGGATTGTGGCTCCGGCGTTGGCCTGGCGTGATAACCGCGATGGCGAAAGGGCAGATGAATGGCGCCGAACGGTCGGCTGACAAGGCCATGGTTGTCCATGATCGACCGCTGAACTGGTCCAGTTTGCTGGGCAGTGGTCTCGCGGAGCGATCGGAATTGGCGCAACCGGGGCCTTGGCCCGCATACGATCTGGCTGGTCCGCATGGAGGCGGGCCGCCGGTGGGATACCTGTTGTCTGTCGTGGGCGCTCATGAGGTGCCGTTCCAGAATGGCCATTCGGGCGGTGCCTGACCGTGATACCAGACGGCGAGCCTGACCATTGATCGACCGCAACAGGGGCATGGCCGCGCGGCGGGTGCCGCCTTCATCGCGGGTTTGGCACGGATCTCGGTTTCCGATGCCCGGTCGGCCAGCAGCGCTCTGCGCGCCGTGAGGCGGGCAGCACGCTGCCCGTTGGCCAGAAAGCCGTAAAGGCGGATGCGGTGACAGCTGTCCGGCACGGTATGAAGAAGAAAGCGCAAGATGAACTCTCCGGCATCGAGGGTCATCGTCCTGGGCCGACGACCATGGCGATAGTCACGCCAGTGGAACGTCACCTTGCCATCTGCCATGCAACGATTCCGGGAGCTACCAGGCTCCGCGACGGCAACTAGACCTTGACAGTTCATCATATCAGGGAATGATGCGCCGCATCCGAGGCCCGCTCCGAGCCCTCATGGACCAAATCTGCAAGCTGGTTGGACGTCGGCTTCTATCAAAGAGCATTGCCAAAGCGTAACGGTAGTGCCCCGGGAAGTGGTGTAGGAACTGGCGTCCACCTGCTTCTTCATAGCCGGTGTTGCTCGTTCACTGAGCGGCGATCATCGCCGTCTCACCGTCATCGTT
>NZ_JBAPKZ010000058.1:0-12946 GCF_037083805.1 Roseovarius sp. D0-M9 | reverse complement strand
TCGCCGGTCGGCTCAAGCACCTGCCCGCGTCACCCTACGACACAACATCTGGTGTGGTCGTGAACTGACCGGAGACCCGCACACCCACACAAACCGCGAAGAAGCCTGATATCCTCGAATGCGTAGCGGTTTGGCGAGTAGTCCGGGACCTCATTTTCGGTCCTGGCGACGAACGTACCCGTTGCGCTATCCCAATAGAAGTTCTCGGGTTGATCAGTGGTCCAATTCGGATCAGTCGAAAAGTCGTTGCTGTAGACAATCATTTGTACCCCCAAATCCACGCTTCCCCCGGGCTCATCATACAAAGGGTCAGGAAGGCAAGGCTTTGAGTCAAGATCAAAGTTATCAGCGGGCCGCGGGCGCCGAAACCTGCGTTCTGATTCGTGCGGCTCGTCGATTATCTTCGTTTTGCAGCGTTTCGCCCTGACAGAACGCCGGATTCCAGGATTATGCTGGAGACCAGATGCTCGCGCCGATAGGCCATGATGTGCACACCCGCCACGCCCTCGATTTCGCGCACCTGCTGCATAAGCTCGATGCAGATTTTCTTGCCTTCTTCCGATGGGTTCGCGGCCCCTTCCATGCGCGCGATGATCTGATCTGGAATGTGAATACCTGGAACATTGCTGCGCATCCACCGCGCGGCCTTGGCCGAGGCCAGCGGACCAAGACCGGCGATGATGAACACACGTTTCTCTGCGCCCTGATCGCGCACACGTGCCATGAACCGTTCGAACAAAGGAATGTCAAAGATGTAATTCGTCTGAATGAATTCGGCACCCGCCTCAATCTTTTTAATCAACCGGTCAGGCCGCCACTCATAGGGTTGAATACAAGGGTTTTCGGCCGCGCCCAGAAACAGCAACGGCGGGCGGGTAATCTTACGGCCCGACAGGAACACACTTTTGTCGCGCATGGTTCGGATAGTACGCAAAAGCGTGAGAGAGTCGAAATCGAAGACCGGTTTTGCCCCCGGCTGATCCCCGACGCCCACACCATCCCCGGTCAGGCACAAGACGTTGGACACACCCAACGCCGCCGCTCCCAACACATCCCCCTGAATCGCGATCCTGTTCCGGTCACGGCAGGAAATCTGGTAGACAGGCGAATAACCCGCGCGTGTTAGCAGGGCACTAATCCCGATCGATGACATGTGGCAGTTTGCGCCAGAGGCATCGGTTGCATTGATCGCATCGGCCACTTCGCCCAAAGGCTGCGCAGCCTCAAACACATCCGCAGCATCAGCGCTGTCGGGCGGATTGAGCTCAGCCGTGACGGCAAAGCGGCCTGAGCGCAACACCCGCTCCAGCCTGCTGTGTGAGACATACCCCTCCGGTGGTTTAGAATAGGCGAGCAGTTCGGTCCCGGTGCTTTCAAGATCAATCATTACTCCGCCTCTGCCTCCGCCTGCGTGGCCTTGGGTGGCTCAACACTCAGAGGCACTGCCGCCGGTTCCTGCAATCGCGCTTCGGGAAAGGCCTTTGCAAGCGTAGCGCGCGCCGCATCGCGGCTTACGCGCATTTGCGCGGCCTTTTCACGGCTCACTCGCAGCCAAGAGGACGACCCTTTGAGCGTGTGTTCCACCGGAGGCAAAACCTCGCGTATTTTTGCTCTGCCCTCTTTCATGCGGTTGGCCCCGTCCCAGGCCAGCGTCCAGACGCATTTCATCTCGGGCTTAACTTCGCAATATCCACCGTCGCGCACCCCGCCGCAGGGGCCGTTGCGTAGCTGCTTTGGGCAATTCATCGGGCAGGACATACCGGTAGAAGACAAAACGCATTGTCCACACATTTTGCAATCGAAGAGCAACGTTTTCACGCCCCTTTCTATAAGGGCGACAGGGCGCTCGACCCTGTTGTATCCGATCCGGAAAAACAGTGGATCTAGAGCAACCATCAACTTTTCAACGCATTTGTAGATCCATTCAAAACTGCGGGCGTGGCGAACAGCGAATAACCGGATGCGATACATTTTTGTTCCTCTCCCTCCGGCAAGTGCAGGTTAAGATAGATATTCGCGTCGTCCACCGGGTATCAGCACGGTCTGTGCATGGCGATAAAGCAAATTTATCAACACAACAAAGAACATCGGCTTGGGTACCCAGCATGAAAAGGTCCAATGCTGCGGCAGGCTAGGCACTGATCGAACCCAAATCGAAAAAGAAGCACTCAGAAGCATTCATCGGTGCCACGGTTATCAATGCGCTTCAGCGACATTCAGGTGCCATGCTTTCATTCGGCGTTGACTCGGAGTCTCACCATACCGGCGCCGGAACTTCTTGGTTAGCGCCCCATGAGAGCAAAACCCTGATGCCACAGAGACATTGAGAATGGTCATATTTGTCTGCATCAGCAGGTCATGTGCAAACTCCAATCTTAACTGAGTGTAATACTGCATTGGCGATGTGCCCAAGTGGTTTTGAAACATTCGCTCAAGCCGGCGTATAGGAATGCCGCATTTATCTGCTACTTCAGCTGCTTGTAAGGGAGATTCAATGTTATAGGCCATAACTCGCACAGCATTGGAAAGGTTCTGGGGCACGTTCCGAAGACGATGCCCCTTCGATCCCGGTTGGCTGGTATTCCCGCGCCGTGGCAACGAAACCAGCAATTGATTTGCCGTAGCCTCCGCCGCCTGTGGCGAAATCGAGCCAATGATATCCAGCACCATGTCCAGTGTGGCCGACTCCCCGGCGCAACTCACCACCATGCCGTTTGAGACAAAAAGCACATCTTCGGAGTCGACATCACTGTACTGTTCCGCGAAAGCTGCTAGAGATTTCCAGTGAACTGTGCCCTTGCCGCCTTTAAGGATCCCGGTTTCGGCAATAAGCCAGTTTACACTGCCAACTCCGTAGATCGACACGCCATTTCGGGTTGCAAGACGAAGGAGGGACAGCAGGAGGCTCTTCTCAACAATACGAGCCTCGGTATCGCTGCAAATGATGAGCGACGCAGGTGTACGCCCACGGCCAAGGCGGGTGATAAGGGCCTCTGCGTCCTCGTCACATTCAATCGCCACTCCGCTTTGCGACCGCACATACCTGCCGTCCAGGCCTACAAGGATCAGCCTTGGTGCAATCTCAGGGTAAGACTTAGCCAGGAAGGAAAACGGTTCAACGATCGAGCCGAAACTCAATGCTGAAAACCCGTCCAATACGACGACTGCAACATAACCGTTGGGGTCGATGGAATGAAACATAAGAGAATAGTCTCCGTCGGCAGCTATTAAGCTCCAAGATGGATGTGATTTAAGCGATTACTTCATTCACCCTGTTGATTCCATTATGCGTCCATATTTATTGCTTGCTCGCGCAATGCGAATTTCTGGATCTTGCCGGTTGGTGTGCGCGGGATGTCGGTGAATACGAAACGGCCCGGGACCTTGTAGGGGGCAAGATGCTTTCGGCACCAGTCCTTGAGGGCCTCTGCATCCACGGTCTGACCCTCGGCCAGTTCCACGAAGGCGCAAGGCGTTTCGCCCCATTTCTCGTGCGGCATGGCCACCACAGCAGCGATTGCAACAGCGGGGTGCCGGTAAAGCGCTTCCTCGACCTCGATTGACGAAATGTTCTCGCCCCCCGAGATGATGATGTCCTTGGAGCGGTCCTTGAGCTGGATATAGCCATCAGGATGAATGACCCCGAGATCTCCTGAGTGGAACCAGCCGCCCTCGAAGGCTTCTTTGGTGGCCTTCTCGTTGCGGAAATAGCCCTTCATCACAACGTTGCCGCGAAACATGACCTCGCCCATGGTCTGGCCGTCGCGGGTGACGGGCTGCATGTTTTCGGGATCCAAAACGTCCAGCCCTTCGAGCGGCAGGTAGCGCACGCCCTGACGAGATTTTAACCGCGCCTGTTCGGCGGGCGGCAGGTCGGACCAGGCAGCGTGCCAGTCGTTGACTACAGCCGGGCCATAGGTTTCGGTCAGGCCATAGAGGTGCGTCACGTCGAACCCGGCAGTCTTCATGTCCGAGAGCAGCTTTTCCGGTGGCGGGGCGGCGGCGGTAAAGAACTGCACCGGGTGCGGAAGGTCACGTTTCACCGGGTCGGGCACCGAGATCATCAGCGACATCACGATCGGCGCGCCGCACAGGTGGGTCACCCCTTCGTCCGCCAACGCATTCCAGATCGGTTCGGCACGTACTTGCCGCAGGCAGACGTGGGTGCCGATGATCGCCGACAGGGTCCATGGGAAACACCAGCCGTTGCAATGGAACATCGGCAGCGTCCAGAGATAAACCGCATGTTTCGGCATCGAGGCCGTCAGCGCGTTGCCCTGCGCCAGAAGATATGCGCCGCGATGGTGCGAGACCACACCCTTGGGATCGCCGGTGGTGCCGGAAGTATAGTTGATAGAGATCGCGTCCCATTCGTCCGTTGGCATCAGCCATGCGAAATCGGGAGCGCCGCTTGCGAGAAAGGATTCGTAGTCAGCGGCTTCGACAGTCGCGGCGGGTCCGGTGAACTCCGGGTCGTCATACTGGATGACTGTGGGGGTGACCGAGCAGAGCGAAAGCGCCTCTTGCAGGAGCGGCATGAACTCTCGGTCCACAATCACCAGTTTGGAGGCTGCATGATCCAACTGGAAGGCGATGATCGGCGCATCCAGCCGGGTATTGATCGAATGGAGCACTGCGCCGCACATCGGCACGCCGTAGTGGCATTCAAGCATCGCGGGGGTATTTGCTAGCAAAGCCGAGACCGTATCAGCCCGTCCGATCCCCTCTTGTGACAGGGCAGAGGCGAGTTGCCGCGATCTTGCGTAGAATTCAGTATAGCTGCGCCGCAACGTCCCATGCACGATGGCCGTGTGGTCGGGAAAGACGCTGGCGGCGCGCTCGAGGAACGTCAGAGGCGTCAGGGGCTGGTAGTTCGCGGGATTGCGTTCCAATCCGCTGTCGTAGGGGTTCGGTTCCATCGGATCACGCATCCTGCCATTCGGGGGCGCGTTTCTCGATGAAGGCAGCGATGCCTTCCTCGGCGTCGCGCGCCAGCATGTTGTCGACCATGACCTGAGAGGCATAGTCATAGGCCTCGAACAGCGGCATTTCACGCTGGGCATAGAAGGCGCGCTTGCCGGTCGCCAGTGTCATGCTGGATTTCGATGCAATCGTGCGCGCGATCTCAGTCGTCGTTTCGCACAGCGCCTCGGCCGGGACGGCGCGGTTTACCAACCCGATTTCGGCGGCACGCGACGCCGGGATCATGTCACCGGTCAGCAGCATCTCCAAGGCATGCTTGTTCGCCACGTTGCGTGAAAGCGCCACCATCGGGGTCGAGCAGAAGAGGCCGATATGTACACCCGGCGTGCTGAATTTCGACGTCTCAGCGGCAATCGCCAGATCACAACTGGCGACAATCTGACACCCGGCGGCAGTGGCGATGCCCGTGACCTCGGCGATCACTGGCTTGGGGCAATTGACGATGCCCTGCATCACGCCCGAACACTGTGTCATCACGCGCGTGAAATAGCCGCGTCCTCGATCCGCACCGCTACGGCCCGCGGTCATTTCCTTCAGGTCGTGACCGGCGCAGAAGGCCGGGCCGTTGGCTGCCAGCACGATCACGCGGACCTCCCGATCCTGCCCCGCTTCGGCAAAGGCGGTACCAAGGGCGGTCATCATCGCCTCGGACAGCGCGTTGCGCCGTGCCGGGTCATTCATGGTCAGACGCAGGATGCCATCGGCGTCCAGATTGCGCAGAAGGATACCATCGGTCATTCTCTACCCTTTTCCGATTCAGAGGATGTTGATTTCAACGCTGTCAGACAGGGAGTTGGCGACGAAGCAATAACGGTGTGCGCGTTCCTGCATCTGTTTCAGTTCGAGCGCGTGAGGCGCAAATCCTGTGTCGAACCGCACAACCGGATGGAGATCGATGCGGGTCACCGACATCTGCCCCTTGGGGTTCTTGCCCAAATGCGCGACCGCGTGATCGTGATAGCTTGCCACCGGCCAGCCGGCTTTGGCCGACAGCGCCAGAAAGGTCATCATGTGACAACTGGACAGGGAAGCAGCGAATGCCTGTTCCGGGTTGGTGTTTTCCGGCTTGCCGCCCCAATCAGGGGCGGCGTCTGCCTGGACTTCAAATGTGCTGTTGTAACTCACCGTGTGTTCGGCCGAGTATTTGCCAAACTCAAAATAAGGTTCGGCTCGCTGCCAGTTCAGGTCTATTGATAGGTCGGACATGGGTCAGGTCTCCGTTTTCGGATGGCGGTCAGGAGGCCGCTATTTTCTTGTTCGGATCGTAGAATGGACGCTCCACGATAACGGCCGCGGAGGTTCCCGGGTCGTTGACCAGACCCGATTTGTTCAAGACTTGGACTTCCGCACCCAGAACGGCGTGCTCTGCGGCTACCATCGCCAACGCGATGTTCTTTTCCAGACGCGGCGAATACACCGCAGAGGTGACCTTGCCGATCACCACGCCGTCCTTCTTGACGGACCAGTATGAAGTGTTCGGACCGTTTAGAGGATCGCCATCGATGACCAGGCCGACCTGCTTGCGGCTTGGACCCTCTTCCTTGATCTTGCGCAGCGCGGCCTTGCCGATGAAGTCGGCCTCCATGTCGAGATTGACGAGACGATCCAGACCAAGCTCGTAGGGGTTCGTATTCATGTCCGCGTCGGCGTGATAGGACAGCATTCCGCCTTCGATGCGACGGATCGAAGATGTGTGTCCCGGCTTCAGGCCAAAGGGCTTGCCCACCGCCATGATTTTTTCCCATAGCTCGTCGCCGCGTGATTCATCCTGCAGGTAAAGCTCATAGCCCAGCTCGCTCGACCAGCCGGTACGCGAGACCACCAACGGCATGCCGTCAAGCTCGACGTGGCGCAGCCAGTAGTATTTCAGGTCCATGATACTGTCGCCAAAAAGCGCCTTCATGACCTCCCCCGACTTCGGCCCCTGCAACTGCAGCGGCGAGACATCGGGTTCACGAATGGTCACCTCCATCCCGGCAAACAAGGCCATGCCCTTTGCCCACAACAAGATGTCGCTGTCTGCCAAGGAAATCCAGAAGCGGTTTTCGTCCAGGCGCAGCAGGATCGGGTCGTTCAGCATGCCACCGTCGGCATCTGTGATCAGAATGTACTTGCACTGGCCAACGGCCATTTTCGAAAGGTCACGACAGGTCAGCATCTGGGTGAATTTCGCGGCATCGGGGCCGGTGATTTCAACCTGACGTTCGACGCCCACATCGCACAGGATCGCGTCGTTGACGAGGTTCCAGAAGTTCTGCTCCGGATCCCCAAAGTCACGCGGGATATACATGTGGTTATAAACCGAAAATCCCTTTGCGCCCCAACGCACGGTGGCTTTGAAATAGGGGGACTTGCGGATCTGCGTGCCAAAACCGAAGTCTTCTGATTGCAGATCATCTGCATCTGTCAATGCCTGTGTCATAATTTTCGCCCTTGATTAGCACGTGGCCTGACTGGCCGCGGGGTGTTTGAACCTGCTGATCATTTAGTCTATGACGTTGCGTCAAGGTGATCTGAAAAAATTTAATTTTCAGACTGAACAGACCATAACCACGCGTCAAATGGTCCATTTGGGCGTGAACGGTCATCTTGCTTTTTTTTGCCGCGGTAGTTCCCCGATTCTTGATGGGGTCCAACAGCAGAATTCACGCGGCTGCTTTCTGCGGCTTGATCGCGGATCTCATCGATGCGCGCTTGGGCAGCCTCTCCATCGGCCGCGTCCGCACTCTTTGTCACGACAAGAAAAGTCAAATCGCCTGTTCTAAGCATGTCGACGCTTTCGGCACCTAGTGCCTTCACCATTGGCACATACTTTTCACGAGCAAGAGCTTCCATTTCAACGGTCTAGTCGACCGTATCCCAGTGTGAGACGGAATAGTAAAACATTCGTCGATCATCCCAGTTCAGAAGATCATTTATTAGAACTTCAGACGATCAATGTCGCACAGTCCCCGTGTTGCCCAAAGGAAAATTTCCTTGCGCAGAAAGGACCGCTCGGTCCCGCACTGCCTTCACTCGCCTATTGAAAATGCTGCGCGGTGCGCGAACGGCAGGTCTGGTGAAGCTGTGGCGCGGCATCGGATGCGTCGACCAACGGCGGCTGTGGGCCGTCAGTGAAGATGACCCGAACCAGTTACCTAACGTGGTGCTGATATGCTGCGGCTGCATGGTTGTGCATACCCACCGCGATTACGGTTCGGTCGCTGGACAGCCGCTTGGCGATCACACCCCAGTTGCGCCCCGATCCGTAAAGTCCGTGGGCGATCAGCAGCGGAGTGGGTTATCGGGGCCGTCATGGCGAATGATGTTCAGCACGAACCCGAGGATAATCGCTTTTGCCTAGGCAGTCCACGGGATCAGGGGCGCGCGATCAATGCCGCGCGGCATCCACCAGCGCGCGGAACAGGGCGCGCTGTCTGTGGGCATATATCAGGTATTCCGGGTGCCATTGCACACCCAGCGCGAAGGGCGGGCTGCTGCGCTCGACGGCCTGGATCATGCCGCCGCCATCGCGTGCCGCGATCCGCAGACCGGTTCCCAACCGGTCCACCGCCTGGGAATGCAGCGCATTGACCCGCATCGGTGCCGTACCAGCAATCGAGGCCAGACCCGTGCCTTCCAGCACCGCTACATCCTTGCGCGGCAGGATCGTGCGATAGTGGCGACTGTCCGCGTAATGGTCATAGGCGCGCTGATGTAGGTTGCCCCCTGCCGCCACGTTCAACATCTGTGCGCCCCGGCAAATGCCCAGGACCGGTTTGCCAAGGTCCAGCGCCTGACCAACAAGGCGCTGTTCCAGCGCATCGCGCCTTGGGTCAAGCCTGGCTTCGGCCAACATCTCGCCCTGGTACAGCATGGGCGAGATGTCATCCCCGCCACCCACGACCAACCCGTCGACTGCTGTCATGTCTGCCTCGCGTCCACTGTCCCACCGTCGCGCCCGGCCGCCTGCAAGCCAGATATTCAGTGCGATTACGGGAAACACGCGCCACCCCGTCCGGCGAGAGGTGGTGACACCGATGCAGGGCCTCATGACCAGATGGCCGCAGGGCCAAGCGTTGCCTGCACGCGCAATGACCAGTCACCGCGCGTATCGGTCAGGCTGTCGCGGTGATCGCGCCACAACTCTGCCAGATGCGCCAGAAGATCCGGGTCGGCGGCCACCCGTTCGACCAGGACCCAGCGGTTCCATTCATAGACAGCCGACCAGCCCGGCGCGCCCAGCCGCGCTTCGGGAAGGCGGTAGTGATAGGTGGGCCGTCCCCCATTTAGCATGTCCGCGTCCATCAGTGCGGATAGCGCCGCAGGGCGCAGATGTTCCAGCAGCGGCAGCAGATCCAGCCCGCGGTTCCTGGTCGGTGTCAGGTACGCATAGGCGCGCAGCAGGTCATCAATATCCCAGGCGTCGCCTTCTGTCGCCAGAAGGTCCACCAGGCCATCCGGCCATGGATTGACAAAGGGCAGCAGCCGCCGGGATGGGTCGATCGGGTCGATCGCCCGCAGCCAATCCTCCATCAGCCCGTAGGCCCGCACGACAGGCAGGATCTCTGTGGTATCGGTCCCTGCCACTTCGGGGTTCAGGTGCATTCCGAAGCCGTAGAACAGGCCGTCTTGCGACCCTTCCGCCCCGGCCACGACCAGATCCCCGATCAGCCTGTCCACTTGGGCAAGATCGGCGGGCAAAAGCGGCGCTGTCACGATTTCGACCGGCACGACTGCGCGCGACCAGTCCAGCAGCTTGTCGGCGATCACATTGCCCGCTTTGTCGCGCAACACGATATCCAGCTCAACACCGACATCGCCATGCGCGCCGCCGGTCACGGTCAGGTCGTGATCCGTCTGTGTCCGGACTTCGCCACCCCAGGCGGCCTGCACGAGCCCCGCAGTCTGCGCTTCGGTCAGGCCGGCAAGCTCGATCTCGACCCCGACGCGGCGCGGCTTGCCTTCAGGTCCGTTCGGCGAGGGCAATGGCCAGGGCTTTTCCAGCGGGATGCGGGCGCGGGTTTCGGTCAGATCGGTCAAGGGGTTGCACTCTCTATGCTATCTGCCGGACAGTGGAGCATATGGTCTATCGACACCGGATGGCAACCGAGGCCCTGACCGGGGCACGGATATGACACTGATGCGGCGCATGTCGCTGGCCGTGGTGCTGCTTGGCCTGACCCTCTGGGTCGGCATCGTGCACCTGCCCGTCTGGCTGCCCCCGGTGACGCCGGCAATCATCGCGGCGCAGCCGGAGCCAGAGCAGGGGCCGCATCGCGTGTTCGGATATGCGACTCTGACCAACCCGGCAATCAGGCTGGCCGTCCTGGGCCGGGTCACACCGGCGCAGGAGGCGCGTCTGGCAGGGTTTCGCCGCGACGGGCGCGACATGCGCCCTGATCAGGACGCAACGCTGTCCGGCATGGTCTTTGCTGTCGATGACCGGGGTCTGTTGCGTCTGGATCGCTATGAGCGGCTTGGCGCGCGCTATCGCCGCGACGTTGTCACCCTGGCCGACGGCTCGCGTGCCTGGGTCTACAGGTTGATCCGCAATGACTGACATGCCGACAGAACAGGCCGCAGCCGACCGCCAGCTACGCATCTTCGCACGGTGACCGGCGGCGATCCCGCGGATCTGCAACAGGACGAGGCCGCGATCGGATTGATCCATGTGACCTCGCTGTCCCTGACAAAGGTGGCGGACAGTCTGATCGACCCCAAGCTGGTACCGGCCTGGCTGCTGTCCGCGTTGGGAGCCCCGGGGTTCATCATCGGCGCTGGTGCCGGCACCCGAGGCGGGATACTTGTTGCCGCAACTGATCCTGGCGCGGCGGGTCGAGCAGGTGGCACAACGCAAGCGGATCTGGGCCATGGGCACGGCGATGCAGGGGCTAGCCGACCTTCACCCTCAAAAAGATGCTTCACCCTGCGCGAATGGCCGGTTCCGTGAAGCTGCACTGCGACGTGGCGTGATATGCGGAATGGCTGGTAAGGGCCGTCTGCTGTCGACGACATTCAAATCGGGTCATTCTGATGCGAAGCTGGTTGTTGCAATAGTTTCCGCACCTTTTCCTGTTCTTGACGGTGCCAGACCACTAATCCTATTTCTGGAACTCTCAGGCTGTCGTGGCTGGATAAGTCCGACGCCAATGGATTAGGAGATTACGCATGGACCAAGAATACCCAGTCTATGGGCGGATCGATGGCCCTGTCGTGATCATCGGCTTCGGGTCGATCGGCAAAGGATGCTGGCCGTTGATCGAGCGGCATTTCGACTTCGACGCGGAAAAGCTTACCGTGATTGAACCCGATCAGGGCAAGGCGACTTTTCTGCGTCAGCATAAACTCAACCACATTCAAGTGGCCCTGACGCCGGAGAACTACCGAGAGGTTCTGGGCGAGCTTTTCTCCGAGGGCTGCGGATTTTGTGTGAACCTGTCCGTCGATACCTCTTCGCTCGACATAATGACCTTCTGCCGTGAGATAGGCGTGCTTTACATCGACACCGTTGTCGAACCGTGGGCGGGCTATTACTTCGGCACGCACGATAACGCGGCCCGCACGAACTATGCGCTCCGGCAAAAGTTGCGCGACGAAAAGGCGCGCAGCCCGGGCGGCCCCACTGCCGTAAGCTGCTGTGGAGCAAACCCGGGAATGGTAAGCTGGTTCGTCAAGGACGCCCTGCTCACGCTCGCCGATGACACGGGGCGCCAGACAGACGCTCCGACGGATCGCGAGGGCTGGGCGCGACTGATGCAATCTCTTGGCGTGAAGGGCATTCACATCGCCGAGCGTGACACCCAGGCCAGGCGGGTGCCTCGCCCGCGTGGGGTATTCGTCAATACCTGGTCCGTCGAGGGATTCATTTCCGAAGGCTTTCAGCCCGCTGAACTTGGATGGGGCACGCATGAGACGTGGTTTCCCGAGAACGGCCATCGGCACGACACGGGTTGCGGCGCAGGAATCTGGCTCGACCGCCCCGGTGCGATCACACGTGTGCACTCATGGTGTCCGACGCCGGGACCCCAGTTCGGCTTTCTGGTAACGCATAACGAAGCGATCTCGATCTCCGATTATTACACCGTCGGCAAAGGCAATGCGCCGGAGTATCGGCCGACTTGTCACTATGCTTATCACCCTTGCGATGACGCGGTCCTGTCGCTGCACGAGATGTTCGGGTCCGGCCGTCAGCAGACCCGGCACCATATCCTGACGGAGGACGAGATTGTCGAGGGTATCGACGAACTTGGTGTGCTGCTCTTTGGACATGAGAGAAATGCCCTCTGGTATGGCTCTCGCCTATCGAACGCTGACGCGCATGATCTTGCACCCTACCAGAACGCGACAGGGCTCCAGGTCAGTTCGGCGGTGCTGGCGGGGATGGTTTGGGCACTGGAGAACCCCGAGGCCGGCATCGTCGAGACAGACGAAATGGATCACCGACGCTGCCTCGAAATACAGCGTCCTTACCTTGGCCCGGTAGAGGCGCATTTCACCGACTGGACGCCTCTTGCGGATCGATGGGTCCAGTTTCCCGAGGATATCGACGAAAGCGACCCTTGGCTCTTCCGGAACGTGCTGGCTAGCTGATAGTCTCGGGACGCGCGCAGCGCCGGCAGTGTAAGCCGTCCCGCGCACCGGCCTTTCAGTCAATTTCAGTTCGTGCACTGACAGCGAAGTTTGGTCTGCTGCGGCTGCGCCGCAGCGCTGACAGACTTGGCCAAGGTCCTTGGGCCGAGAGCGGCATTGCCGGCCACGCATTGTCTCGCAGAGTTTCGTTCCCTCTTGCTTCCACAGTGCTTCCACGGGTTTTGCAAACGCAAACGCCGCCCCAAAGGGCGGCGTTTATGCATTTGATAATACGTGATTTTTTGGTTGCGGGAGTAGGATTTGAACCTACGACCTTCAGGTTATGAGCCTGACGAGCTACCGGGCTGCTCCATCCCGCGGCCGTTTTGCCTCACTTTGTATTGTCTGTTGT
>NZ_JBAPKZ010000057.1:0-13328 GCF_037083805.1 Roseovarius sp. D0-M9 | reverse complement strand
TGCGATGGCTGAGGTCTCCGCGTCGGACGCGCCTACCGAAGGCACGAAATATGGGAGCGGCTCAAGCACCGGTGCGCCCGACTACCCACACGGAACGAGAAGGGACCTGATATCTTCGCCAAACGGCCACTTGTGTCGAGGAACACGGTCGGCCCTGAGCTGCCGCTCGCGCCGAGAGCTTAGCCTTCGCGTTAAATCACCAAAGGGGCTGTTTCTTCGTTCAGCGAATTAAAGCGTCAGCCAGCCTCGAAAAAAACGGCCTTTTGACACGTTATCCCTTCAACAATGCGATGGCACTTGTAGAGCAAGATGTCGGCGCAGCACTTTTATTGGAACACGTTTTCGCAGTTGGCGCCCTCCAAGATCAGGACAGTGTGGGATGCCGAGAAACTTCCGGGCGTCGACGGATCAAGACATCTGAACGCCATCGTCATCAATCATCGCTTCGCGCTCGCCAGCACTCCATGCAACCGTTCGGTTTCGTCCTTGCGCCTTTGCACGGTATAGGGCTCGGTCGGCATCGGACATCAGCCCTGCCAGTGTTGGCGCCGGTCCGACGGCGACACCGATGGAGACCTTCGCCTGAACGTTCTTGCCGTCGACGACCTCGCCATCCTGATCGAACTGTTGGCCTATCCTTTGCGCGATGGCGACTGCGGCCAATTCATCGCAGCCGGGCAGAAGGATCGCGAACTCCTCGCCGCCGATCCGCCCGAACAGATCGCCAGGCCTCAGCCTGCCGCGCACTGATCTGCTGAAAACGCGCAGAACCTCGTCGCCATACGCATGACCGTAGTCGTCATTGACGCGCTTGAAATGATCGAGGTCGAGCGCAAGAAACGCGAGGGGGTCTCCTCCCTTGCTACTGCGCGCAAACTGACGCTCCGCATTCTTGAGGAACGTCCATCGACCTGATGCGCCTGTGAGTGAGTCGGTCTCCGCTGCGTGCTTGAAATGACGAACGCGGCGCAGCTCAATCATCTGGATGAGGAAAATCGCTATTGCGACAGCGCTGAACGGCGTTGCGAGATGCAGCAGACCCACGATGAAAAGGTTGGCATCCTCGTCTGGCCCGATCAGCAACCCGTGGAAGAATAAGGCAGTGGCTCGAACCAAAAAGACGGTCGCAAGGGCCGCTCGGACCCAAACTCCGTCTTCGCGCGACCTGGCGACTGTAAAGGCCATCACACAGTAGACCACGGAAAACACGAGCGTTCCCGTCGCACGCGTCGGCAAGCCAACAGGAAGGATCGTGAAAAGTTGCGGGACGGCTATGCCAGCAACAGCTACGGCGACCGTCGTCCAGCCAACCCGCTGCTTGGTCAGCAACTGAGTACCGGCCCATGAGAGTGCCAACGAGGCCGTGAAGAGCAAGGTCGCCGGCAGCCACACATTTCCCCCGTATGTTTGGTAACTGGCAAGAAGCATCACGCCTGCGCCTTCCGTGAACATGGCCCCGGCAAACGCAAACGCTGACCATTCTCGCCGGTGCATCATCCAATACATCAGCAGGACCGCGCCAGCAGAAATAAGAACGAAGGCACCCATGAAGATCGCCGTCTGCATGTCCAGCGTCATGATTTATTGAACCTTTTGCGTGGTGGACCTGGTCGCCAAGCTGAGCAATTGGCGGTCGCGACCTATATTGAAGTGTGATTGAAACGAATTTGCGCATTTGTCGTAGATTAAGCCGGTTTGCAGTAGCTGTCCTTTTGGCCAGTCTGCCGACCACCGGATGTTGTGCGCAGTCCAAGTTTGGGCGGTCAATTACGGTATAGTCGACTGAAACGTTAGTGAGCGAACGCGCTAAGTTTCTTAGTTGCAGCTTTCATTACGCAGATGAAAACTGGCGAAGTGTGGCTAAGGTCAATTGTTCAGTGTCCGCTCTTGACTTGCGCATATCGGGCCTTTGCACGTGCGAGAAAGTCCGCAATCCGCCCCTCCTGTCGGCAGCCGAAGCCAGTCACTCACGGCCCTCAGGAGACATTCACGGGATCTTGCCGCGCCGCAGTGCAGCTTTCGCATTCCTGCCGTTCGTGCATCTCGCAGGATTATCAATGAGCGGATGACAGCAGTACAGGACAAAGCTGCCGCTCCCATTTTCGGGGTCAATTACGGAAGCTAATCCGAAGTGGCGTGCCAGTAAATTCAAGTCGGCAAGGCCCGAAGAGCCAGAGTACCATTGGACACTGACTGGTTTTTACCATCAGCTTTGGCTTGATATAGAGATTGATCCGCGACCTCGAATGCAGATTCAAATTTTTGCGACTTTTGGCTCCAGCATACACCAATACTTACTGTTAAATCCAAATCCAAATCAAATTCTTCCCTCCCAAGCTTGGCAACGGAATTTTGGATTCGATCAACAATCGTGGTTACATCACCGGCGCGTATATCAGGCAAAAACAGGACAAACTCGTCTCCACCAAAACGGGCGGACAGATCACCGTCACGAATGCTACGTTGAAGGATGTTAGAAACGCCATTTAAAACTCTGTCGCCAATGGAATGCCCATAGGTATCGTTGACATTTTTAAAGTGATCCAAGTCAACTATAATCAACGCCATACCCGAGGATGTCTGAGACAAAACTGAAGCCTCATATTTCTTCTCAAAAGCTCGACGATTCATCGCACCAGTCAATGGATCAAATGAAGCTTGATCGAGTAATTTTCTCTCTCGTTCCTTTTGGCGGTGGTGACCCTCCAGTAAACCACCCAGAACCATTGCGCCTATGATATTTGTTATAACTAAAATTGGAACTGCTGTCATAAAGATCCCCTGCCAATGTTCACGAGGCAGTAAGAAGGTCGAAACGTAGGAAAGGCTGATGGTCAAGCCTAACATGATGAAGTGTACTTCACGCTTGCGCTCTACATTTCGCGTGTAATACCTCCAGACCAGTCCAGCACATCCAGCGACAAAAAGCGAAAATATGCATACGTTGGCTGATGGGGCTGCCTCATAGTATCTGGTGGTGGCAGCAATGAGAAAAGTGATTGCGCCAGCTAATGGGCCAAAAATTGCAGCGGCAATACCAACAAAAAGGTTGCGTGTATCGTTCTGGATCCCGTTGACGTTCATAATTGGTTGAAGGGAAACAAATACAGCACCTGCTCCAAGTATCACGCCAAAAACTATTTGTTGAACGAGGCTTCGAGAGGCCAATTTGAAGGCACCATAAAAGGCAACGGCTATCAGTGCCATCAACCCAGCCAAGTTCAGCGTTGATATGAGGTATTGAAACATCATTGAATATTAACTCGAAAAAATTTAATCATTGTTGTCCGCAATTATACCAATTTTCGCTTCCCTAAAAACTTAGGGGCCATTGTAAATGCGCTCTTCATTAACGTCGACTTTTTAGGACGAGGATGAGCAAACCAACGGGACGGGCTTTCAGTCGATCTCCAGCGACGCAATTTAGTCACGTTTGACTGCCAATGGGAACTGGCCAAATGGATAGGTTGGTCGCTTCTTCACTAACCATATGGACAGGTTCACGATGGCTGTCCGCCGGCGATTTTTCTGTAGTGCTGGAGGCGCTGTGGGGCTCGAATGGCAAGGGCCGGTCCGCCAAGACATCACGCAGTTGAAGGCCGGCTGGTGAGGACTATGAGGCTTTCATGCACTGCAAAGCATTTTGCTTGGTCGAAGTTCGGCAGAGCGGACTTTACTCTCCATTTTTCAGCACACGGCTTGCAGACGATACTAAAACTGGTAGTTGGGATGGGCCAATTCTCAGTGGCAAATCTGACTGCTGCTGGGTCAGTTCTGAGCGACAACCAACACTGAGTAGCATCGAGTGGGTGGAGCGTCCGAGTGAACTGCATGTATAAGCCAAAATGGTGACAGAGCGCACTTTGCCAACAAACAGGACTTGCAAGTCCTGCGCCGAAGCGGCGTACGACGGAAAGGTAGCAAAAAACCTGTCGACCCCGAGGGCTGCCAAGGTATATGCACTCTGCATGGTCGAAA
Source organism: Roseovarius sp. D0-M9 (assembly GCF_037083805.1). NCBI lineage: Bacteria > Pseudomonadati > Pseudomonadota > Alphaproteobacteria > Rhodobacterales > Roseobacteraceae > Roseovarius > Roseovarius sp. D0-M9. The sequence goes on along the minus strand of NZ_JBAPKZ010000057.1, from coordinate 9,350 downwards.
AAATGCAATGGAGGCTCTGAGCAGAGCAAACTTGGCGCGGTTTAATGCCTCAACTGGTCCACAAGAAACGGAGAGCATCGTGCCAGATTTAATTCCAGAGGAAATGGAGCGCCTTCATCGGCTCTTCCGTGCGGCACCCGGTTTCATGTGTGTGCTCCAAGGCGAGCGGCACGTCTTTGCGCTGGCAAATGACGCATATTACCAGCTTATCGGTCACCGTTCCATAATCGGTGGTGTCCTTGCAGATGTGCTGCCAGAAGTCATTTGGCAAGGCTTCCTCGACAAACTCGACCGTGTCTATCGGACCGGAGAACCTTTCGTTGGTCGAGCTATACCTATACAGCTCCAGCGCATTCCAAGCGGCGAACTGGAGCAGCGCTACATTGATCTGACATATCAGCCCTTGCGAGACCATGATGAGCAAATAACGGGCATCTTTGCTCAAGGCCATGATGTCACCGAGGCACACGAATTGGCCCAGAAGCTGGCCTATCAGGCCGCTCATGATCCGTTGACCGGGCTTTATAACAGGCGCGAGTTCACCAATCGCTTGGAGGCCCTCGATGGCAGCGGACCGCACGCCATCCTTTATCTCGACATAGATCATTTCAAGATCATCAATGACCGATATGGTCATTCAGCCGGGGATGCCGTCTTGCTTCAGGTAGCGGACGCACTGCGGGCGCACGTTGAGGATGATCACCTCCTGGCAAGAATTGGAGGAGACGAATTTGCAATGATCATTCCTGATTGCGATACGGACGCCGCCTTGAACGTTGCCCATCGCTTGAGAGCAACTGTTCAGGATCTCCATCCGGTTGCCTGCGGCAGGCACTACAGCACGTCGCTCAGTGTGGGCATCGCTATCTGTGGCCAGAGAGATGAGGCAACACCCAAGGAGGCTCTGGGGTTGGCTGACTCTGCCTGTTATTTGGCCAAGGAGAAGGGACGCAATCGCGCTCAGGTCAGTTCGTCCACTGATGAGGAGATCAGCCTGCGGCGGCGCGACATGGATGGAACGACGCTCTTGGCGGAGGCTATTGAAAAAGACCAGGTCGTTTTGCACGCTCAGCAAATATTCTCCTTGCACCCGGGCGAACAAAAGGAACCCAAATTCTTTGAGGTCCTCGCCCGTATCCGTGGCCAAGATGGAAGTCTAATCTTTCCCGGTGCCTTCATCCCGGCGGCGGAACGCTATGGCGCGGTGGAGCGGCTCGATCATCATATCATCGGCAAAGTGTTCGCCCACCTTCAGAAACTCGGTCTGGAGGGTTGCGATAGTGCTTGCTACTTCGTCAACGTTTCAGGGATAACGCTGGCCTCTCCGGGGTTTGCTTCCTTTGTTGAAGGACAGCTCACTGCCAACCCGGAGGTATCTCCTTCCCTGATTTGCTTCGAAGTGACGGAGACTGCTGCCATTTCGAATGTTCGAGGTGTCTGCGAGACCATGAACAAATTGATAGGCGTTGGGATTCGCTTTGCTCTGGACGATTTCGGCAGCGGGTTGTCATCCTTCGCTTATCTTCAGGATATGCCGGTTCAGTTCGTCAAGATCGACGGCGAGTTCATCAAAGGCATCCTGACCAAACCTACAGGTGCAGCCATTGTTGAGGCTGTGGTCAAAGTTGCACATATCATGAATATGCAGACGATAGCTGAATCCGTTGAGGTAACCGAGCTGATTCCACAGCTTCGTAATATCGGAGTCGACTATGGGCAGGGGTTCGCGCTGCAACGCCCAGCGCCAATTGGCGGGTAAGCGGCAGTTGCTTTAACGCCTCCCGGTGGACAGAACGTCGCCCAGCAGATTGAGTGTAAAGGATGTACGCTGCGCCGTCAGGCCTCGACCAAGCGGTTGCGACCGGCGTCTTTTGCGGCGTAGAGCGCCTCATCTGCGCGATGGATGAAAGCGTCGGCGTCCTCGCCTGGTTGAAAGGTCGCGAAGCCTGCAGAGCAGGTTTGATTATGCGGCACTCTGCTGCGGAGGCGTTCTATCACCTGACCGCCTGTCTCCATGTCAGTGTCGGGAAGCACGACGAGGAATTCCTCCCCGCCGAAGCGAGCGAGCACGTCAGACGGGCGCAAGTCCTTCTGCCAAGCGATGACCAACTCCTGCAAAAGAGTGTCGCCGGCTGAGTGACCGTACGTGTCGTTGAATTTTTTGAAATGGTCGAGGTCGAAAAAAGCGAGACCCAAGGGGGCTCCAGTACGTTCGGCGCGGGCCATTTCACGGCCAAGGTCATCGCTCAGCTGACGGCGGTTAACCGCACCGGTCAGGGGATCGAGCCGTGCGAGCCTCGCCAACTCCTCCGACTGGCGTTGGGCGTCCCTCAAGAGTCCATCCATGCGGTGCATCACGAGCAGGAGCAATACGATCGCAGCAATGGCACCGACCCGCACGAGTTTCGTATCCCACCCCGCCGTCAGTAGAATTATCGCCGGGACCAGAACGGAAGCGACACTGAGGAGGAAGAGGCGGCGCCGCGACAGCTCGGCATTGGAGGCATGAATGAAGGGCTCCAGCGCGGCAGAGGGATGCCACGCCGCCGCCGCGACAAGGGCATAGGCCAACAGCCAAAGCCAATCCGTGAAACCACCCGGCGCGTACCAGCCGACCAGATTGCCATGGGCGTAAAGAAGATCTGCCGCCAGATAAGCCAGCATGCCGGCCAGCAGAAAAAGATGGGCGAGGATGCGGGTCTGTTGCAGGAAGATGAGACGCAGGACCAATGGGATCAGAATCAGGTCGGCAATGGGATAGGCCGCTGAGACGATCAACTGGCTCATGCTGAGGCTCGGATCTTGCATGTAGGGCGAAATCAACAGTGCCCAGCCCAAGACGGTCGCCGACGTGCCGACAATGAGGGCGTCGCTCAGAGCACCGTCGTCGCGATCGGTCCGGCAGCCCAGGAGCCAGAGCGCAGCCATGAAGAGTGGGTAAGCGGCCAAGTAGAAAATATCGGCGGTTGATGGAAACGGCTCCAATCCGAGCAGGTCGAGCCAGTACCAGATGCCGTGGCCGATGGTGGTCAGAGTCAACGCCCCCGCAACCAGCCACCAAGCGACCGGCCGGTAGAGCCGTCGCTGCTTGCGGCACGCGGTTGCGATTGCCGCAGCTGCAACGGCGGTGGCAACTACGTAGATAACAGCCGTCAGGCGACCATAGGGGAGGACGACGTATAGGACGGCCAGCGCCAGGCACAAGCCCGGCCACCAGCGCCAGCTTCTCTCTTGGTGTATTGCCGCAGTGTCGTCATGACCCTCGCCTGCGTCATTAGGGGAGCGCACTGCCTCTTCCCGCATCTGCGTGCCCCTTGTTGGAACTTTATGAAAATTTTTGAAGACTCAACGTATACTTGCGCTCTTGGTAATTACATACCTGCCTGCATGGCCTGTCTGTTTGTTTAGCCCGCTTTCAAGGATGAAGCAGGACGTTTGTCAACACCGCCCGATCCGGTAAGCACTTTGCCGGTTGGCTTTTCCTTAAGCAAGGAAGTCGTATGTGCGCGAGGTTGGCTCGATCCATCTGCGTCTCAATCCAGTGCCTGAGGTGTGCTGAAGACAGCGGCTTGCCGCGCATGTTGACAAGGCCGCAGACACGGACGACCTGCGCTCTGGCAATTTGAACTGGGTCAGCGCCCGGCCCATGCCCGTGAGGCTTCCTTGAAGGAAGCTCAGCGTCGGTGGAAGCCAGTGGATCGGGAAAGACAGGCCCTGTCCAAAGACCTGTAATTTCCGTTTATAAATCAATTATTTAACGGGGGTAGCGCACATTATTCCCCGGCCAAATGCTACCCTTGTGATTGGAAAACACTTGCTGCAGGTTAATGATGTGACCAATACGACCTACCCTGAACTTGGCCCCGGATGCGTTATTGCGCTCCGCGGTCTTTCTTATTCGAGGGCCAAGCTCATCTTCCCAGCCACCGGCGCAGGGTGGCACTGAGTGAGGAAGGCTTTGAAGGTGGGTCGGATCGACCGACATCTTCCGGCTCGATCGTCTCGGGATACCAGCATCGCATGTGTTTCAGATCTGCCCTATGCGAGCTTTCGGTATCCTTTTTCTTGTTCAGGTGCTTGTCAGTCACTTGGCAGCCTCTTCTCAGTGTACTGGAGCTGTATCCCCTGTGACTATGGCTGAACATGGGCGAATGGAAGGAAGTGACTTGGCATGCCTCTGTGGAAAACGAAAGGGCGCCGTGGTTCCCGGGTCAAGCTTTAATCAAACTGCCTCAAGGAACTTTCGCAATCCTGAACGGAAGAGACTTAGATTAGCTCCTCTAAAAGTTGTGCTTGCGGGCGATAATAAACCACAGCATAAAATCCGCACTATCATACCAACCTACCTCAACTTAGCCCCGGTTGCGCATCAAGCGCTCCGGGGCAACCTTTCCGCTTTATGGATCAGATGATCAGTCAAGCCTGGCTTGTCGCCATCCAGCACACTCTTTGCGAACATGATCGCGCTGCCGACGCCTCGCGCGATCACGATACCGAATTCACCCAGCAGACCCCGCAACATGTTGCTTAGTTGAGTTCGTTGTCGAACGGTCAAATCCCTGGCGCAGTGAAGGAAGAGAACATAAGCACGTTTAAGGCTATCCTTAAGCCTCCTTGGTCAGGCCAAGGTGTCCGGTCGAAATGGGGGCCAGTTCATCGACCAACTCACCCCATCGTCCAGCTGCCAAGGCAGCATGATCGGGCAACTGCCCACGGCACGGATCGCGTCAACAGAGTTCATCTGGATCCGGTACTTGGCCTCCCCAGACGCGTCTGCTGGCGCGTCCCCATTGGCGAATTGCCAATCAGGGGTCTCATGCCAGCCATTCCTCAGCGATCTTCACATAGATGTCGGTGCAGGCACGGATGGCATCGGCGCTCGCAGTCTCATTCGTCTGACCGCTCATCCCAAGATCGCCTGGCCCAAGAATGGCAAATGGGACATCCAGGCCGTCCAAGAGGATCGCGCCATCACTGTAGTAGGACACGCCCTTGACCGCTGGCACTCGGCCGGTACACGCCAACACAGCGTCTGAACAAGTCTCAATGAAAGGACTGTCAGGGCGTTCCTCGACCGCCGCCTTGAAGTCAGTCGTGCGCAAGCTCATTCGTGGCGGAAGCACTGACGCGATCTGAGCGATCACGTCAGCAGGGTCGATACCCGGCCCAAAGCGTACGTCAATTTCGGCCGTGCAGCGGTCGGGTGTCACGTTCACGGCGCTGCCGCCCGAGATGCGCCCCACCGCGACCGAGGGCGGCGAAAGCAGCGAGTGGCTGGGCAGGTTCAGCGACAAGCCCCTTAGAGCAATGATTGCATCCGCCATCACATCTATAGCATTCACACCGCGCACGCCCGAGACATGGCCTATCTCGCCCCGCGCTTCGGCTTCGAGCCAAAGAATGGCCTTCTCGACCACGATCAGGTCCAATGTCGAAGGTTCACCGCACAGAAAGGCGCCGATTTCCTTCTGGAAGTCTTGTTTCACAAGATGTCGCGCACCCAGGCAGTTCGCGCTTTCACCGGCTGTGAAAGCCAGGATCACATCGCCGGCAAGCGGTGCCTGCCGACNAGATGTCGCGCACCCAGGCAGTTCGCGCTTTCACCGGCTGTGAAAGCCAGGATCACATCGCCGGCAAGCGGTGCCTGCCGACGATTCAGGCGATCCGCTGCCGCGACAAAAGCCGCAACTGCCGATTTCATGTCAGAAGCACCTCGGCCCCTGATCCGATCGTAAACAATATCGCCAGCGAACGGGTCAAATGACCACGGCATCTCTCGGACCGGCACAGTATCGAGATGGGCCGACATCACCAGCGCAGGCTTTTCCCCGCGCCCAGGTATCCGTCCGATGAAATTGGCGCGGCCGGGCAGAAATTCGTCGAGTTCTGTCGAAATCCCGATCTGTCGTAGCATCCTCGCAACAGCCTGCGCGACAGCCAGTTCACCCCCCGGAGGATCACAGCTTGGAATGCGCACGAGTTCGGCAGTCAGCTGCGCAGGGTCAATCATTGGCAAGTCTCGCTTGGCAGGGTTGTCCGAATAGAAGCATGTTACTTCATGAACTATTTGGCGAAAATCTTAAACATTGGAAAAACTGACCGCGTTTTTAATTGAAGTGGGCTCATGGACATGACTTGCTCGGCCCTGAGCTGCCGTTCGCTTGACTTCCCAACGCCGCGAAGCAGCTTTCACATTGCAGTCATTGGTACTTCGTGCAGCATATCTTGGCTTCATTGAGGTTCAGCTGACTTCAATGACGCGGCTGCACACCTGAAAACAATATTTTCTTAGGACTGAAACCTCCGATGCGATTGGGCATCGGAAGTTCTGTTCTCTCAGACGTAAGGATGGAATTTCATCCAGCTTCGCGCTCTAACTTCTTGCGTGCCAGCTTGCGAGCACGACGGATCGCCTCAGCTTTCTGCCGCGCGTTTTTCTCGGACGGTTTCTCGAAATGCTGCTTGAGCTTCATTTCGCGGAAAACCCCTTCCTTTTGGAGTTTCTTTTTAAGTACCCGGAGGGCCTGATCGACATTGTTGTCGCGAACACTGACCTGCATGTGGTAGACACCACCTCTCTGATTTGGAGTCGGACCGGCATTCAGGAGTTGGCCGACTGGTAAAAGTTTCCTATCTTGTACGATCGACCAATTGCAAGTTGGTTCGAGGGTATCGACACGTACACCGTTTTTGCCGATTTGGGTAGTAGTAAGGAAGTTGCTTCCGGCCCTCATGTATGTGTCAGCTGCTGTTCGCAATGCCGCACTGCCGCAAGCTCATCGCAGCCATCGGCGACGTCTGCGATCTCTTCACCCCCGTCGAGTGCTTGAACTTCTTCAAAGCAGTTGGATACACATCCTGAATAAGTGGAAATGCTGTAATCTGGACGCCTTCGACGCGCAGAAATTCGATAATTTACTCGTAAGGCGCGACGCGTGACGGTTTGTGCTGTTGGCTCAATCGTGGCCTTTGGCGCGCCGTTCGATCCACCCCAAGACTGACAATACTGCGATGACAATGACCGCCGATAGCGCCGCCAAGGCGATTTCGCCCGCGCCGCAGGCCACGCCAATCGCGCCGGCCAGCCAGATTGAGGCACCGGTGGTGATGTTGCGGACTTCTCCGCCTGAGGTGAAGATTAGCCCGGCAGAGAGGAAGGCGACCCCCGCTGTGACCGCCTCGATCAGGCGAAAGGGATCGACGCGCTGCTCGTTCTGGTCGCCGAATTGCATATCGGCCAGTTCCTGCCCAATGACGACGAAAAGACAAGCGGCAATTCCCACGAGGATATGCGTCCGCAGGCCAGCGGGTTTGGACTGCCATTCGCGCTCAAGCCCGACTGCCCCCGCCAGAACCGTTGCCGCCAGCAGACGGAGCGCCGTCACGCCGAAAGATACGACCGAAAAGTTGCTGGTCAGTTCGGAGATGAGGTCTTCATGCATGGGGTTTTCTGTTTACAGTTCCGTTAGTCAACGCAGGTTTCCGCGCGGGAGTTCCTGTTTTGGTGGACGGTTTGTCAGCATTGCGACCACGCCCGAAGCCGCGCTGATGCCCGCTGCCGTCCTGCGCGGCGACGTGCTGCCTGAGCGCGTGCCCATCGGCGGCCTCCTGATCCTGCGCGACGGTGAGCCGGAGGTGACGCTGTCGCCACTCGCCTATCACTACCAGCACCGTGCCGAGATCGAAGCGGTCGTGCAGAGCGCCGACCGGGACGCCGCCTTCGACACGTTGACCGCCAGAATCGGTGCGGCGCTTGCAGCAGAACGGACGCTGAGCGACCTTTGCGAGTGGGGCGAGGTCGAAGCGCCGCATCCGGTCGATTTGCCGGTCGAGGGCGCAGCCAGCCTGAAGGCGGCCGTGATCCCGGTGATGCTGCACTATAAGACTGCTGATCCGCTCAGCTGACCGACAAGTGGCTCGTCATCGCTTTGATGAGCCGCGATGTCGCCAGACGTCGATACGACGGCGCGTGCGTATCAGCACGCGGGAGACAATTGGCTGGAGGCGTGGAACATCCACGGCCAGCAGCAGCAAACCGAGCGGCAGCATCCAAAGGCCGAACACCGGGAGTATGGCCAAGAAACTGCCAATGATGAGAGCGCAAGCAATCGGGAGCCGGAGCTTTCGAAGGCGCCCGTACAGGAGTGAATCGATGACCCGGCGTGCCGCTGGAACCCGCCGACTAAATACTTCGAACTGACGATGCAGTCGGTTTTTCTTTTTAACCATCTCGGGTTCATCTTGACTTCATATTGAGTGCCGCAGTCGCAGGCAGACTCCGAACTGCCACTGTGCCGGGCAGCGGCGAGGTTCATTTAGGTATTACCAGAGGACTTTACCATGGCACGAGCCCAAGGGGCGCGCGCGCAGATGGCGCTTGTGTTCGAGATGACCTATGGAACGACTACCAGTCGGCGGTTTCCAAGGCTGTATTCGGGCTGCATGGTCGACAGCCTCAGTTGGCAGATGGCGCGTTCGGGGCTTCTGACGGCCACGGCGAGCATCGTGGCACAGGGGGAAGCCGTTGGTGCGGCGACAGCGGCCGGAACGCCTGCCGATGTCGCATTGAAGCGCTTTGGCCATTTCAACGAAACCATCATGCGCAACGGCGCCAAAATCGGCAACGAGACGATCCGGGCAGACGGCAAGATCGACGGGGCGGATTCATCCATCGCAGCGCTTACCGGGTCGGTTCAGGTCCGCTTCTCGGATCAAGTGCTGGTGCAACAGGCGATCACGCGCTTGCCGGACGTTTCACAAACCTTGCAATCGGCGCCAGCTTCACGATCGAGGAGGCGCGCGCCCAAGAGAGCTAAACACGCCAGACTTGGGTGCGCGCAAGCTCGGAAATCCGCAATGTATTCCCTTTAATCAACTCAGGAGAAAGGGCATCCGCCTCCAAAAAATCGACAGGAAGTTTATACCCTTTGTCTAACAGTATTTTCTTCTTTTCCGCGTAGGGTTTCATCCCCAATTTATCGTTTGTCTTTGGATCCACTAAGATTAAATTGCCAACCTGACCGACGATACCTGCTGTGAACTCTCCGCCAATTTCGGCTTGAGGGTGAAGGTGCTCAATCGTCAAATCACTTGAATTCCCGATAGCAGCCACACCTTCGAAACTAAAGACTTTTTGAAGGATATATCTGACCAAAGCGCGTTGTGAAGCGTTTGACTTGGTGAAAAGTATCTGCTCAAATCCCGCATTGAACTCAGTAGGGGACGGAACCCTTTCTCGAAGTTTGGTCCCTTCTCGTTCCGTGTGGGTAGTCGGGCGCACCGGTGCTTGAGCCGCTCCCATATTTCGTGCCTTCGGTAGGCGCGTCCGACGCGGAGACCTCAGCCATCGC
>NZ_JBAPKZ010000056.1:0-13414 GCF_037083805.1 Roseovarius sp. D0-M9 | reverse complement strand
GGCTGAGGTCTCCGCGTCGGACGCGCCTACCGAAGGCACGAAATATGGGAGCGGCTCAAGCACCGGTGCGCCCGACTACCCACACGGAACGAGAAGGGACCAGAAATTTGCTTCTAGCTTGGGAAGGGAGCCAAGCTATACAACGGACCCAGTGCCCAGTGACTTCCTTCAATTTGCCCATGTTCAGCCATAGTCACAGCAGATACGGGGCCCGTGCACTAAGAAGAGGCTGCCAAGTGACTTACAAACACCCAAACAAGAAAAAAGACACCAAAAGCTCGCAGAGGGAAGAGTTGGAAGGCATGAGATGCTGGTACCCGGAAACAATCGAGCCGCAAGACGTTGGTCGGTCGTACCCATCCACAAAAACTCAGTCACTCCGTGCAACTTTGCGTAGGTGGTTAGGGAGATGATCTTGGCTATCGAGGATAAAAAGCCCCGGAACACTATCATGCGCAACCGGGGCTAAGGTGGGGAAAGGACGGAAGTCCTTCAGGGTCGTAAGTGCACCTTGTAGCAGGTTGCTCTCAGCCGCAGGCGTGACTTTTCTTCTAGTGAAAAAATGTTCACTGATTTTTGTGAGTCGGATCATGAGTAAACTATGTCGTCGATCGAAACATCAAGCGCCTCGGCCAGCTTCTTCATCGTGGCAATCGACCCGCTTTTGCGCCTGGCCTCGATGTCCAGGAGCTGAACGCGGTTGACGCCAGACTGCCGCGCCAGCTCGGCGGCGGAGAAACCCCGCCATTCGCGGTGAATCGCAAGAGGGCTCTCGCCGTTGACCATGCGCTTGACCAGGTCGAGCGCCATGCCAGATTCCGGTTCTTTCAGGTAAGCATCCACGCTGGCGTTGTCTTGCGCATCCTTTACGATCTCTGCGAGCGCGATCAGCCCGTTCACACGTGGCGGCTGAGCCGGAAAGGGCAGTCAAGCCGTTCGTTAAATAATATTTTTACACTTATCTAGACTTGACAATAGCTCTCAATCTGGGCTACAGGACAATCTTGTGAATTCACCTGCCCCGACAAGGTTCGGGCCATTCAGAAAAATCACATCACATCGAACAATTGCGCATGTCAAATGGCCAATCGGTCAACGCATAGCGCTTTGCGATGTCCCTCAAGGGAAATACCCAATGAAATATCTGTGGAACACAGCACTTTGCACAGGTCTCGCGCTGGCCTTCGCTGGCCCGCTGGCTGCAATGGACAAAACCGTATCTGGCGTCGAGGTCAAGGCTGACATGAGCGCATATGAGGACAGCAACGTTCTCAAATACTGGCCGACTTTGGAGACTGATCTGGCTGCGTCTATCGCATCCAAAGTGACCGTGGACGATAACGCTGACGCGCCGCGACTCACCGTTGAGATCAACAAGGTCGCGATTGATGGCGACACTTTCCTTCCGGACACGGGAGAGTTCAATCAGATCGAAGGCACCGTGGTGATGCATCAGGGGGACAACGCGGTCAATTCGTCATCGACCACCGACACCCAAGAAGAGCAGACCGGTGGCTACCCTCTGAATATGACCGCCATCACAGGTTCGGGTGACGCGCCAGAAGGTTGGATTGTGGTAGAACCGTCCCAGGACGATTTCTACAATGCTCTCATCAACGCCTATGCCGATACAGTTGTTGAGCGCCTCGAGGAATAAGTCCGATGCCACATGCCAATCCACCGTACGGTGGATTGGCTTTTCGGCGTCAGGTTAAATAATAAATGGAATATCAAAATGGCAGATCTGGCAAGCGGCTCAGCGCGGCACGTTCGATCTCTTCGAAAAGCTCCTGACGTGAGCGCCCCACCCGCCGCATGGTTCGGGCATTGAGATCATCGAGCAGCTCGGCAATGGCCACGTTCAACGCCTCAATAGAGAAGAACTGCCGGTTGCGCAGGCGGGCCAGGATCCAGCGTTCGACAATCAGCACCGCCCCTTCGACCTTGCCCTTGTCGCGCGGCTTGCGCGGTCGTGTAGGCCGCACGGTAGTATCGTAGTGCGTCGCCATGTCGGAGAAAGTTTTGGTCAGCGACGGCTCGAACCAGAGTGGTTTGGCGACTGCCGCCTTGAGATTGTCGCATACGATCGCCTTGGGCACCCCGCCGAAGAACTTCAGCGCCCGGACCTGCGCGTCGATCCAGTCGGGCAGCTTCTGGCTGAGGCTTGCCCATGCGAAGGTGTAGTTTGACGCGCCCAGCACAGCGACAAAGATCTGGGCGCGATCCTCTTGACCTGTCGTAGGATCAATCACCGGGATTGTGTGGCCGGCGTAATCGGTCTGCATCACCGCGCCGGCGTCATGGCGATTGCGATAACGCGGGCTGACGCGGCTCTCGAACTCTCTGTAACGCTCGCAGAACCAAGTGTAGCCATAGCCATCGGGATGCGCCGCCCGGTATTCTTCCCAGAGCAGCACCAGCGTCACGCCCTTGCGCTTCATCTCGGCCGCCATCTTCGGCCAGTCGGGTTCGGTCAGGTCCCGGGACGGACGTCCTACCTGCTGGAAAAGAACGCGCCGCAGCGTCGCATCGTCATCGCGGCCCGATGGCAATGGCCAGCAGTTGAGCCCCGCCTCCCGGGCACGAAGCAGATAGGTCGCCACGGTCGTCTTGCTGAGCTTCAGGCGCAGGCCAACCTCGCGCACCGAAAGCCCCTGTTCATGCGTCAGCCGCAATATGGTTCGTATGTCTTGCACAGTCGTGCGCCTCGCTTGCTTACGTCGTGGCATGTTCTCTCCCGGTCTCATTCAAGACCGGCAGAATGCCGTGACGGCGCAGGCGGTGACCAACTGGCCCCAAGCATCCCCGGGACTGTCCGGGAATTACCGAAATCCCTGTCCGGGATTTACCGAAACGCGTGTCCGGGATTTACTGAAATCCGTGTCCGGGAATTTGCGAAACCCGCACAGATTACGATGACGGGACGACCCAATCCAAGTCCGTGCCTGCTAACACCCTATGTGGTGTCGCCTTTCGGCTTTGGCCTGAGAGACGCGGCCGACTGGTTGAACAGGACCGTGTTGTTGTCGGCGCGGTGTTGCCCCCGGTTCTGCTCCGACTTGTGCAGGTCGATGGCGCGCTGCACTGCCGGCCGCGCCTTGGTCCGTGCGCGCCAGTCGGCCACGCGGGGAAAATTCGCAAGCGAGGCGCCAAGCGGTTTGGCAATGAACGCCCATGGAAAGGCCAGCATGTCGGCGATGGAATACTCCCCGAGGATGTATTGGCGATCCTCAAGGCGGTTCTCCAACACACCGAGGTTGCGGTCGTATTCGCCCAGATACCGCTTGAAGCCGTAGTCGCGCGCGTCCTCTGGCGCATAATTACGGTAATGGCTGAGTTGCCCGGCCATAGGCCCCTGATTGCCCACCTGCCAGAAGAGCCATTCCATCAAGTCCTTGCGCGCGCGCAGGTCGCTCTGCGGCGGCGCGAACTGTCCGGTCTTGTCGGCGAGGTAGAGCAGGATCGCGCCGGATTCGAAAACGGTCACAGGATCAACGCCCCACCCGGCATCCGGTGCATGATCGACAATGGCCGGCATCTTGGCGTTGGGGCTGATCGACAAGAAGTCGGGCGAGAACTGGTCGCCTTCGCTGAGCCGCATCAGAATGGGCCGATAGTCGAGGCCGGTCTCCTCCAGCATGATGGCGGCCTTCCACCCGTTTGGCGTGGGGGCAAAGTAGAGATCAATCATGGGTTGCCGTCCTGCGTGTCTGTGGCGATGCCTTGCGCGATCATGTCGGCAATCGTGTCCGTGTCATAGCCCACCTCCTCCAGCACCGCGCGCGTGTCTTCCCCCAGCCGGCGCGCGGGTCTCGGGGTCTCTGGCGGCGTGGCTGAGAATTGTGCCGGTGTTCGGGCCTGACGGATCCGGCCTGCCTGGGGGTGGTCCTGTTCGATCACCGTTTCATTGGCCTGAACCTGCGGGTGGGAATAGACTTGGTCGCGCGTCAGGACGGGCGCACAGGGCACGTCATGTTCCCCTAGGCGCCGCATCCAGTTGTCGGTGGTGTCGTCGCGCAGCGCCTCCTGTGTCAATTCCAGACGGGCGGGTTTGTTTTCCTCTCGCGCGGCAACAGTGGCAAAGCGCGGATCCTTTAACCAGTCGGGCCGGCCCACGGCCGCCGAAAGGCCCGCCCAGGTACTGTCGGTATGCGCTGAGACCGCCATCCAGCCATCGGCGGTCTGATAGATGAGTTCGACAAAGCTCTGCGCGTCATCGCCCTTCGTGGGTTCCAGCTCGTCCCCCACGAATGTGTAACCGGCCATGTCAGAGCTCCACAGGAATGCCAAAACGGTGTCGAGCATGGCAATCTGAACATGGCTGCCTTCACCCGTTCGGGACCGGGCCAGCAGTGCGGCGGTGATCGCCTGTGCGGTCTGGATCGCAGTCAGCTTGTCGGGCAGGATCGTGCGGACCAGCCGGGGGCGCGCGGCGTCCGCGCCGCCCTGCACACTTGCCAGACCCGACAGCGCCTGTATCAGCGGATCGTAGACGGGTTTGCGCGCCCAGTCGCCCGTGAAGCCGAAGCCGGCAATGGAGGTGTAGATGATGTCGGGCCGGGCCGCGCGCACTGCCGCCTCTCCCAGTCCGATCCTCTCGGCCACGCCAGGGCGAAAGTTCTGCACGAACACATCTGCGGTTTCGCAAAGCCGCAGCGCGGCTTTGAGGCCGCGCGGATCCTTCAGGTTCAGCGTGACCGACTTCTTGCCGCGATTGTTGTTGAGGTAGGAGGCCGCAAACCCGCCGCGCCGCCCCGTGACCTGCCGGCTGTGATCGCCGCCGCCGGGATGCTCGATCTTGATGACATCGGCGCCCTGATCGGCCAGCGTCATGGTGGCCAGAGGGCCCGAGATCATCGTGGTCAGGTCGATGACCCGAAATCCGTGCAATGGGCCTGGCATTTGGTTGACCTTCGGTCTGAAAATTGTCCATCGTCAGATAATTTGGGACAGCTGAGCAGTTTTCCGTTTGGAGGCTCTGGCTCATCATTGACTTAGTTTATGCGTGTTCGGTTTGGTGGCGCAAGCACCGCTTGATCATGGTTTTTCGTTTGATTTCCTCTCGCTGTTTCAGGATCTGCTCTGCGCGCCCGAAATAGACGTCGGCGGGCGTCAGGGAGCTATGCGGGATTTTGGGTGACGCGGCCTGATCAAGCGGCGCGGTTTGCAGTGTCGTTTGCGGCGACATCCGCGGGCAAGGGTGCCAGACCGCTGATCAGTGCCTCCATGATCGGCTTGGATGTTCGATCTTCGTTACGCATGACAACGGTATAGCGGCTGACGCGTTCGACCAGAGACGTCGCATTCACCTTTCCATGCTCCTTGCGGAACATCATCAGACCGCACTCCCAATGGCCGAACTCAGCCCGCGCTGAGACACTCTCAGGCCTGTATGAAAGGCTTTGAGCATCAAAGATATGGCCGCGCTGATGCCGTCGGTATCCCCATGGTCTCCGCCGTCTGCGGTCTTGGGGCAGGTGGCGATAGAACTGCTCTGCGCAACCGTCTTTGGAATAGGCAAAGCGGTTGATGGTTTCGTGACTGACCCGGATCGGATGGCGTTCCAGTCGCATACGTCCGGCTATTTGTTCAGGTGACCAACCGGCTTTGAGCCGGTCTTCAATCGCGGCCTTCAGATCTGGATGCACGATCATCTTGCAGTGGACCGCACGGCGACGCTCATACATGTCCTGCGCATTCAAAGCGTAGTAACCATTCAGCTCGGGCAATTCCTTATCGTCGTAATGGTTTCGCCTCAGATCACGATAGACGGTTGAGGTATCACGGCCCAAACGCTCAGCAATTTCTGAAATCGGCATATTGGCATCGCGCCACTTGGCAATCTTGCGGCGTTCATCCAGGCTCAGACAGGGAAGTGTGACACTTCTTGCAGATGTGGGACATTCTAACTTTGCGGTGTGTGTTCCATTCCGATTGCATCGGTTTACGAGGGCAGGGTAGCTCATCGCCGTTCCCCGATCACATGCTCAAGTCCGGATTGGGCCGCCTATTCAAGCAATTGCGACCTGACGGGCGAACATGTTGCGATGGACTTAGTGGCAGCTAGGTCGCCGTGTATGCGCTCATCTTGCGGCAGTTATGTCCCGAATTCGATACATTATCCGCCAATTTTTCGTTAGTGCCTCGATAATGGCTCATTGATTGAACTTGTGCAAGGTCTCGGAATCGATACATTATAGGAATAATAAGACTTACAGCTCTGAAAATGGATCATTAGATGTCAGGCAGCATACCTATTGGAGTACTGGCCAAAGATCTTGGGGAACGCCTTGCTCGGTTTCGTCTGTCGCGAAACCTTCGTCAGGTCGACCTCGCCGAGCAGAGCGGTATCTCACGAGGTGCAGTGGCGCGAATTGAGGCCGGAGAAGGTGGCACGATTGATAGCCTTCTGCGGATCATGCAGGCTCTCGGCATTGAGGATCGCGTAGAAATGTTGCTGCCGGATGCGAGCCTCAGTCCGCTCGACCCGCGCAGTGAAGTTGGACCAAGGCAGCGAGCGCGAACCCCGTCCGCTGATGAACCCGACGAAAAGCCTTGGAGCTGGGGTGAATAATGGCAACACGAGCAGATGTGCATTTATGGGGGCGCCGCATAGGTGCCGTCCTGTGGGATGACCGAAGATCGATCGGCACTTTCGAGTTTGAACCAGCCTTCGTGTCTTCAAAGATCGAGATCGCACCCCTAACGATCCCTCTGAAATTGGGTCCGATCGACTTCCCGTCGCTGCCCTTTGGAACCTTTCACGGCCTACCTGGGCTGCTAGCTGATAGCCTTCCTGACCGGTTCGGGAATGCCCTTATCAACCGTTGGTTGGCAGAGCAGAGCCGACCAGAGAATAGTATGGACCCAGTGGAGCGCCTGCTCTACACGGGCCGCCGCGGGATGGGCGCGCTGGAGTTCGAACCGGCGGCTGGCGCGCGCCGTGAAGATGGCAACCCGGTCGACATCGCGCCACTTGTGGAGCTTGCCAACCGGGTTCTGAATGACCGCCAAGAACTCTCTGGCGTCATGACCGGCAAGAACCAAGAGGAGGCGCTCACCGAAATCCTCAGGGTCGGCACATCGGCTGGCGGCGCACGCGCCAAAGCGGTCCTTGCCTGGAACGAAGAGACGGGTCAGTTTCATTCTGGTCAGCTCAAAGCTGGACCGGGCTACACGCAATGGCTCTTCAAATTCGACGGAGTTTCCAAAAGCGGGGATCACGGCCTCGCAGACCCCCAAGGATTTGGGCGGCTAGAGTTTGCCTGCTACCGCGTAGCAAGAGAGGCCGGTGTCAAGATGATGCGCTCCAGGCTTCATCACGAAAGCGGGCGCGCGCATTTCATGACACAAAGATTCGATCGAGTCGGTGCCGCTGACAAGGGGCAAAGCGAGAAGCTTCACATGCTTTCGCTCGGCGCTCTCCGCCACTTCGACTTCAATTTGCCCCGAGGCTATTCCTACGAGCAGGCCCTGGAGACGATTCGGCGACTTGGTCTGGGCCGAAAAACGCTTGAGGAGATGGTGCGCCGCGCTTTCGTCAACGTTGTAATCCGCAACCAAGATGATCATGTGAAGAACATCGCATTCCTGATGGACAAGGCCGGGAGGTGGAGCCTTTCGCCGGCCTATGACGTCGTCTATGCCCACAATCCTGCCGGGGACTGGACGAACGCACACCAGATGACGATCAACGGCAAGTCGGGTGACTTCACTCTCGGAGACTTGCGCAAGCTCGGAGAGATGGCGGACCTAAAAACCCGGCAGGCTGAAGAAATCCTGCGAGAGGTGGAGGCCGCGGCGGGCCGGTGGAGCGACTTCGCTGAAGAGGCCGATGTTCCGCCCGAACTCGAAAAGGGCGCACGGGCGGGGTTCAGGTTCTTCCTAAGTAACGGCTGAACTGCATGCTGCCAGGCGTCTCTAACAAGAGAAAATTGGGGGGGCAGGAACCTCATTGGTCAGATATGCGACCAACTTGAGCATTCATGTCGCTTTGGGGTCCAATACGCCGTTCGTACTAATAACGGTGGTCGGAGTGTCAGCGGCGGAAGTCCCGTAGAATATGAGTTCGGCTGCGCTCAAGGAGGTCGTTGCCGACCTGGCTCTGGAAAACCGTCTGCTCCAAAAAGCATGATCGGGAATGGGGAGTGCGAGGCATGAGATAGCCGCGAGGAAACGAGAAGCAGGCAGCAGGTGTCCTCTCGAGACATCGCATCGGCTAGATCGGAGAGGTTGCATCGCGCCTCGGTGCCAATATTGTCCGGTTGCCCGCCAGCCAGCCGAACAGCTTGTTCAATTGGTTGGCCGTAGTTCACGTTGTGCCCGGCAGGTAGAAGAACACGCCGAACGAGTCCATCGGCCTCCGGCAGACGTGCGACAGCATTTGCATTCCCCCTTAGGACGCCGAACCACTCCTAATTCTCCCCCCTGCGTGACAAATCGCTGATCGCCGTCAAGTTGAGACCGACGAGCTACCCAGCGTCTTTGGCTGGACGCTCCTGTTTGATGCAAGCGGAATTTGGGCGCGATCGGGCAGGCCAGTGGGTTTCGTCTTGGTATCGCTTTACTGTCGCGTCCTTGATCGTCCGGTTCATCCTCTCGAACTCGCCGTTGGTCCATCTACAGTTCGGTTTGGTGAGCCGGTGCTCGAATCCGTTCACCTCACAGATCATCTCGAAGCTTATTGCTTTTAGCACCGAAGCAGCGTCGAGCGCGTCAGGTTGAGGATGGATGGCTCCCTAGGACCGGTTTTCAAGGCCTCGACTGTCTCTGCTTACCAATGGTTGAAAACTGTTTTACGTTTGTATAACAGCGTAACGGCGAAGCTTTATCAGAGAGGAATTTCGATGAGAGCTGACAACCCTATCCGAGGCGTTTTCCTAAGCCGGATTTTGGATTTAGAAAGCCTGTACGGATCCGCTCTCAGCGCTGCAGGGCCGGACGTCGCCGTGATTCGTCCCGAGGAGGTCACCGACCCTGAGCAGATCCGCTTTGCTATCTGCTGGCTACCCGAGGCAGGCAGTTTCGCACCCTATCCCAATCTAAAACTGGCGATGTCGATCGGCGCGGGTGTTGATGACCTGCTAGGCAATCCAGAACTTTCTCCCGAGGTCGCTATCGCTCGCGTCCGCGATCCGCATCAGGCGGCTTTAATGGCGGGATATGCCACGCATGAGGTGTTGCATGTCTCTCGTCACTTCGCTCAGCTTATGGCCTCGGCTGAGCGCGCAACTTGGGAGCCGCTGCCCATGAACGCTCCCGAGACCACGAACGTCGCCATTCTTGGCAATGGCACCATGGGAGAAGCTGTCGCCCGTGTTCTGCGTACACTTGGCTTCACGGTTCGTGTTGCCTGTCGGACCGAACCTGCTCGACCACTTGATCAGGTCAGCTACTTTAGTGGCTCGGATGGCATTCTCGGGGCCGTTTCGGGCGCGCATTTCGTCATCAATGTCCTTCCGCTGACCCACGCTACAGAAAACGTGTTGAACGGCACACTCTTCACAGCCATGGCCAGTGGCAGCTGGCTAATCCAGATCGGTCGTGGCGAACACCTGGTCGAAGACGACCTGCTTGCCGCGCTCGACAGCGGCCAGCTTGCGGGCGCCACGCTGGACGTTTTCCACCAAGAACCGCTACCTGCAGATCACCCGTTCTGGCAGGATGATCGTCTTCGTATCACGCCGCACATTGCCAGTGACTCAGTGCCTTCGGTCGTGGCCGAACAAATCGTCACCACGGCACGCCAACTGCGCGACAACGCCCAGCTGAGCCTGAGCATCGAGCGCGCTCGCGGCTATTGACCTGATAGGAGATTCCAATGAAACAAGCTGAAACCGCCGCCCGGGCAGGCATAAGCAAAAACGAATGGCAGGCACGTTGCGACCTCGCAGCGTGCTATCGACTCGCCTGGCACTTTCGCTTCACCGACCTGATCTACACCCATATTACAGCCCGCGTGCCGGACGAAGATGGTCACTTCCTGATCAACCCTTACGGGCTGTCTTGGGACGAAGTAACCGCCTCATCTCTGGTCAAGATCGACGTAGACGGAAACAAGGTCGATAACAATCCCTACCCCGTGAACCCAGCGGGCTTCACCATCCACTCCGCGATCCACCGCACCAGCCATGACGCCGCCTGGATCATGCATACGCATACGCGTGCCGGTGTGGCGGTTTCCGCACTGGAAGAAGGGCTTTTGCCACTCAATCAGATTGCACTGCAGTTCCACCACCGGATCTCATACCACGATTACGAGGGCATCGCGCTGGATTTGGGTGAGCGGCAGAGACTGGTCGCAAGCCTTGGCGATAACCCGGTGTTGGTATTGCGCAACCACGGTCTGCTGACCACCGGTCCCACTGCGGCTTCAATGTTCAATACAATGTTCTACATGGAGCGAGCGTGCGAGATTCAGGTGGCGACCCTATCGATGGGGCAGCCAGTGCGAGAAGTTCCCGACGACGTGGCCAACCATGTGGCCAAGCAGTACGAAGGTTCAATGGGCGAGGAAGACGATATTGCGCTGGAATGGGCAGCGCACCTGCGACTTCTGGATCGGATCGCGCCAGACTATCGCGACTGACCAGCGCATTCAAACCGCTTCGGGTACAACAAATGGGCCAACACAACGTGTGGGTTCCATTCCGATTGCATCGGTTTACGAGGGCAGGGTAGCTCATCGCCGTTCCAGTTTCATCAGTTCGTCCCTGAAAGCTTCCGCTTGGGTTCTGTAGCCCAGGCATTTTCGTGGGGTCGTGTTCAGGCGCTGACAAATAGATCCTATATATCGATTGGTCAGCGACAGCAGGGCCGTATCCCGTGGCAGATCCCGGCGCACGCGCTTGTTCATGTTCTCGACTGAGCCTTTCTGCCAAGGCGCTTGTGGATCGCAAAACCACGCATCTGCACCGATCCCGTCTTTCAACCTTTGCCAGGCCGAGAACTCCGTGCCGCGATCAAAGGTGATCGATTGGCGGGCATCCGCAGGCAGAGGTGCCAGACCGCTGATCAGCGCCTCCATGATCGGCTTGGATGTTCGATCTTCGTTACGCATGACAACGGTATAGCGGCTGACGCGTTCGACCAGAGATGTCACATTCACCTTTCCATTCTCCTTGCGGAACATCATCAGATCGCACTCCCAATGGCCGAACTCAGCCCGCGCTGAGACACCCTCAGGCCTGTATGAAAGGCTCTGAGCATCAAAGATATGGCCGCGCTGATGCCGTCGGTATCCCCGTGGTCTCCGGCGCCTGCGATGTTGGGGCAGGTCGCGATAGAACTGCTCTGCGCAACCGTCTTTGGAATAGGCAAAGCGGTTGATGGTTTCGTGACTGACCCGGATCGGATGGCGTTCCAGTCGCATACGTCCGGCTATTTGTTCAGGTGACCAACCGGCTTTGAGCCGGTCTTCAATCGCGGCCTTCAGATCTGGATGCACGATCATCTTGCAGTGGACCGCACGGCGACGCTCATACATGTCCTGCGCATTCAAAGCGTAGTAACCATTCAGCTCGGGCAATTCCTTATCGCCGTAATGGTTTCGCCTCAGATCACGATAGACGGTTGAGGCATCACGGCCCAAACGATCAGCAATTTCTGAAATCGGCATATTGGCATCGCGCCACTTGGCAATCTTGCGGCGTTCATCCAAGCTCAGGTGAGAGTAGTGGCGTCCCATTCAACATCCTCCATGCAAACATCTGTTTTAGTAAAGAATTTGCACTTCATTTGTGAATCCACCCGCTACACATCCAATGTTGCAACCAAGTTGAAATGTCACCCGGTTTGCAAAGTAGAAATGTCCCACTTGGCCGCTGACGGTAGCGCAGCCGGGCAGGGCGGAGACCTCAGCTATCGCAGCCTTGGCCGGCTGCGCGGCTTTCTCGCTCAGCCCGTTTTCGGGCGTAGTAGGCCTCCATCGTTGATGGCCGTCCAGGGGATTTGAGACCTGTCGGTTCATACCGGGTGCGCTGTTTGCCAGCGCGCCGCTTCTTCGGCGGGGTCTTGTCCTGCTCGGCTTTGATGTGTTCCAGCACGGCACTCAGGTGTTTATTCTCGGTGATCGCAGCATGGGTGACGCGCTGGTCCTTGTCGAAGACGGAGTAGGGGAGCGAGACACCCTTCCAGCGGAACTCCAGTCGGCCATCAGCAAACGCGTAGGTGTCGACATATTTGCCGGTCAGGCCGCGCGTGATCTCATTCTCTTGCAGGATGATCCGCAGCCGCTCATAGGAAAAGGCCAGTTGGTTGCCAACATAGCGCTCGTCGCGGAAGCACAGAATGTCCGCCAGCCGATCCGGCTCCACATTCAGCGCGCGATGCAGATCGTCTGGGCGCCGCGCGGCCTTGGCGAACTTGGCGTTGTAGCGCTCCGTGAATGCCGGAAGGAACGCATTGCCCGCTTCCATGTCGGAGATTTCTGCAAGCCGCAGTTCCTTCACCAACCGATCCTGCAGCGTCCGGTTCGCGCGTTCAACACGGCCTTTGGCCTGTGAACTGTTCGCGCAGAGGATCTCGATGTTGAGCTCGTTCAACGCCCGGCCAAACTGGGTCATACCGTGCCCGGACCTCGCGCCTTGGTTGGCGACGCGGAACACTGTGTGCTTGTCCGAATAGAAAGCAACAGGGCGGCCATGCGCTTCCAGGTATCGCTCAAGCGCACCAAAATAACTGAAGGTGCTCTCTGACTGAACGAACTCCAGATGCATGAGTGTGCTGGTCGCATCGTCGATGAAGACGAGCAGTGTGCAGGCCGGGGCGCGACCCTCAAACCAATGATGATCCGAGCCGTCGATCTGGATCAGCTCTCCATAGCATTCTCGGCGCAGGCGCGGCTGGTGGAACGTCCGGCGTTGCTTGCGTGATAGCCACAGCCCGGCGTCCTGCATCCATTTGCGCAGCGTCTCGCGCGAGATCTTGAGCCCGTGGTCTTCTGCAAGCTTCTCGGACGCAAAGGTCGGGCCAAAGTCGATGTAGTTCTCTTGCACCAGTGTCACCGCAAACTCCCGAACCGCCGGATCGATCCGGTTGTTCGAGGCCCGGCCGCGCGCCTTGTGCCGGATCGCGCCTGGACCCTCAGCCTGAAACGCCCTCAGCAACCGGTGAACCTGTCGTCGGCTCAGTCCGAGCACGTTGGCCGCCGTCACAGCCGTCATCCGGCCTTGGGTCACGTGGCTCAGTACTTCTATGCGGTTCAGCTCGCGCTCGCTCATGATCACCAGTCCCACAGCCACACTCCAATCCAGCCTCAGACAGGGAAGTGTGACACTTCAGATGTGGGACATTCTAACTTTGCGGTGTGGGTTCCATTCCGATTGCATCGGTTTACGAGGGCAGGGTAGCTCATCGCCGTTCCAGTTTCATCAGTTCGTCCCTGAAAGCTTCCGCTGGGGTTCTGTAGCCCAGG
>NZ_JBAPKZ010000055.1:0-14211 GCF_037083805.1 Roseovarius sp. D0-M9 | reverse complement strand
AGCATCCAGAGCAAGCATCGGACCCGCCGACAGGCATGACGATCAGGCGATCCGCCCCCGACGGGAAGGAAGCCGTTCCGGTTCGGCAACTATTTCAGCGGCCTGTTAATGCTTCGATCAATGAATGGCTGCTTTCGTCTTGTCGAAGTATGACATGAGCACCTGCAGCGAGAGTCCGGAATCCGCCCCTTCCGCAGGAGAGGGCAGCATCAACGTGCTCGGCCCAATGTATGTGTCGGCCGCTGTTCGCAATCGAGAAATTGGCACGATTTCGGAAATCGCTCATATGTATCCGGCCTGTTGATCGGCTCGCGGGCCGTGGCCTTGATGGGGTTACGCACGCGCCTTGGTCTCATTAGCGGCAAGGTCTATGATTACCCAATGGGCCGTCAGTCTCTGGGGGCGTATCTTCTCCGTTCCATGCTGTCCTCTCTATCGCGAACTCCTTTGTGACCGTGGAAGGCGTCAGATCGCTTCCATGGCCGCGTCCTGTGGGGCGTCGAACCGGGTGCCGTGCGGCAGAAGGCTCCAGGCAGTTCGAGTGATGAGAGCGCCGTCTCTCTTGACAACCAGCGCATTTTCACTCACGCATCAGCAATGGGCGCTTCCGACAACATATCTTTTTGGTTCAAGCACGCCTTGTGCCTGCTCTTTGTTGTCGGATTGGTATTGTTGCCTCCTGCTTCTTCACATGCAGCCACCGGAGCTCATCACGTGATGGTGCATGACAATACCCATCAACAATTTGTTGAGCATGCACAGGACATAACGTCTCAAAAGAATGTTTGTTCGGAACATTTGTCCTCGGCGGATGACCCAGACGCACAGTCAACGGGCAAGTGCTGCAACGGCATATGCTTAACGGTTGCCCTCAATGATGAGGCTCCGGCGTTCGTCAGCCGCGTTTCCGCTGGCACATTTCTTTTACATCATGATCAAGCACGTTCAATCGAGCTGACAGGCTCAATACAACCTCCCCGAGATCTGACCTGATATAAGCCCCTTAGGGGCCTTCGCCTTGCGCATTTTCCAGCGTGAGACCCACATCGATCAGTCAGGTTACCTACATGAAAACTCTTCTTCTTTCGGGGGCTTCGGTCCTTGCACTTGGCGCGTGTGCTTACGAGCCAACGCCCCTCCCTTTCGTTGCAGCGCAGCAGGCAGCCACGGATCAAACCGTTTCTTCAACCATCAGCTACCAAGATCCCTTGGCTGGATATACCTATCGCGCTCCGACTGGCCCTCGTGACTGGCGCACGGTCAATGAAGAACAGTCGGAGGCTAACTGATGAAACGGTCGAAGTTATCCTTAGCAGCTGGCTTTCCGCTTCTGCTCGGCGCATGTGCAACGGCAGTTCCAGGCGCGTTTACAGAACCAAAGGCGGGCTTTGCCAATGTGGCGAACCAAACGTCGGCTGCTATCGGCAAGCGAACTGCCTTTGCTGAAACGCAAGCCGAGAACGAAAGCCTTCGAAAGCAAGTGCACAGCATGGTGCATCGCAAGACAATCTCTGCAGACACTGCCGTGCAGGTTGCGCTATTCAACAACAGGGGTTTACAGGCGTCCTACGCAAATATCGGTCTGTCTGCTGCGGCTGCGTGGCAGGAGGCGACACCCGAAAACCCGATTGTATCCATCGGAGTCCTTGGCATCGGCGCGGCTGAATTGGGTGCATACAGGGCCATTGAGAGCATGATTGCCACCAATATCCTTGATGCCAAGACCCGAAAGCAACGGGTGGCCTTGGCCGACGTGAACTTCCGCGCTGCCCAACTTGACGCGGTGAACGATACGCTGACACTCGCCAACCAGACGCGTCAAGCCTGGATCAACGCAGTCGCCGCATTCGAAGCTGTCAGCTATCTCAATCGCGCCAAAGCGACCTCAGACGCAGGCTCTGAACTTGCCAGAAAGCTGGGCGAAACAGGTGCGCTCAACAAGGCGGGGCAAGCCCGTGAGCAAGCCTTCAATGCCGAACTTGCAGGTCAAGTCGCGCAAGCGCGGCTGACTGCGACGCGCGCCAAGGAAAACCTGACCAGACTGATGGGCCTTTGGGGCACCCAAGTAGATTACTATGTGCCCGATGCATTGCCCGCGCTACCACACTCCTTGGGTCGTATGGCGGCTCTTGAAGCCAAGGCATTGCAAAACCGCGTTGATCTTCGGGTGGCAAAGCTGGGCCTTGAGGCACAGGCCGCCGCCTTTGGCCTGACCGAACAGACCCGCTTGGTAACCGATCTCGAGTTAATCGCAGGTCTCGAAGCCGAACGAGAATCTGAAAATGGCGATATTAAAACGGAAACAACCCCGCAGTTTGAATTGGAGTTCGCCATTCCGATCTACAACACTGGCAAGGCCCGTATGCGCAAAGCGGAACTTGCGTATTTGCAAGCTGCAAACGTCCTTGCCGAAAAAGCAGTCAATGTCAGATCCGAAGCGCGGGGAGCGGAATCAGCTTACCACGCATCGTACAAGATTGCCCGACACTACCGCGACGTTCTTGTGCCGCTTCGCCAAACCATCGAAGAGGAAGCGCTTCTGTCCTACAACGGTATGATTACCAGCACATTCGAATTGCTCACGGATACGCGTCAAAAGCTTGGTGCATCACTGGAAGCTGCAAACGCAAAACGTGAATTCTTCATTGCCCAAGCTGACCTGACGGCCGCCATCTATGGTGGTGGCGCGGGCAGCGAGGGCGGCAATGGCGCAGGCGCCTCACTTGCCGCCGGTGGCGGCGCGGGTCACTGAAAGGAAACATTACATGTTGAACAGACGTCAACTTCTTGGGGCGGGTGCCGCAGGCGCTGCGCTGGTCTCGTCCAAGGCTTGGAGCCAGACCACGAACATGGGTCTGCCGGAAGCGGCAGTGATGGACACGGCAGCAACACAGGTGTCGCCACGCCCCTCATCCGGGCCGGACTACAACCCCGTCGTCACCTTGAACGGCTGGACATTGCCCCATCGGATGAACAACGGGGTAAAGGAATTCCACCTTGTCGCCGAGCCGGTCGAACGCGAACTGGCCGATGGCATGATTGCGCATCTGTGGGGGTATAACGGTCAATCGACTGGGCCGACCATCGAGGCTGTCGAAGGTGACCGAGTCCGGATTTATGTCACCAACAAGCTGCCCGAGCATACCACCGTGCATTGGCACGGAATGATCCTGCCGTCGGGCATGGACGGCGTGGGCGGCCTCAGCCACCCCGGCATTCCGGCGGGCAAGACCTTTGTCTATGAGTTTGATCTGATCAAATCCGGCACCTTCATGTATCATCCGCATGGGGATGAAATGGTGCAGATGGCGATGGGCATGATGGGTATGTTCGTAGTCCACCCCAAGGATCCGACCTTCATGCCGGTGGATCGGGATTTCCTGATCATGTTGAACGCTTTTGACATCGATCCAGGCACATACGTTCCGCGTATCATGACGATGGCAGACTTCAACCTATGGACGTGGAACAGTCGAATATTCCCCGATATCGATCCACTGGTCGTCAACAAGGGTGACAAAGTCCGTGTGCGGGTTGGCAACCTGACGATGACAAATCATCCCATTCACATGCACGGCTACGACTTCAAGGTTACCTGCACGGATGGGGGTTGGGTGCCTGAAACAGCACAATGGCCAGAGGTGAGCATCGACATCCCTGTTGGGGCCATGCGTGCCTATGAATTTGTCGCAGATCACTTGGGTGATTGGGCGATTCATTGTCACAAGTCACACCATACCATGAATGCGATGGGTCACGATGTGCCGACATTCATCGGCGTGGACAAAAAACAGCTCACCGAGAAAATTCATAAATTCCAGCCTGAATACATGCCCATGGGCACCGCAGGAATGGCGGACATGGGCAGGATGGAAATGCCGTTGCCAGACAATACGGTCCCGATGATGACCGGCTGGGGTCCGCACGGGCCAATTGAAATGGGCGGCATGTTCTCGGTGGTAAAAGTCCGCGATGGAATTGATCCGGACGATTACTCGGATCCCGGCTGGTACGAGAACCCCCCGGGTGAGCAGGCCTATGAATGGACCGGCGAGCTGCCTGAATTTGCGTCCAACACCAGCCCGAAAACGGTGTTGACGCCAAGACCGGCCTCCAAAGGCTGACCGGCCTACTGAACAATCCAAACAACCCAAACGATAGGAAACACGATGAACAAGCTCTTTCCAATGACTGCTCTGACCCTCGCCCTTTCCCTGCCGGCCTTTGCGGCGGGCACGCATAGCGGTGGGCATGATCAAGATCACTCCGCAATGGCAGCAGAAATGATGGTCGGCATGCCCGGCGACCCTGAAAAGGTGACGCGCACGATCGACGTGACAATGCGCGAATCCAGCGACGGCAAAATGTTTTTTGAGCCGCAATCACTGGAGGTGGAGAAAGGCGAAACCATTCGCTTCACCGTGATCAACGACGGTGATCTGGAGCACGAATTCGTTCTCGATACTATGAAGGGTAACGCCAAACACAAAGAAGCCATGGCCAAGATGGATATGGAGCATGATGATCCAAATTCCGTTCGTTTGGATGAAGGCGCAACAGGCGAAGTGATCTGGACATTCTCGAATACCGGCACCTTCGAATTCGCCTGCTTGATTCCGGGTCACTACGAATCCGGCATGCATGGCCAAGTTGCCGTGAGTGAAAAGATGGCCCAGGCAGAGATCGAATACACAACTGGAACCATCAAGAAGATCGATGCAAAAGCGGGGAAAGTGACAATTATTCACGGCCCGTTGACGAAACTTGACATGCCCGCGATGACGATGGTGTTCCGTGCTGACGAGGCGATGATCGCCAATATGTCGGAAGGTCAAGACATCGAGTTTGTTGCCGACCGTGTCAAAGGCAAACTAACCGTCATTGAAATGAGATAAGCCGCTGTCCGGGAGCGCCTGCAATTATCGGCGCTCCTTTTTCAAGTGGTACCCGGCTTGCCGGAAAACGCGCAAAGCTTGCCCAAGAGAAATCAACTGCAAATATTTATTGGAGAACTCCATGATGAACTGGAACGAAATGAGCCATGCAATGGGTTTTGGTATGGGTATCAGTTGGCTTTTTTGCCTGCTGATCCTTGCTCTGCTGGTTTTGGCCATAGCGGCGCTGATCAAATATCTTCGAAAATGAGAGAAAGGACTTCTCAATGGCTTACACGATCAATCGCATGATCCCGGATACCGGTATCGACGATGTCGACACCCGCACGCGCAAGGCGCTGGCGGACCATGGCTTCGGTGTCCTGACCGAGATCGACGTCAAGGCAACGATGAAGAAGAAGCTCGATGTCGAGATGCCCGCCTATCGCATCCTCGGTGCCTGCAATCCCGAGATGGCGCATCAGGCGATCGAGATCGAGCCTCGGGTGGGCGCGATGCTGCCCTGCAACGTCATCCTGCGCGAGGTCGAGGGCGGCGTCGAGGTCAGCGCCATCGACCCTGTGGCCTCGATGCAGGCCATCGAGAATGCCGAGCTGACCGCCGTGGCGGGTGAGGTGCGCGACCTTCTGGCCAAGGCCGCCGCGGCCATCTGAGATGAGCCTGCGCGCCACCATCCTCACGGGCCTTGCGATCCTCGGGATCGGACTGCTCGGTGTCTGGCAGTTCGCGCCTTCGGTGTTCACCGAGGCACGCGAACTTCTGGAGCCCGAGCGTCTGGAGATGCTGGTGGCGCGCGCCGGGATCTGGGGGCCGGTTGTTATCGTCACGCTCATGGCCCTCGCGGTCGTGGCCAGCCCGATCCCGAGCGCGCCGATCGCGCTGGCGGCCGGTGCAGCCTACGGGCATGTCTGGGGAACCGTGCAGGTCGTGATCGGCGCGGAACTCGGGGCGCTGATCGCCTTCGGTCTCGCGCGAGTTCTGGGGCATGATGTCTTGCGGCGGGTCTTCGGCGACCGGGTGGATGCCGGATTGCTCGGATCGCAGGCGGCGTTGACCGCAACGGTTTTCGCCAGCCGCCTGATGCCCTTCGTGTCCTTCGACATGATCAGCTATGCGGCCGGCCTCAGCCGTCTGCGCGCCTGGCGGTTCGCCGTCGCGACGCTGGCCGGGATCATACCGGCAAGCTTCCTGCTGGCCCATTTCGGCGGTGAGGCGGTGAGCGGCGACCTCGGGCGCGCGACATGGGCGGTGCTCGGACTCGGGCTTGTGACAGGCTTGCCGCTTCTCTGGGTGGCGCTGCGGCAAAAGCCTGAAAAGGAAGTCCATGACGAAAAGTGATTACGAGAAGAACAGCATCACCCTGCCGGGTGCGGTGGCCATGGGCACCGGCGTGATGATCGGCGCGGGCATCTTTGCGCTGACCGGCCAGATCGCCGAACTTGCCGGGCCGCTCTTTCCACTGTCCTTCATCGTGGGCGCCATCGTGACCGCGTTCAGCGCCTACACTTACATCAAGATGTCGAACGCATATCCGTCAGCGGGCGGTATCGGAATGATCCTCAAGAAGGCTTACGGCCCGACGACGGTCGCGGCGGGGGCAGCCCTCCTGATGGCGCTGTCGATGGTGATCAACGAAAGCCTCGTCGCGCGCACCTTCGGAACCTACACGCTGCGGGCGTTCGGTGGTGATCCCGACAGCGTCCTGGTGCCGGTTCTCGGCGTCGGGCTGATTGTCTTCGCCTATCTGGTAAACGCCTCGGGCACTCGCTCCGTCGGGCTTTTGTCCATCATCATGGCCGTGCTCAAGGTGGGCGGCATCGCATTGTTCGGAGCGGCCGGTCTCTGGGCGAGCGGCATCTCGTTCGAGGCGACGGGTGATGATTTTGCAGCCACCGGGTTCGTGGCGTCGGTTGCACTGTCCATCCTTGCTTTCAAGGGCTTTACCACCATCACAAACAGCGGCGCCGAAGTCACCGACCCGCACCGCAATGTGGGCCGGGGCATCATCTGGTCGATCGCCATCTGCGTCGTCGTCTATCTGCTCGTCGCCTTCGCCGTCGGCTCCAGCCTTCCGCTCGATCGCATCATCGCGGCCAAGGACTACGCGCTGGCCGAGGCCGCCGAGCCCGCTCTCGGGCAAACCGGCTTCTACCTGACGGTGGCGCTCGCGCTGGTGGCCACAACATCGGGCCTGATCGCCAGCGTCTTCGCGGTGTCGCGGATGCTGGCGATGCTGACCGACATGAAGATGATCCCGCACAGCCATTTCGGGATGCCGGGCACGATCAAGGACCACACGCTCGTCTACACCGTCGTGATCGCAGGCTTCCTGACGGTCTTCTTCGACCTCAGCCGCATCGCCTCGCTCGGGGTTTTTTTCTACCTGGTGATGGACATGATCATCCACTGGGGCGTGTTCCGGCATCTGCGCCAGGAGGTCGGCGCAAGGGGATGGGTGTTGCTGACGGCGATCGCTCTCGATGCCGTGGTGCTGGCCGCCTTCGCCGCAATGAAGTGGCAATCCGACCCGCTCATCGTCGTGATAGGCATCGTCGGCATGGCGCTGGTGTTCCTGTTTGTCCGGGTGTTCCTGGCGCGCAATCCGGTCGGGTAGGGTGCTCACGACCACCATTGAAAAAAGGGCTTGAGATTCCAGTCACTGGAAGTGGCAAGCTGACGCAAGACAATGAAAGGTTGGCAGGACATGGACCACGATCATCATCACGGGTCGCCCGATATCCCGGCTGGAACCGAGACGGCAAAGGATCCGGTCTGTGGGATGACAGTCGCAGTCAAGCCCGACGGGCGTCACGCAGAGTTCGAGGGCGAGACCTTCCATTTCTGCTCCGAGAAGTGCCAGACCAAGTTCAAGGCGGATCCATGGTTCTACGCCTCGGGCCGGGCCGCCGGGCAGAAGAAGGCTGCTCCGGCCAACGTCCAGTATACCTGTCCGATGCATCCCGAGATCGTCCGCGACGCGCCGGGCGCCTGCCCGATCTGCGGCATGGCGCTGGAGCCGATGGTGCCCTCGGATGAGCCCAGCGAGGAACTGACCGACTTTACACGCCGGATGTGGATTTCGGCGGCCGCAGCGGTGCCGCTTGTCATCCTGACAATGGGCGAATTGGTGGCGCTGCCGGTGCGCGACTGGATCGGGCATCAGATGGCGAGCTACCTCGAGTTCGTGTTGGCCACACCGATCATCCTCTGGGCCGCCTTGCCATTCTTCCGGCGCGGCTGGGAGTCGATCGTGAACCGCAGCCCCAACATGTGGACGCTGATCAGCCTCGGTGTGGGCGCGGCCTATCTCTATTCGATCGTCGCCACGTTTATGCCGGGGGTGTTCCCCGCTCGAGGAAATGGGCCGGGCCTTACTTGGCGTGCCGCGCCGTGCTGTTCTTTTGGCGCAGCGCGGCGACATTGTCTTGGTTGACACCGGCCTCGGCTTCGGCATCTGCACCGGTGCCTCGACCGTCGACATGACGCCCGAGGGCTTGGTAGCCGTTCCACTCATTTCCTTTCGGCTTGCCTGTCCAGTTTAGCAAGCATGCCTTTCAGGTGATCTGAGCGNCTGCACCGGTGCCTCGACCGTCGACATGACGCCCGAGGGCTTGGTAGCCGTTCCACTCATTTCCTTTCGGCTTGCCTGTCCAGTTTAGCAAGCATGCCTTTCAGGTGATCTGAGCGGCTTGGCTGCTTGAACAAAGAGATCAATTCTCCTTTTTGGCCGTGATCATCTTGGGCGACAGCGTTCACGATCAACCAAATGTCATTGCGGCACGAATAAGCAGTCTGTAGTTCAAGACAACCATTTAGATCTTTGACATATCGTCATTCATTTATTACTACCCACTTATCCAATGCAGAGCATATTATGATTACAGGGCCTCAGATGCGTGCCGCACGCGTCCTTATCGGCATAGACCAGAAGACTCTGGCCGGACTGGCAGGTCTTTCAGTGCCCACGATCCAGCGCATGGAAGCGAGTGACGGCAATGTCCGCGGTGTGGTCGCCAGTCTGACCAAGGTGATAGCGGCGCTTGATTTTGCTGGCGTAGAACTCATTGCGGAAAGCGCCGCCAGCACGGTTGGCGGACGCGGAGTAAGGCTCAAAGTGCCAATGCCGAAGCAATAGCATTCCAACCCGCGACGGCGACCGCCGACACAAGCCGACGATCCCGCCGCTTCCTTCTTGAAGGTGCGGCCAAAGATGAGAGACCAGACCACAAGGCAAAGCGACGCTCCAAGCTTCGCGGAGCTTTTCACCCCGAAGCTCGTGACCGTCCTGCGGGAAGGCTATGGCGTGGCGCAATTGCGCAGAGACGCTGTTGCCGGCCTGACCGTGGCTATCGTCGCACTGCCGCTCTCGATGGCCATCGCGATCGCATCGGGCGCGACTCCGGCGCAGGGTCTCTATACAGCCATCGTCGGAGGCTTCCTCGTCTCGCTTCTTGGCGGATCAAGATTTCAGGTCGGCGGCCCTGCCGGGGCTTTCATCGTGCTGGTCGCCGCCACCGTGGCGCAACACGGGATGGACGGGCTGATACTCGCGACATTCCTGTCTGGGATGATGCTGACCGGTGTCGGGTTCCTCCGGCTTGGCACCTTCATAAAGTTCATCCCTTTTCCGGTGACTGTTGGGTTCACCGCGGGGATCGCGGTCATTATCTTCGCCAGCCAGATCAAGGAGCTGTTCGGCCTGACCCTGGAGCAGGAACCGGGCGAGTTGCTGGAAAAGATCCCGGCGCTCTGGGACGCGCGGGCGAGCCTGACGCCGGCTTCGATTGGCATCTCCATTGCAACCGTAGCCGTGATCCTCGGACTTCGGCGCTGGCGCCCGCACTGGCCGGGGATGCTGATCACCGTGGGTCTGGCTGCCGCGGCCACCGCGATACTCTCGTTTCCGGTCGAGACGATCGGCACAAAGTTCGGTGGCATTCCCTCCTCCCTTCCGGCGCCGCAACTGCCACAAATATCGATGGATCGCATCCTTGCAGTTCTGCCCGCCGCAATCTCCTTCACACTGCTGGGCGCCATCGAGTCGCTGCTGTCGGCTGTCGTCGCCGATGGCATGACCGGGCGTCGGCACCGCTCGAACTGCGAACTGATGGCACAGGGTGCCGCCAACATCGGATCGGCACTCTTTGGCGGATTCTGTGTGACAGGTACCATTGCACGCACCGCGACCAACGTGCGGGCCGGAGCGCACGGGCCGGTCGCGGGGATGCTGCACGCGGTGTTCCTCCTCTTGTTCATGCTGGTTGCAGCGCCACTCGCCGCCTACATCCCGCTTGCCGCACTGGCAGGCGTGTTGGCCGTGGTGGCCTGGAACATGATCGAAAAGTCTGCCATCGCGATCCTGCTGCGCTCGGGCTGGGGCGAGGTCACGGTTCTCGCCGCCACCTTTTTCCTGACCATCTTCCGCGATCTGACCGAAGCTATCGTCGTCGGCTTCGCGCTCGGGTCAGTGCTGTTCATCCACCGCATGAGCCGCACGACCGAAGTTGCGACCCATACCGCCTTCGTCGGTCGCGACGAGGCAGATACTGCATTCCCTCGCACCGTCTATGACGAGGAGCAGGCAGCAGACCGCAACGTGGTCATCTACCGGATCAGGGGGGCCCTCTTCTTCGGCGCCACAGCCTCCATCGGGTCTGTCCTCGACCGCATCCAGGATACCCACAAGGCACTGATTGTCGATTTTGCAGGTGTGCCCTTCCTCGATTCCACCGGTGCCAACATGATCGCAGGTCTTGCGCACAAGGCGCGGAAGCGCGGTGTAGATCTCTGGCTCACGGGAGCAATACGCGACATTCAGCGTGTCTTCGTGACCCACGGGGTGAAACGCCCGCTGGTTCATCATGCCGAGACGGTGGACGAGGCCTTGGCTGCGGTGCGTGGTCGCCCATTCCCCGATCAGGACACCGCCTGATGCCCGGAAGCGCAAAAGAGAGCCGTCGGCCTTTGCGTCGCCGGAACGGCGCAGTCGAAGCGCGACGGCACTATGTCATCGACGCGTTTGAACGTCCGCGGACGCAGGCGGAACTGCGCGACGCGGTAGGCATGAGCAACAGCGGAATACTGCATCTTTTAAGGCACATGGAGCGAGACGGGCCGGTGAGGCCTGCTGAACGTGTCTGTTGCAAAAGGATCTGGGAAGGCGCGAAAGATCGGGGTTGAGCAGAGTTCAAAACGATTAGTAATATCTACCCTTTGGCGCAGCAATGCCTTTGCTTTTTTGGTGGATAAGCTGGAATATGAAACGTCAATTTTGTCAGCATGTGAAGGAAGGACAAACGAGGATCCGGTGGTCTGCGCGCCTTTTGAAACGGCCCGCATCGCCGCCGCGTTCTGGGGCGGTGCGGGCGGTCGCCTCCAAAGTTCATTTGGGCATGAGGTAACTTTCTTCTTCGCCAAGACCGGAATGAGTAAGAATTACCACCTCCATGTGACAGAAGTCTTCGTAAAAATCTTTTACGTCTTTGGCAGGCTTAATTGGTTCATCCTGAACAACGATCTCAGGCGACGGTTTTCAGTTCTCGACGGCGACCGGTGCCCTGCATGAATCGATGTAGCAGTGCGACCAACCATGCCAGCTGGCGCAAAAATGCCCTCAGGTGGCGCAGGATCATGCGGATGTTGTGACCGCAACCGCACAGGACGGCGAAGAGCGCGTCGCCAGTCGTTCCCTTGAGCGGGCATCTGGTCAGGCGGCCGTCGGTCTTCATGTGCCCGATCATCGGCTCGATGGTGCTTCGTCGTCGCAGCAGTTTCGCAATCGCCCTGGTGACGCCGCGCCGGGCGCCGCTGATGAAGACTTTCACGGTCTCGATGCCGTGGCCGCGGTAGCCGCGATCGACGAAAGCCATGTCCGGTCGCTGGTCGGTCAGGATCTCCACCTGTTCCAGCGCCTCATGCAGGGTGTGTCCGTCGTAAGGATTGCCCGGCAGTGACCGCATGCCGACGACGAAGCCGCCTTGCGTCGTGGTCGCGACGCTGACCTTGGTGCCGAACTCGTAGCGCTTGTGCGCCTTGCCCTTCGAGATGCAGTCCACGGCCGGCTCATGCAGGCTGTAAAGCTTCTTGCGGTCCTTTGGCTTCTGCGCCAGCAGCCGGTTTACCAGCGCTGTCACCTCGGTGATCCGTGCTTTCAGCGGTCCCTCGGCCACCTTGTCCATCTGCCGCTCGATGTCGCGCAGCACGCGTCCGGTATAGCCCTTGAGCCGACGCAGCGCCTTGCGCATCCGTTTGAATTGCCGGGCATGGGCGTAGCGGCCGACCTGACCGCAAAGCCGGGGGCCGAGGCGGTTGTAGTTCTGGCGCAGACTGATGTCGGCCTCGCGGGCCAGCCTGACCAGCCTGCGCCGTGCGGCTTCGTAAAGCCGCGCATCGGTGGGATGCGCGATGTTCTTTTCCATCACCGTGGTGTCGACGGTGACCTTCTTCAGATGGTCATCCTGCACCGTTCCGGTGCGCTGCCCGGCACGGATTGTCTCGGTCAGCAGCCACTCCACCCCCTCCTCGCCAATGCGGATGCGCCAACGCGTCATCGACGACGGATCGACCGGCAGGCGATGCTGAAAGAAAGTCTCGCCGCAGAAATGCTGCCAGTAGGAGTTCTCCGCCCACCGCGCCACGACGGCTTCATCGGACAGCCGGAATGCATGCTGGAGATAGAAGAGCCCCGCGACCAGGCGGGTCGGTGTCGCGGGCCGACCGACCGGGGAAGGGAACAGCCCCGCCCATTCCCGCTCGAAGACCTCCCAGTCGATCAGGGCGGCGAGTTTTACCAGTTCGTGGCGCATGTCGATCATCTCGACCAGTCGTGCGCGCAGAAGATCATCCTGTTCCAGGGGCGGCTTTCTGGGCTTCATATCACAGCTCGAAATTGCAGGGTTCTGGCTGCAATAATACCAAAGACTGCATCCAAAACCAAAGAAAAACGCTGCTTTATCAAGCGAAATCAGCAGGATGAGAGTTGTTCAGGATGAACTAATTGAACCTGAGCGCAATCAGAAATTCGCCGTTGTATGTAATAGTCCGGTAGCTGGCATATTAGACGTCATTAAACCCCCGACGGGAACCATTTTCAGCTCAGTGCGTTATATGGTTGGTGCCCGATTCCGGACTCCATAAAAGGAGTCTATATGACAGTATCTTCAGTCACTATGAATAGTCTCACTGCCCTCAGCAATTTTGGAACTGACCCAGGATCGCTTAGTGCAGACATTTATATTCCCGACAACTTTCCGAAGAACGGCCCGCTCGTCGTCGTGCTGCATGGCAGCACCCAATCGGCGGACAGCTATAATATTGGATCAGGCTGGTCTACTCTCGCCGAAGAATGCGGGATCGCGCTCCTATTCCCGGGGCAAAGATTGACCAACAACGTCCTTGGCAGCTTCAACTGGTTCGAATCTGGCGATATCCATCGCGGCGGCGGCGAACCGCTCTCCATTCGACACATGATCAAGCAGGTTGTTGATGATCACGCTGTAGACCCGTCGCGGATCTTCATCACGGGCATGTCCTCGGGTGGTGCCATGACAGCAGTAATGCTCGCGACTTATCCGGAAGTTTTCGCGGGAGGTGCGATAATCGCCGGACTGCCTTACCGCAGCGCAGACAACCTGATGGAGGCGTTTTTTCGCATGAAAGGGTACGGGAGCCCTTCGGACTGCAAGCTCGACGTGCTTGTGCGCGGAGCCTCAGAATTTGACGGCCCTTGGCCAACGATCTCGGTCTGGCATGGCGACAGCGATCAAACCGTTGACAGTTCCAACGCTGGTTCCATTGTCGGGCAGTGGCAGAATATCCATAAAGTTGAAGGTCCGCCAACGCGGGTGGAGACGGTCGATGGCTTTCCCCGGAAAGTCTGGTGCGACGCGGACGGGCGCGAGGTGATCGAGGAATACATTATCGAGGCAATGGGCCACGGCACGCCGATCAGTGCCGAGGGCGACGAGGGCCTGGGGGAAGAAGGCAAGTATATGCTGGAAGTCGGAATTTCCTCGACTCGCCACATTGCGGATTTCTGGGGTCTGACACAGTAGGTGCTGGATCAAATGACCAATTCATCCATACCCGGCCAATCCGTTCTGGTTCAATGAGCGCCGCCGTCTCAATTCACCTAACCCGGATAATTCATGAAGCTGCGGACTTGTGCTCAGGGGGGCAGTTTCCTGGGGTTTGGGTTTGTCTCGCGCGCCCGACGTCGGCGTCCGGGTAGCAGGCCGTCCGGTGACTTGGGTCTCGGGTGATGTGAGTTGATGTTTCGGGGTTGTCGGGGCGCTTGCGTCAGGCTGCTTTCGGTGGG
>NZ_JBAPKZ010000054.1:0-14224 GCF_037083805.1 Roseovarius sp. D0-M9 | reverse complement strand
AGGACTGGCGACGCGTCGCAACTCGATACGACAGGTGCCCGAAGGTGTTTCTGTCAGCCATCGCACTCGCCGCCACCGTGATCTATTGGCTGTGAGTCCTGACCCTAGGTGGGTATGATCGACCAACATCTTCGGGCTCGATGGTCTCCGGGTACCAGGATCGCATACTTGCAAGATCTTCCCTTGGCGAGCTTTTGGTGTCTTTTTTCTTGTTCAGGTGTTTGCCAGTCACGTTGCAGCCTCTTCTCAGTGTACTGGACCTGTATCTGCTGTGACTATGGCTGAACATGGGCGAATCGAAGGAAGTCACTTGGCATGCCCTCTATAGAACGCGAGAGAATGGTTAGTGTCCGGGCCAATCTGTGATCACAGACCTCACCGGCAGCGTGCCACTTATCTACCCATTGAATGCCAAGCAGAAGTCTTGATTTTGACGGTTTGGGACGTAAGATTGCGATAGAACAACATAATCTTGCGCTACAATGAGGTCCGTTAAATTATTCAATGTCGTCACGGTTCAAATTATCAGAGCTGGTCCCGATCATCATTATAGATGATGACGACTTTTTTCAGGTTGCTATAGAAAAAGTGCTTCGGAGCCAGTTCGACGTTCAGACGATTGTCGTCTGCGCCGCGGCCGAAGAGGCTATTGCGCAGCTTACCAGTGGGACCCGTTTTGGTCTCGCGCTGGTCGATCTGAACATGCCAGGGATCGACAACAAACAGCTGCTCGATACCTTGAAGGCGGCACAGCCAGATATCCGCCTTGTAGTGTTATCAGCATCCCGGGCTCAAGAGGACATCCTCATGGCGCTTTCGGCAGGGGCGCAGGGCTTCATCAACAAGGGATTGGGCATTGGCGAGATGGAAGCAGCGCTTCAGCAGATTACAGAGGGCGTCGTTTATGTTCCTCCGTTCCCACCGCAATCAGATGAGCCCAACGTTGCACCCAAAACCAAACTCGCCTTGGTTCCACTTTCCACACTGACACCCCGCCAGTTGGATGTGTTGCGTCTTATCGTTGTGGGGCAGCCGAACAAGGGCATCGCGAAGGCGCTTAATATCAGTCACAGTACGGTAAGGTTCCATATTTCCTGTATTTTCCAAATTCTGGGGGTTTCAAATCGAGTCGAGGTAGCAACACTCGGCGCCCAGATGCTCAAAGAGAATAACTGAAACCACCGCATCCCCGATGCTCTCCTAAAAGTCGTCACAATCAACAGCCTGGCAACTGTATCTATTGTCGGATCGGCTACCAAGACGAGGACGAGATTGCGGATCTACAACGACCTGACTATGTGGCAAGAGATGTAGACAAGTCGCTAGTCATTAGGCTTCACGTATTGCCCCACACTTTGCGCGCGATTACGTACTAGAGTCACGAGTGACGCTTCCACCGGATCAGCTTTGCGAGCGGGGGCCGATGCAATTTGGAACGCCGTCATCCAGAGCCATGAGCCATCCACACACCGGAGTAGTCCATGTCGGTCATTGCGAGAAACAACGTTCAGATACTGGGAAATTCCGGACCGCTGATGGTGTTCGCGCATGGTTTCGGCTGTGATCAGAATATGTGGCGGTTCGTAACGCCAAGCTTCACGGATGACTTCCGGGTGGTGCTTTTCGACCTTGTCGGGGCCGGAAGGTCAGATCTGAGTGCATGGTCGCCAGAGCGATATAGCAGCCTTGATGGCTACGCCGACGATGTGCTGGAGATCCTCAGAGAGCTTGATCTAGGCAAGGCGATCTTCGTCGGACACTCTGTCAGCGCGATGATCGGTGTGCTGGCGGCGCGCGCTGCGCCAGAATTGTTCAGCCACCTTGTTCTTGTCGGCCCTTCGCCGAAATACATCAACGAGGGCGATTATGTCGGTGGCTTCAGCGCGACCGAAATCGAAGAGCTGCTTGAGTTTCTGGACAGCAATCACATGGGATGGTCTGCGGCCATGGCGCCGATGATCATGGGCACCCCGGATCGACCAGAGCTGGGCGAGGAGTTGACTAACAGCTTTTGCAGGACCGATCCGGAAATCGCCCGGCACTTCGCCCGCACGACCTTTACCGCAGACAACCGATCCGATCTCGCCCACGTCGCGATCCCGACACTGATCCTGCAATGCCGGGAAGACATTATCGCGCCGCAAGCAGTGGGCAAATACGTGCTCGACGCCATTCCAGACAGCCAACTCGTCACCCTCGATGCGACTGGCCATTGCCCGAACCTCAGTGCGCCCGAGGCTACATCGACAGCCATCCGTGATTTCCTTCCCGCCTAACATGGATCCCAAGCGCACCAACGATACAGGCCCCTCGCAAATCGATCTTGGGGAACTCGAGGATCTCTACGAGCATGCACCCTGCGGATACCTGTCTCTTGATCCGGGCGGCTGCATCGTCCGGGTGAACGCAACATTCCGGGCATGGATCGGACACGACGCCGATGAACTGTTAGGGCGGCGCTTTCAGAGTCTTCTGAACATTGCTGGCAAGATCTACTACGAGACGCACTTTGCGCCGCTCTTGCGCTTGCAGGGGTCGTTCTACGAGGTAGCGCTCGATCTGGTTGCGAAGAATGGCGATCGCATTCCCGTTCTGGTCAATGCTGTGGAACGGCGCGACGATGACGGCAATGCGATCTCAATCCGCATCACGGTATTCAATGCGACCGACCGGAGGCGCTATGAAAGTGAGTTGCTGGCCACGCGCAATGCCCTGTCTCAGGCCAATCAGGAGCTTCACAACCTGAACGAAGAGTTGAGAGCAACCAACCAACGCCTTGATCAGAAAAATGACGAGCTGCATGCGTTCTACGATTCGCTCCCCGTCGGCATCTTTCGCGCAGATCCATCCGGACAGATTGTCGAAGCAAGCCGGCGGTTTTGCGCTCTACTAGGCGTCGATGCTGCAGAAGACTGGCTATCGGCGCTGTCACGCGAGGATCGCACCACAATCAGCTCGCAATGGCAGCGGGTGATCCGCACGGGTGACCCCTTTGCAGCCCGGTTCCATGTTGGGCGAGAGGATGCGCCGAAGCGGCACATCCAGATGAAAGCAATACCGATCACCAATTCTGTCGACCTCACGTCTGCAATAGTGGGCGTCGCCGAGGATGTGACGGAAGAAACGCGCGCCGAAGCCCAGAAACGACAAATCGACCGCGACGCAATTGTCCGTCAGTTGACGGGTGGGTTCGCACATAACTTGAACGGCATCCTGACAGTGATCACGGGTAATTTGGAGCTTCTTGAAGATAACCTCGCCGATCGACCGCAGCTTCACCCGACCCTTAATAGCACTTTTGTTGTTACCGAACGGGCCGCAAAACTCGTCAATCGCCTGCTGCTGTATTCAGGTTACGCCCTTGCGCGGTGGGATAACCTCGAAATCGATCCACATTTGCAGGCCATCGCGCGGGACCAGGCCAGCCGCCTTGCCGCGCCCTACCTTTTGACGGTCGATCTCCGTGCCGCTGGTGTCGTCGTGGAACTGGGATCCGACATGTTGAAAGAGACGATCGAGGAGTTGATCGCGAACGCGGCCGCAGCGATGCCTGAGGGTGGTGAAATTCACCTTTCGACGCGGCTGGTTGTGGCTGACGACCCGCAGGACCCGCTCGAGATCGTCATCGCGGTCAGCGATCAGGGAACTGGCATGGATGACGCCACGCTGGACAAGGCCCGAGAGCCATTCTTCACGCAGCGTGAAATCGGCAAGGGCATAGGGCTGGGGCTCAGTTTTGTCGATGGTCTGGCCCGTATCGCATTCGGGGATCTGAAGCTACGCAGTGAAGTCGGCAAAGGAACGACCGTCGAACTGCATCTGCCGGTGCCCGATTGATGATTTTGCCAGTGTAGTTGCTACCGTCAGGACTCCAAAACCTGCCGAACCTTCGCGGCGAGTTCGGACCGACGATAGGGCTTGCCGAGAAAGTTGACGTCCTTATCAAGCCGCCCATGATGAAAGATCGCGTTTTCCGAATAGCCCGAGGTGTAAAGAACCTTCAAGCCGGGGTGGATCAATTGCGCCGCCTCGGCGATCTGGCGACCATTCATTCCGCCGGGCAAAACGACATCGGTCAAGAGCAGGTCAATATCCGAACGCGCGCGCAGGATATCAAGCGCCGGTGTCCCTGCCGAGGCAGCGAGAACCTCGTAACCCAGCCCGGTCAATTGAGCTGTCAACTGCTGCAAGATCAGAGCATCGTCCTCAACGACCAGAATGGTCTCCTGCCCGCGTTGCAAGGATATGTCGTCTAAGGTGACGCTATGTGCTGCATGGTCGCCGAAATATCGAGGGAAATACAATTTGACTGTCGTGCCATCGTTCTGTTCGGAGTAAATCCGGACATGGCCACCAGTCTGCTTGACGAAGCCATAGACCATGCTCAGGCCCAGTCCGGTTCCGGTATCCACGCTTTTGGTGGTAAAGAACGGCTCGAAAACATGGGCCATGTGATCTTTCGAAATGCCGTGTCCCGTGTCGCTGACCACGATGGCGACGTATTGCCCCGCGTTGAGTTCTGGCTCCGTCGAGACATAATCCTCGTCGAGCGCCACATTCGCGGTTTCTATCGTCAATGACCCGCCGTCAGACATCGCGTCGCGGGAATTGATGGTCAGGTTCAGAAGCGCGGCTTCGACTTGGGCAAGGTCGATCTCTGTTGACCACAATCCGTCCGCGAGGACGATCTCGATGTCGATGCTCTCACCCAACGTGCGGCGCAGCATATCCTCCATGCCGGTAATCACGGCATTGATATCGATCACCTGAGGCTGAAGCGCCTGCTTGCGCGAAAACGCAAGAAGCCGATTGGTAAGATCGGCACCACGATCTNCTCCATGCCGGTAATCACGGCATTGATATCGATCACCTGAGGCTGAAGCGCCTGCTTGCGCGAAAACGCAAGAAGCCGATTGGTAAGATCGGCACCACGATCTGCCGCCATGGCGGTGATGTCGGCATAATACCGCAACGGATCACCCTCATCGAGATTGCTTTGAATCAGCTCTGTATTGCCAATGATGATTGTCAGCAGATTGTTGAAATCATGGGCGACGCCGCCAGTCAGTTGCCCTACCGCTTCCAGTTTCTGTGATTGCCGCAGCCGCTCCTCCATTTGCAGCTGGTCCGAAATATCGGACATGCTGCCCAGAACCCGGACGGCACGCCCTTCGTCATCGCGGATCGCAAAAGCACGATCCTCTACATCAACCCAACTTCCGTCGGCCCGGCGGAAACGATAACGGTCGTGAACTGCGTCGATTTCTCCCTCCAGAAGTTTATCTGTTGATTCATTGATCCTCTTTTCATCGTCGGGATGCAGATTCTCCCGCCAGACGGCCAGAAACGTGTCTTCGGGATCGGGATGATGTCCGAATTGCCGCGCCATCCCGCCGCTCCACCAAAAGCCACCTTCCGCGATATTCCAATCCCAAACCGTGTTCCCCGAAGCTTCCGCAATCAGGCGAAACCGCGTTTCGGAGAGGCGCAATGCCTCCTCGGCGCGGCGCCGATCGGTGACATCGCGCTGGACCGCAACGAAATGCGTTGCCGCCCCCGCGTCGTTCGACAAGGGCACAATATCGAGCTCTAGCCAGTATTCCCGACCGGCCTTTGTGTAGTTGATCAGTTCTGCCCGCACCGGTGACTTGGTCTGGATAGCGTGCCTGATCCGATCCAGCTCGGGCCGCTGTGTTTTAGGGCCTTGTAAGATCCTGGGTGTCTGACCGATCGCTTCTTCACGCGAATAACCGGTGATGCGTTCGAAGGCATCGTTTACGTAGGTGATCGTGGCGTTTCCCGATTCATCGCGTTTTGCGCCGTCTACGATGATGACGATATCATTGATCTGCGCGACGGCAGCTTCCAACAGCCGCAACCTTTCGGTCTGGCGCAGCTCTTCGGTGATGTCTGAGAAATAGACGGCCAAGCCGTTCGGTATGGGATGGGCGCTGATGCGGAATGTGCGGTCAAACCGGGCGTAGTAATATTCAAACCTTACCGTTTCTCCGGTGTCGAAGGCGCGCGCATATTCAATCTCGACAGCGCTGCCCGCAAGTTCGGGGAATGCGTCAACAACCCGGCAGCCGATTAACGCACTCCGTTTGCGCCTCATAAATTCTTCGGCCTTGTTATTGATATAGGTATACCGCCAGTCCTGATCGAGTGTGAAAAAGGCGTCGCCGATGTTCTCCAGCGTCTCGGCCAGACGCTGGCCCAGCTCTTTGGCATTTCGTTGGGCCGCCATCAACTCCGTGATATCCTGAAACGAGCCTCGAACAGCAATAATTTGGCCAGTCTCATCACGGTCCGGCTCCCCGGTCGTACGCACCCAGAGCCTGCGCCCTTTGGCAGTTATGAGCTGGAGCGTCTCATCAAACGGATGACCATGATCGACGCAATTCATAAATAGGGTCGCTATATGATCCCGGTGCTCTGGGGCGTAATAAGCGATGCCATCTGCAAGCTGTGGTGAAAATCCATCTGGTTCATCGTGGATCCGGGCCGTTTCGGTGGACCACTCTAAGCGTTCGGTAGCCGCATCATATTGCCAGGCACCAAACTTTGCCGAGGTTCCCGCGATTTCGAGCATCCGTTTCGCCTGAGCAAGCGCGCTTTCGGATTCGACATGTTCGGTGATATCCCGCGCGGCGATCAATTCCGCGCGACGCCCATCATGATCGATGGTGTGGCCGGTGATGTCGACGTAAATGATCTCACCAGATTTCAATTGGTGTCGCCAAATCCCCGCCTCGTCGCGCCCGTTCGCGACTGCCGCGACATTTGCATGCAGGGCCGGCCGATCTTCTTCCGGACGAATATCGGCGATCGTCATCGCGAGGAATTCCTCGCGCGAATATCCGTATTTGGCGATAGCGGCGTTGTTCACAGCCAGAAAGCGGAGCGTGTCCAAGTCGTAGACCCACATCGGGTCAGGGTGGGATAGAAAAAAATTGTCAGTGATTGTATTCAACCTTTTGACCCACACTCAACAAAACCTTCAAGGCGGCAAGCCCAACGCAGATAAATGTCGCCAACCCAAGGCTATAAAACAGACACTTGACTTCAATTGGAAGCTTGACCGCCCTTGAATAGGCATTCAACCAACATCCCTCACTCAACCAGCTTGCAGCTTAACATCATGATCGCCTGATTTTGTCAGTAGATCAAGGTTGCTCTCCAAGCTTCGTTTGCGGCCACCGGAACGCTCGAATACGGGCAAATCCGGCTATGAAGCGGCATAAGAACCAGCTTGATTTTGTGCGCTCCACCGGTGCCCGATATCTCCTGCTTCTGCGGGATCATTTGCCTTGCAAATAAGAGCTTTACTGGGACGAACCCGTTACCAAAGCTCAGACCCAGAGGCTTTCGACGCGGAACGAACACGTTTCCGCCTCACTCTCGAACTTTACCCTTGGGACGATGCTCTCTCAAACATCCTAACAAGAGATCAAAATGATGGAGACAACATTTTGGGCCCGTGGTGATAATGCATCAGCCAACAACCCCGCCTTGAACCCAACAGGTGATCCGGCTCTTGAAATCAGCTTTGTTCCCTCTGAGAACAATGGAGATATCCTGCTTGATTACAACATGGGCGAGGTTGACCCTGATACGTTGGTGACAATCGGTGGGGCCAGCTATCAATTCAGCTTCCAGCTCAGTGCAGACCTGCCTGCGCAGAACCGCAATGGTGCGAACCAAGTGCCCGATCAGTACGAAGGCTCAACCGTGTTCCTGATTGACGTTCAGGATTATCCATCCGCTGGAGAGAACGCGCGCCTATTTTTCTTACCCGATGGAAACGCTACGCAAGCCGAGATGGATTCCTTTGGCAACGGCGCGATCGCCCTACAGAACATCGATACGACAACCACCGGGATAATATGCTTCGGTCGAGGGACCCTCATAGCTACGCCGTATGGAGATCGAGCGGTAGAAAGCTTGAAGATCGGAGATGAAGTCGAGACATACGACAATGGGCCGATGCCGATCCTTTG
Source organism: Roseovarius sp. D0-M9 (assembly GCF_037083805.1). Lineage (NCBI taxonomy): Bacteria > Pseudomonadati > Pseudomonadota > Alphaproteobacteria > Rhodobacterales > Roseobacteraceae > Roseovarius > Roseovarius sp. D0-M9. The sequence continues at coordinate 6,224 of NZ_JBAPKZ010000054.1, read as the reverse complement.
GATCTCACATTCGAGGCGTGTCTGGCCCGGAAGCCCTGATTGTGAAAAACCCGTTCAGATAAAGGCAGGGGTTCTCGGACATGGCTTGCCCCTTCGTGATCTGGTTGTTTCGCCTCAGCACAGGATGCTTTTAAATGGTGCTTTGTTGGAGGGCGAAGATGTCTTTGTTCCCGCCAAGGGACTAACCGGCTTACCCGGAATACGCATCATGTCAGGCAAGCGCGATGTCACATATTACCATGTATTGCTCCAAAGCCACGAAATTCTGACGGGTGAAGGAGCACTGTCCGAGAGCTTTTACCCAGGCAAACAAGCGCGACGCATGCTATCGCTCTCGCAAAGAATTGCGCTGGCTAGGCTCGTCCCAACATCGTCGAACCAAGATCCAGACACAGCCTATGGACCGCTTGCGCGCCGTTCGCTGTCCGTTAAGGAAACAAAAGAGCTTGCGTGTAAAATTCTGGAGAGAGGACTTACTTTCCCGCCAAAATGGGATCACTTGATTGCTGCTTAAATACGCACAATCGCAAGAAAGACGCGCTCCAACCCCGAGGCCGCTCTCTTCGACTTGTAAGCGGTGCTGGATGTGGAGAACTGCTCTCATGGAGGCTCTGCTGACGGCGCGGGTGATCTCGCACAGGTAAAGCCGGTCTTGGCCGGCATGGCGCCGACTGACCTTTTACGATCAGCGCCGAGAGTGTCCGGACACTGGACAAACGGCGCAAGCAATTCCAGCTGCGGCCCAATGCTTGGGCTGTTGCTGACCAACCACTACGGAACTGTAGCCCATAGCTTTGGGCTATACGCCCGACATCAGGACATCTACCGCCCGGGTGATCAGATCGCCTTGGTCCGCAACACTCCCAGTGCGGTTCAAACTCGACCGTCGCACAGCCGCAATCAGTCGTGTCGCAAGGATCAAGTGCCTGCCGTTGTGCTGGATCTCAGGATTCAGGTGCTGCACCGCAGGGTAGCCAGAGAGAAGCGGAATGACGACTACGGAAGCATCCGGCGGAAGAAGATCGCTTTCGACAACGACCATGGAGATACCGTTGTACTCCGCAACATCAAAGCGGGTCAGGGGATCCATGAAGATCCACCGGGAGCTGCAATGATGTCGGCCAGCGGATGCCCATGGCGTTCGTGCCAATCCGATTGAGCTGCAAATGCGCTTGCGTTCTCAGCAAGCCATTTCTTGCGTCGAGACTCGGCAACGGCATCAATGAGTGCCGTCTCAGCCACTGCGGAGACGTTGATCCCTAGTTCCTTTGCAGCCTCAAGTGCCTCGATATCAAGCGTCAGGGAGGTCTTGCGCTTAGTCGAAGTCGCCATATGATCATGCTCCAGCTTTATACCGTATAATTATACCGCATTCTAATATGGCACAAGCTCCATGAAGTAGGGCCTCCGAAGCGAGCAACACGATTTGCGGACATGACTAGAGATCATAATCTGATATCGATACTCTGCGCCGTCTCCTCTTGGGAGGGATCCTGCCGCTAACCGCGCAGCTGGAAGCATCAATGGCTTGTACAGAAAGCGACGAGAGGAGGTGCCACGAGTTCTTGGCTGACCAATGGGGCCCGGATCAGCTCAGCGAGAGCTGTGTTACACGTGGCGAAACATGGATTGAATTGCTACGTAACGACCCGATTTCGACCTTGCCGCTTTGCTTGGTAAAGTGTGCGGTCCGCCATGCTCGTAATAACGTCGGCGCTGGTCTGCTTTTCGGTGAACTCAACCAAACCAAGACTCACCGTCACCCGCAGGTCGTCGTTATCGTCGAACCGGGTTTCGGCAACCTGTTTTCGAGTGCGCTCTGCCCAAATCTGCGCGCTTTCGAGGTCGGTGTCCGGCAATAATACCGCAAATTCCTCTCCGCCAACACGCGCGAGTAGATCGTTCTGGCGGCATTGGCTCGCCACAATGCCAGCAAATTCCCGCAAAACAATGTCACCAACTGGGTGGCCAAATGTGTCGTTCACCCGCTTGAAGTGATCTATATCGAGGAAAGCGACGACAGCCTTTCCCGGACGCCGTTTCAGCCGCGCCATTTCACGCTCCAGTTCGGATGCAAAGCTACGTCGATTCAAAACGCCAGTCAGGAAATCGAGTTTGGCCTGGCTGCGCAGTTCCAACTGATTCACGACGAGCTCGGCACATTTGATTATCATCTCGGACTCGCGCGCCGTGAAGCGCCGTGGTCTACTGTCAAAAGCGCAGATTGTACCAAGGTTATATCCGTCCGCCGTTGTCAGTGGTGCGCCGATGTAGGAGCGCAGGAAAAGCGACCCTGTCACCAGTGGATTGTTCTTAACGCGCGCGTCCTGATGCGTGTCCTCGATAATGAGTGGCTCGTAGCTGCGGATCGCAATATTGCAAAACGCAATCTCTCTTGGGCTTTCCGTCAAGTCGAGCCCTTGGCAGGCCTTGAATGTCTGCTTGTCCACGCCGACGAGGCTTATTGTGACCATCTCCATCTCAAGGGCGATTTGAAGCAGCTTAGTGATATGATCGAAGCTGGCTTCGGAACTTGAGGTCGCGGCATCGAGGCGAATAAGGGCCTCAATTCGTCCTGCTTCGTCATCAAGTTCATCTCGTGGATTCAGTCCCAGCATATCAGAGTTCCCGTTCAGTTAATAACTTATGTGGCACATCCCGCAGCGTTCATTATTTGTGCTGTCTAAGATAGTCCAGATCTCGTTCGGGTATTGGCGACTGCCTTTCAGGGCTTCGTCCAGTGCAAGCACGCTTATTTGCGCAAGTCGGATTTTTATATCGACCTCGTCGAGGTGCAGACCGTCGAGGTCAAGCTCTATCTTTCGTTGGCATTAACCGCACAAGCAAGTCCGCGGTAACCCAACTCGTCGAGAAAGCCGACAGGCGCACCGCCTGGGAGTTCCTGCAGCACATGCTCGACGCCGTGCCCTACCAGGTCCACATGACAGCGGGCGATGCGAGCCAAGAGAATCATAGCGGGCTCACGAGGGTCCGCCACGTCAGCTACCGCTCCCATCGCCGAACCTGGGCAGTTGGCACGGTGCCAGCGCAGCAGTCAGGTCACCGGGGCGACCGAAATACCACCCTTGCCCACAATGCATTCCAAGGGTCTGCAATGTGCTGCATTCCTCCGCAGTTTCGATGCCCTCCGCGACGATCCTTGCACCCGTCTCAGCAGCGAAATGCACCATCGCAGCACCAAGCGACCGGCGAGCCGGATCGGCGTGGATGCCGGTGACGAGTGAACGGTCGAGCTTGAGAATATCTGGGGAAATTCGCAGAATTTGCTGTAGACCCGAGTATCCCGCACCGGCGTCATCAATGGCAATATTCATGCCGCGGTCACGCCAGATCAAGAGCTCGTCGAGGAACGGTTGCTCCACATCGATCTGGTCGTGCTCGGTAATTTCGAGCACAAGCCGATTCAAGGGCTTGCCTTCCAGCACCTCGCCCAAACGGCCAGAGGCGATGGTGTCCGGCCCAGCATTGAGCGAAAGATAGATGTGTTCGGGTAGGTCCGTCAGGCCCATCAGTGCCAATTCGATCGCGGCAAGTTCAAGATAGACACCCATACCCACGGATGCCGCGTCGGCGAACCACAGATCGGGCGTGCGGTAAGGCTCAGTATTGAAGCGGCTCAGGGCCTCGAATCCCTGAACCATGCCGGTGGAAAGATCGACGATGGGTTGATACGCGATGCTGAGCGCGTGCGTCTCTATCACAGCTCGGATCGCGGCGACCTTTGCTGCATGCGTATCGCGCTCGATCAGCGCGCCGTTGACCTGTTCGGCCGCCAGATCGGCGAAAGCTCGCATCACGCTCAGATCACGCGGTGTCAGCGTCGGGTTCGCTCGAGGACTCAGGCAACAGAACATGCCATAGGGACTACCATCGGGGCGCCGGATAGGCACACTGACGTGGCTGCCGATTGGAGCCTCGAAAGTGATCGGCATTTCCATGCAAAGAGGTTCGGCACTGGTGTCCGCAATCAGTTCGGGAAGGCGTCCGTCGAGGATATGCTGACAGTAGACGTCGTTCAGATCACGGCTATCGTCCACTGCAAGGAGATGATCCAGCCCTGGTGCGTCAACAGCGCGGTACACGCTTCGCCCATCGACAAACTCGGACAGATAAGCAATGTCCATGCCCAGATGCTCCCGGACTGTCGATAATGCCGTGGCGATGATCTCCTCCGGCCGCCGACCAACAGTTTCCGGTATCAATATAGCCTTTGGCATAGTGCTTGCCCTTCCTCTGTCAGGTGCGAATAAGCTTCATGTGACTGTCACTCCTTCCTGAGAAGAATGCGATAATGCGCCTCGGTTGGATGGCATGCCGCGCCATTAATCGGCAGAATATCCTGCGGGCAGGCCGACATGGCAACGATGCAATCCATCTGCGCGCGCAACACAACATAATCACCTGGTTTGGAAAGAGGCTCGCCCCAACTGGTGTTGCCGTCGGCGGCCACTGGAATGTTCATCCACAAGTTCAGTGGGCTGGGGCATTCCATCAGAGCCACACCAATGCGACGCATGGCGGCATGGAGGTTATCGGTGCAGTTGTCGTGATACTCTTCGCACCCCAACAGCCCATATCTGTAGTCGTCGCAGGCAGCGATCAATGTATCATGCTGACCGGGTGATGTGTCCTCTTCCAGAACCATGATCGGGCGGCGACGGTTTGTAATCAAAGGGTCGCCCTGACTGGGCCACAGCTTTCCCAGTGTGGCGCGCATGTGTTCGTTCGACAGATGCTCTGTCGGATCCTCTGCGTTGAAAGCCCATGTATCGACAACCTGTGCGCCATGCGTGTTGATGATCTGGATGGCCTCGCCCGCACTGAGACGAACCGCCCGCCCCTTGCGCGCGGGTATGGTGAACAGTTCTGGCTTTTTAGGCATGGACGAAACTCCGATCATCTGGTGTTTCGATCCAATCAGGTTCACCCTACCAAAGCAAGCTGACGGACCACCTCACTGCACAGTGCAGATCTCACCGACCCTCATCACACGTTTTGGAGGCAAGGGAACCATGCAAAAACTTACTTGACCGAGGTTGTTCACGCCCCCGCACCCTCTGAAAAGCCTGAAGCGAAACTACGGAAAGACAGATCGCCTTGTGACACGGGCAGGTATGAAGGGGTGTAGCGCTGGTTGCAGATCGGTCTCGCTTACCAATGGGCGCCGGCATTGACCGAGATATCTTCCATGGTCAGCGCCGGGGCGGCATCAGAGCACAAAAATGCCACGAGAGCTGCGACTTCCTGTGGCTGGACCAAACGGTTTTGTGGGTTTACTGCTGCCAGTGCGGCTATCTCGGCGTCATAGCTTCGTCCGCTCTTATTTGCCATGATCGCAGCGCTCTGGCGGAGCATATCAGTCTCGACCCATGTTGGGCTAACAGTAACGCATGAGACGCCACATGGCGCACCTTCAAGAGCTACGGCACGGCTGAGGCCAAGCAGACCTGCCTTGGACGCGCAGTAAGCCGGATGATCCGCGACAGCAGTGCGTGCAGCCGTTGAGGCAAGGTTGACGATCCGGCCCCACCCGCGCGCCTTCATGCCGGGCAGGCAAGCCCGGATTGTCAAGAATGGCCCCGTGAGGTTGGTTTCAAGCACATCTTGCCACGATGACAGACTATGCCCGCTTACCGTCTCATGCGCAGTGACCCCCGCGGAGTTGACCAGAATATCAACCTCGCCGATATCTTGGGTGACGGCCTCAAAGAAGGCTGTGACAGATGCCTCATCACGCACATCCAGAGGATAGATACTGGCATCCGCCCCGAGGTTCTGCTCAACGGCGGAGCGCGCCTTAGCGCCACCGCCACTGCGCGTGCCGATCACAACCCTCAGGCCCGCCGCCAGCAATGCCTGTGAGATGGCCAATCCGATCCCGGCCAGACCACCGGTAACGACGGCTACTCTCTGCTTTGCTTCAACCATTTGAACTTGATCCTGTGTCGCGCATCATTTCGTCTTTTCCCCAGAGTTCGGGATACAAGGCAGAGCCTGATCTCGATCTCTCCAGTAATGTGAGCACTTTGTCACGTTTTGCGATCTAAAGTTTGCCAAGGGTGACCTTCTGCAGGTTAAGACATGGTTAGTATGAGCTAGGCTCTGGACCCATTGATTTCATTCTAGCGGCGTGATTCACCGTCCGAAAATGGAGCGGTGATATGTCTGATCTTTTCTGGCTGACAGATGCGCAAATGGCGCGT
>NZ_JBAPKZ010000053.1:0-14293 GCF_037083805.1 Roseovarius sp. D0-M9 | reverse complement strand
TTATCGCTCGGAATGGGCCTGATCGGCCTTGGGGTCTTCGTCTGGGCGCTGCGAAACGACCAATTCGAGGATCTGGAAGGGAATTCTCACCGAGTTCTCCTCCAGAGCGACCCACCGGACCGGAAAGAAGAACCCAATGACAAAATGACTGACCACTCTGAACACAGCGGCGCATGAAGAAGGTTGTGAACTGGCCGACAAGATGGTGCGGGTTGCGATAGCGATAGCGCAACCTGACCCCAAGATCAGCGACAAACTGCGCCCAATATACGCCAAAAATGAAGGTGAGTTAAGCGCCTCTAACCAAATGCCACCGTATCAACAGCTTAAAATTACTGGAAGCATGTGACATGACAACCATCCAACGTACGAGCGGCAATTTCATCCTCGATGCTGGACTGCTGACAGATGCCTTCAGCGTGACGCAAGATGATATAAGGCAACACTCCCTCGGGTCGGAGGGGAGCAGTCCGACGGCGGCTTAGAAAACCTTCGGTGAAGGGAGATCGCGTCGCAAAATATCGCCGAGCGGTGATGAATGCTGCAAGCCGAGCCGCAGCGAGTGTCAGCCCCCTGATCGGATCATACTTAGGTAATTGTCGTAAAACGACTGCATTCCCCATTCCATATCGGCCAGAGGGCCGGGTACGAAGTGGTGCGAATTGACACCTTCCTGATTGATCCGAATGATGCATTCGTCATCAAGCGACGTTTCGTGCCACAACCAGATAAGCGTATCGGGATCGTAATCCTGCCCGGCAACAGCATCACCACGGACGTACCAAACAACTTGGATATCGGTTCTCTGTAACGCAGTGGGCACAAATCTATAGCCAACGACATAGTCGGAATAGATCAGAAAATTGTTCAAGACGCCGATCTGCAAGTCGGTTGTGCCACCGTCGTATCCCGTCAGATTCCCCAGCAGAGGTGCAACGGGTTCCCCTGACTTGCTGCCGGTCTGATAACCGGGATAAAGCGGGTAGCGGCGATAGTAGAAATTCATCCCCTGTTGGCCCTCGGCTGGTAAGCTCAACACTTGTGAAGGCAGACCGGCCTCTCGCCCCTTTTGCTGCATGGCCTCGACCAGTTCATTGGTCATCGAGCTCGGATCTTTCAAACTGTGGCTGCGCGAATATTCCTTGTGGGACGGCGCGCAGTGATAGCACTCCATGTAATTCTCCAGCGCCAGTTTCCAGTTTGCGGGCACGGGGTATGACGCGGAATGCGCAGCCTTTAGGTTTCCAAGACCAAAGGGCGCAGCGAGGGCGCGCAGCTGATCCAACCCCGTGTCGATTTCTGGCGTGGTCTCGCCGGTGCAAATGAAAATCAAGCCTTCAAACACCCTCACTTTGGCTTCAAACAATCCGTATTGCGTCGGGTCAAAATCTGGACCCATTGCGCGCCCACCCCGCAGGTGCCCATTCAGGTCATAGGTCCATGCGTGATATGGACAGGAAAACACCCGCGCGTTGCCCTGATGTTCAACGCAAACACGGCTGCCGCGATGTCGGCAAACATTCAGATATGCACGCACGTCATTGGCACTATCGCGCAGGACGATCACGGATTCCGTACCGTATTCAAACAGAAAGTAATCACCCGACGCTGCAATCTGACTGATGTGGCCAACCCATATCCAGCTGTTGTTCCAATAGGCGCCAATGTCGTGATGGTAGATGTCCTCGCGTGTATAGAAACTGCGTGGCAGCGCAAAACCCGGTGTGCAGGATTCAATCAGAGCGTCCAATCCGATCGGTTGTTGGTGCGTCATGTTGTGGTCCTTAAGGTGTTAGGTCGATTAATTCGCGGGCATAGTCCTGCTGAACTATCAGGTTTGGATCAGCCTCAAAGTTACGCGCGGCCATGTGTCCGGCATAGACCGCGTCAGCGATCAAGCCGGGGGCTGCGGCGTCACCGATCAGTTCCAGTGTCTTAATGCCCGCAGGGGCGTCCGCCCAAAGCTGATCATAAAGGTCTGTGTTGCGGGTGCGTTCGGTTACCAAAATGGTACTGTCAGTGGGCAGTTTTTCCGCGCGATCAGAGTAGATACAAAGGGTATCGCAAAAATCCGTGGATAGGCCGCTCAGGCGCCGGCCCGTTCTGATATCAACACCCAGCTCTATCAAGGCTTTCTGAATACGGACTTGTTCCAGAGTAACTTCGGTCCAGGGGGAAACGACGCTGGCGGGTGTCACAAAAGTGACGTCATAGCCCTTGTGGGCCAGCTCTTGGGCCAACACGCCCGCGATGTAGATTTGATCATCATCATAGATCAGTATCCGGCCTTTCGGGGGCTCAATACCTGCCATAATGTCATCCGGGGTCAGAACGGTAGCGCCCGCGTTGATTTTTAGCGGTTGGCGGTTCGAGCGGCCAACACCGTCACGACGCCACGTCGCACCGGTCGCGATGAAAACATTGGAGATAGTCAGTTCCACAACGTCTGCGGCACTAAGTTTGCTGTTGAGAAACAGGGCCACATTGGCAGGCTGCTGAAGGTTGTAAATCCGGTTGTCGGCCACGCGTTGCCATGCAGCCAAACCGTGCAGCGCAGACTCCTTTGTCACGCGCCCGCCCAATGCATCGCTCGCCTCCGCCAAAGTGACCTGATAGCCGCGCCGAGACAATTGCATTGCGCATTCCAAGCCTGCCGGACCACCGCCGATCACCAAAGCTTCATCTTCGCAACCCTTCGTGGCGATTAATTCGGGATGCCACCCGCGCCGCCATTCTTCGCCCATCGTTGGGTTTTGCGTACAGCGGATCGGCACGCCCAGATTGTCAGCAGACACGCAGATGTTGCAGCCAATGCATTCGCGAATTTCATCAATCCGACCTTCTTCGATCTTCTTGGGCAAAAACGGATCGGCAATAGAGGGCCGGGCCGCGCCAATAAAATCAACGATGCCTTTATTGACCAATGACAACATCATATCGGGTGAAGTCAGTCGACCTACAGCGACAATTGGTTTGGTTGTCATCTGTTTCACGAACGATACATAGGGGGTCTGATAACCATCATCAGGCTCAAACCGCGTGGTCGCGGAATCGTTGGACCAGTCGGAAACATTCACGTCCCAGAGGTCGGGGATCTCGGCGAGCATCTCAACGACGGCGCGGCCTTCTTCCTGCGCTTGCATGCCGTCAACGCCCATCATTTCATCCACCGCGAACCGTAGTGCTACGGCGCAGGTATCACCCACCGCGTCATGCGTGTCTTCCAAAAGTTCCCGCATCAAACGGGCGCGGTTTTCCAGACTGCCACCGTATTCATCGGTGCGGTTGTTCATCTGTGGCAGCAGGAAGTGCTGGGTTAGCGTCATCCGGTGACCGGCGTAAACATAGACGATATCAAATCCCGCATCGCGGGCGCGCAAAGCGGCGTCTCGATGCCATTTGCGAAAATTGCGAATGTCGGTCTTGTCCATCGCGCGGGCTTGTTTCGGCTGGATGCTATCGATGGACATATCTGACGGCGCAAGTAGCGGTGCGCGGGTCAGAAGGTTGGGCGCGTGGTTGCCGTTGTGTACCAATTCTACCGCGGCCAGTGCCCCTTTGCCATGAACGGCGTCGGTCATCAGCCGCAGAGCAGGGATATCACGCGCATCCCACAGCCGTCCTTCGGCCGCGGGAGATAAATCAGAAGACGGGTGAATTTCGGTTTCCTGATTGCTAACGACTGCCCAGCCACCTTCGGCCTTCATCGCGCGCATTGCGGCCTCGGCTTTGGGCCGCAAGTGCCCCATGCCATTGCAATGAGGGACCTGATAAAAGCGATTGCGAGCCGTTACTGGGCCGATCTTCACCGGCTCAAACAGACGCGCGTATTTGTTGGTCATCGTCATATACGTACTATCCTATCCGTTATGTTGCGGCAGGGGCCGCGTTACAGCCCCTGCCAAAGCGTCTTTCTAGAAACCGGATTTGATCCGCTTAATTTCGCGTAGCATCTTGGCGTCCAATACAGCTTCAACCGCATCAAAGAACAAGCTACCTTCAAAGAATTTCTGCACGTCGTCAAAGCCGTAAGCCGCCAGCGGTTCGGCATCAACGACATCATAGGCCGCGGCGTTGGCATGGGCATACCCCCAGTTTTCGATGATATACTGACCACTCCCGAAATCGCTAAGCGCGTTCAGCAGGTCACGTAGGCTCAACCCGCCACCGGAATCTTAGTCGCGTTATCCTGCCATCATCCGGAGGTGGTCGATCCGCTTCTGGCAGGGAATGCCCCCACTTGCTGAGTTGAATGATTCATGTTTTCTTTCAATAAGAAACAGCATGGAGGCTTTCGAATGGTCAGATCAGAGCTGATTGCGAAACTCGCTGCTGAAAACCCGCATCTCAAGCAAGTAGATGTCACGGCAGTGATTGATGCGATATTCGACGAAGTTACCGACACAATAAGCCGTGGCGGCAGAGTTGAGCTTCGGGGTTTTGGTGTATTTCTAACCAAGCAACGCGAGCCTCGTCTTGGACGAAACCCCAGAACAGGTGATACAGTCAAAGTTGACGCCAAACAGGTCGCCGCTTTCAGAGCATCGAAGAACTTACTCGCACGCATCAACAAGAAACTTTAGAATACCATCGATAGGGCACATGGGGTTGAGGGGGGAGCATTTGTGGCAGTTATTCCACAAACAACGTAAAATCAGGCTCTACTCACCTAATATAGGTGGTTCGATCTGTTATTTGATCGTTCTGTCCCACATCCTGGCTGCTAAGTCCTGCTCTTCTTTGCCCACAGCATCCACATAGATCGCGGTCGTGCTGAGCTGCGCGTGGCCCAGCCACTTTTGCAGAATGTGCAACGGAATGCCCTTCACAACGCCATTGACCCCGAAGCCGTGGCGCAAGCCTTTCAGGCTTCTGTGTGCCGCGTCCGGAAGACCGGCCTCTATCATGATCCGCTTGACGATCTGCCAGACGCTGACCCGGCTGAGCGGCCAGATCGGCGCATTGGTCAGCTTGCGTGATTTCTGGGCCTCGCGGATTCCATGGGCGGTGTTCAGCGTATCGAGGTAGTCTGGCGGCACCGGGACGCTTCTGTAGACGGCCTTGGTGCTGCCGGAGGCATCCTTGCGCTTCTTCAGACTGCGGATGGTGATTGTACCGCCCGACAGGTCTACCATCCCCGGCGTGATCTCCAGCAATTCCGACGGCCGGCACCCGGTCCAGTGCAGGGTCTCGCAGAGGGTGCGGTCGCGGGCGGGCTGGCGCCGGGCCGCAGCGAGGAAGGATGCGCGCTCCTCGGCGTTCAGATAAAGCCGGTTTCCGGCGGGGTCATGGAGGCGCATTTCGGACATGGTGAACAGTTTACCCGAAGACTGTTAAGCCCGGAAGCCCGAGCAGGCCCCCTGCCCTGCTGATCCGGCGGTCACGGCACCCAGAGGCTTAACACTATTAGTAATAGTGTTAAATCGCCGACCTTCGAGGTTGTTCCAGACAAATCTATCGGCCCGGCGCGGCCTTGAGGCCTTTCTCGAAGCGCTCCGTTGCCGCCACGGCTTCCGTTATCAGGGTATCGAAGTCGTCAGGTGGGTTGCCGCCGTCCAACATTCCTTTGAAAGTTGCATATGCGTCGGCTATCGTCTTCCGAAGTGGCCGCCATGATTGAGGGTGTCTTGCGGCACTGCGCTGACATGGAAGTCCAGCGGCAGTATGTAGACAGCCACGAACAAAGCGCTGTCGGCTTTGCTTTTTGCCATCTTCTGGGATTTGAGCTTGCGCCACGTCTCAAAGCCATCGCGCGCCAAAAACTCGCCCTTCCGAGTGCGGGTATGCGAGGGCAACTGCCTAATCTGTTGCAAATTCTGTCAGGCGTGATCGATTGGGGTGAGATCGAACGACAGTATGATGAAATGGTCAAGTACACAGCAGTCATGCAGCACGGGACAGAAGCCATCCTTCGCCGGTTTGCGCGTTCCGATGTGATGCACCCCACCTACAAGGCGCTGGCGGAGCTTGGCCACGCCATCAAGACGATATTCCTGTGCCGCTACCTGCGCTCGGAGGCCTTCCGGCGGGAAATTCACGAAGGGCTGAACGTCGTGGAAAACTGGAACAGCGCGAATAGCTTTGTGTTCCTCGGCAAAGGCGGCGAAATTGCCACCAACCGTGTGCGGGACCAGGAAACCGCTGCGCATGCGCTGCGCCTGTTACAGTCGTCATTGGTCTACGTGAACACGCGAATGGTGCAATCCGTCCTGCGTGACCCCAATGTGATCGCACGCTTGTCCCCTGAGGACTATCGCGGCCTGTCCCCACTCATCTATCTACACATCAACCCTTATGGCCGCTTCGAGGTCGATCTGGATAAGCGGATCGATTTTGGACCCTTGGCCGCATAGAGGCGCTCATGGCGAAGAAAGAACCCCAAGTCTTACGATTGAAGATCACCCTTGAGGATGTCGACCCAGCTCCGTGGCGTGAAATCGAGATCAGGTCTGACAAGGCCTTGCCACATTTGCATGATGCCATTCAGGCGGCTTTCCTATGGTATGACATGCACCTGTGGGATTTCGAGATTGGTGACCGGAAATACCAGATGAAAAGCGAGGACTTCTGGAGCGAGCCGATGTTCGGCCCACCTGTGATGGAGGTCACCACCAAGAAGCTCGACTTCTTTCTGAACAGCAAAGTGCCGCCTGTGGTCTATACCTATGATTTCGGGGATGACTGGGCGCATCGTATTGAACTGGTCTCAAAGCGCCCAGTCGTGCTGAATGAACCATTGCCGCGTTTTGTGAGCGGTGAGTGGGCAACCCCGCCAGAAGATATCGGAGGCCCGCCGATGTACGAAGCTTTCAAGGAGGCGCGTGCTGACGAAAACCATCCTGAACATGAATGGGCGAAAGAGACCGGATATGTTGATTGGGAGCACGAAGATATCCATTACGATGTCATCGCCAAACAATTTACGAAACTGCAGATGCGGAAGACGCGGCGGACATCGCGTTGGGTTATGGACAGCTAGATTTGATACTTAGGGTGCACTCATAGTGACGTCTCGTATGAACTGTGAAAGTAGCCATTTTCCTGTTCACTTTGGGCCTGTTCCGAGATAATGAACAGATCATGTCAAAGGCACACCCAAAATGAGCACTTATCAGGCCAAAATCGGGTACGCGCGCACCTCGACCGTCGAACGGAACCTCGATGCGCAGATTGCTGCCTTGAAAGCGGCCGGGTGCGGCATGGTCCGCACCGAACAAAAAAGTGGGACCAGCCTGGAGGGACGACCCGAGCTCAAGACGATCCTCGACTTCATCCATCCAGGAGAAACGCTGGTAGTCACGCGCATTGACCGGCTGGCCTGCAGTCTCAGTGATCTGCAGGCTATCGTCACTCATCTGAAATCCAAGGGCGCGCATCTGGCGGCAACCGAGCAACCCGTGGATACATCCACGGCAACCGGAAAAGCCTTTTTCGATATGCTTGGCGTTTTCGCTGAGTTCGAAACCAACCTGCGCCGGGAGCGCCAGGCCGAAGGCATTGCCGTAGCGAAGCAGCGTGGTGTCTATCGCGGGCGCAAACCCAAAATCGATCTCAAGGCTATTCAGGCGAAGCTAATCGAGGGCTGCTCGCCCACCGAAATCGCGCGAGAGATGGGGATATCGCGCGGAACCGTCTATAAAGCAAAGGCCCAAGTGACCTCGGACCATAACGGCAACGGGGCGGCCACGTCATGAAAAAGAACACACGCAAACCAAAGGCCCCCACAAAAAAGACGTCGGTCCAGACAAGTTCCAAAGTCTCCCCGCCGCGCAATCTGACGCCAGAGCTGTGCGACCGCCTGTGTCGGGATATGATGAAAGCATGCCTTGCCGTGGCTGAAACACATGGCCTCACGGTCGAAGGCGGCGAATTGAGCGATATCGATCTGCGTCATAGCTTCAACATCGGCTTCCGCGTTGGCATTCCGATGGAAAACGGCGCGATCTATTCGCCGAACAAAGCCATGTTCGAAGTGCTCGCACCGCATTTTGGGCTGGAGCCATCTGATTATCGCCGAACGTTTAAAACCGGTGGAGACCTTCACCGGATCGTTGGGATCAACCCTAACAGACCAAAATACCCTATCAGCACTGAGCGGATCTCCGACGGTCGAGGCTTCAAGATGCCGGCTGAAAACGTCGCTATGTATCTGCAACGGTCAGACCCATGAAGTGTGCCATCTTTGTTCCTCCAAAAGCCCAAATACGTAGCTTCGGGCCAGCTAGGCCAAATACGCGAAAACAAGGTGGCAATCCCGTTTAGTTAGTTTGCCAAAGTAACCGAACCGAGGCTTGCTAGAGCTCGTCATCAGAGCGGCGTGCTCGAGCGCCCGCGACATTTCGAGCGTTCGGTGGCCGTCGAAAGCGTCTACTCTTGAGTCCGTCTGTGGCGCTCGAGCAGCTCTGAAAGCGCGTCTTCGAACGCTTCTTCATCTGTGATCTCGATGCCCTTTACCGCCACGCTGATACCCGATTTGATTCTCTTGATCCGGTAGCTGCCACCGGATCTGAGAGAGATCTGCTTTGCCTGGGCTGGCTTCACCTTGTCGGATGGGTCAGAGACACTGTCATTACCGTTTGAAGCCCCCTGCCCTTCCGGAAATTTCAGATCTGGAAGAAGAGCCAGGATTTCCCGGATCGACGCCGTGCTGGTATCTATCCGTTCTTCAATCAGGTTTTCGTTTTCAACGACTTTGAGGCCACCGGACACGTAGGGTTGAGAGACACCAAGCCGCTTCGCGACCTCTTGCTGAGACATCCCGTTAAGCTTCTTCGCGAGTGATCCGATGGAAAGCAGTCTTTCGAATCCGGACAGATCCTTTCTCATTGTGTTCTCGAAGTAGCGCTCTTCGAGATCGGCCAGGTCCAGATCCTCAAGGTCGACAACAAGATGCGCCAGAACCGGGATACCGAGGCGCTTGCATGCCTCGAGGCGACGCCGGCCCGACTGAATGATGAACCTGTCATCCGGATCGATCTTGAACGCGTCAATCTTGTTCGGACGCCACCCCGTGTCAGCAGGCCGGACTCTTATGGGCTGGAGCTGGCCGCGTTCCCGAATGTTGTGGACCAAGATTTCAAGATCAGGATCATCTTTCCAGTCGCCAACTCGGTCTGATCCGACTTCAGGATTCTCATCAATTTGATCCGTTGGTATCTCGAGTGACACCCCCCCCCGCAATATCGCGCCAGCGACATCTTCTCGGATTTCTCGGAGAGCTATCTTGGTAGAAGACTCCATGGCGTGTCCCAGGAGCCCCCCTGCCCTTCCAGGCGTCATTTCCGGCGTTTTGTCTGCGGCAGGCTGCTGCTCAAGCTCATCAATATTCTTCATCGTCAACTTTTTCTTAGCCATCAGCTCCACCTCTCTTTGATGAATTCGTCTGCGTATCCGCGGCTTGGCAGCTCTCCCTGCCATACCAGTTTGACCAGGGCATCGTTCACCGCGTTCGCATTTTTCAGGAATGCCTTCGCAGACGCCCTTCTGGTTCTCGGCGGGTCGTATTCGTAGACAGATTTGTATTCCTCGGCAGCATTCGAGATCGCATCCGACCGCGAATACCAGACAGGCAGAAAGAGATCTGGAGCCCTTGATCTGAGATCAACAAGCTGATCGAGATCGCGTTCATTCTGTTCTTGAACGATTGTCGGCAGCACGACATGCGGTCCGGGGCAGTATTCTGCCATTTGCGCCTCATCGACGATCTCTGACAGGTGCTCGACGTATTCAGAAATTGAACGTGCATACGATGTCAGCGTGGACAAATCGAAGCCCTTCATGGTCTGCGGGATCACAACATTGGTTGCTGCCATCAGGCCGTTCAACTGCATCAATGTCAGGGAGGGCTGCTGGTCAATGACGATGACGTCGAGGGTTTCAGTCAAAGCCTCATTATATACGCGTGTATAAAACTTCCCGTCGGGCCCGAGGAGATCTTCTGGAAGAGTTTTTGGTGGGTATGCGGCTTCCCAGGTTGAGATCGCATCTTTGAGAGATGAATAGACCGCTTGGTTCTTCACGGGCGCCATGAAATAGAGGCTGATGTCTCCGTTCTGGATATCCGAATTGCCGGGGATCAGCCGCGTTCCCGGCCACGGGGTCCGCCGCCACATATCGTTCTGCTGCTCAGGAGAGGGTAGGGGAGGGATCTCGCCTTTCGCAGCCAGCTCTCGGGCCAGCGGCGGATTGTCAACACCGGAAAAATGGGCGACCGTCTGCGTGTCGGCCGCGAAGAGATCGATGCTGCTGTCGGCAAAATATAGGGTCGCAGTCGCCTGCGGATCCATGTCGACGACACCAACCCGGAGCCCATACTGAAGAGAGATATACTGCGCAAAGTGAGCAGCAGACAGGGACTTCCCGGTGCCCCCTTTCTGAGCGCCGAACGTCACGATCTTCAGGGGATCACCGGTTTTCCGCCAATGGAGGAAGTCTTTTTTTCTCGAATTCGAGTTCAGAATCGCGCGCATGAGCATGATCTCATCGAGATCGAATGTGCGCTCCCTGCCTTCTCTGACGCCTTCAGGAAAAGCGGGGTCCTCTTCCGAGAACTTCATGATCTGCTTTGTCAGGTAGCTTTTCTCTTTCCCAAAGAGCGTTGCCAGGTCAGTGATGTTGAAGCGGCGCCCCACTCTCGTCCGGAGCGTCAGATCGCGCTGGAGCTTCGACTGGACGGATTCCATCGTCGTTGAAAGCTGGTTGATGAACTGCTCAATCATGTTTTCTGCTTTCTTTTCTTGAACGCTTACACACTTGAAGTCGGTCTCGCAAATTATATACGCGTCTATAGCCGATCTTTCTCAACACTTGGCGCCTGCCGGCATGGTCGGCCTGAATTATATACGCGTATATAACTGGGCTTGTGATCGATCGTACCGTTCCAGGACTCCACTCAGATACTTCACGACGACCTGCGGGCCAGGGGGGGTATATACGCGTATATAATCGATCATCTCAGAGAGCTGTTTGGCGGTCGAGGGCTTCTTCCAGTGCCTCTTCCAGCTCTCACTCATCGACACTGCAAGGCGTTGTAGGGTCTCCTTAGGCTGTCCTGATTTCGTGTTGATCAGTTGGGCATGCTCAGTAGCTTCTTCCTCCGAAACGGGGACCCCGACAGACTTCCAGAGCTCCGCCAGATCGATTGTGGAAACCTGTTCTTCTGCATCAAACCCGCCATCGATGAGGGCCTGTGATTTCATTTTTTGAACAATGCTGCGGGTCTCCTCGACCAGCTTGACCGGTGGTCGGCTGCTAAAAGAAGGGTAGGGGGCTCCACGAACCAACCCCTTCCATCTTTCAAGAATCTGATCGACAACACTACTGACAATCGGATCAGAAGAGCCCTGATCGGATTTCTGATCAGGCGCCACGGTAGTAGTATTTTGGTTATCTTGAATCTGGTTATTATGGTGTTCATCCGAGTGAATGGGGCATTCATCTTCCTGAACAGTCAAAACTGAAATCTGATCGGCCTTGTTAGGGTCTGTTTTTTCAATACGAGTGTGAGCCCGAAGACGATCCCGCCAAGAGCTCCAAAAGGTAATCAGGTAGTTCAGAATGCAGTTGCCGCGTCTCTTGTAACGCTCTTTCGTCTCGACCAAGCCAAGACCTCGAAGTTCTCTGAGGTAACCCGAGATGGCGGCCTTCGATTTTCCCTGGTCGTCTGCCAAGCGGCTCATTCTCGGGAAGCACTCACCCGTTCTTTTATCGGCATATGAGCACAGTATGCAGAGCAATCGGAAAGCTCCATCTGACATAGGTGTGCGCATGATTTCATCGGGAATGGCGACGTAGCCGCCGGAGAAATCCATGTGATTTTCTGGTGTCATCAGTCAAAACTCACCTGTTCACACAAGTTTTTCCTTGTGCGGTTTCGGGCTGACTGCTAAAAACGGAACTGTCTTAAGGTTGTTTTTAACAGCTTTTCCTGGAAGCACTGTCAGCGGCAAACTGGCAGTGTTTTCTCGTTTTAGGGCTATGTCTGATTGATCATGTGCTCTGTCCTCGTTGTGAGTGCCACCCGCTCTTCGGCGGTTTGACTACGATATAACAACAAGTTAATGCACAATCGTAGTGTTTCACGCAACAGGTTTCTTTAGGCACCTCATGAGCGACCACTAAGCAATTGAGAAGAATAAGAAAACAACTTACGTGGGGGTGTGTTCGAATTCACCTACAATATGTTGTGTTGGGTTCAAAGGTGGAGAATCGAGTCGTTTTCGAATCTATCCGCGGATGTTTTGTGCTTTGGAAGGGCTTTTGTTCAAAGACGAACGGTGTTTACCAACGGTCAGTTTGATAGGGGTTCGTGGGTGCAAGGGTGCGAAGTTGACGAACACTGGATGGCAGAGTGAGGCTCAGCGCGCAGCAGGCGGTTTTGCGTCCAGCGCTGCTCCTCGGGCAGGGGGCTGTTGATAATCCGTAGCACATCTTCCCAGGCCATATCGGGCCGAAGGCGGCGCACATGGGGCACCCATTCCTGGGCTGTCTCGTTCAGGCGCTCCATGTAGCTGTCCCGTCGTGCCAGCCGCACCTTGCGCAGCGCGACAGGGTCTTTGGCGCGCAGTCCAGGGTTCCCGCCAACACGGCGCTTGGTCCGCGCGCTGGCAAGCCCGGCTTTCGTGCGCTCCCGGATCAAGGCACGCTCGAACTCAGCCGCGGCGCCCAGCACCTGCAGCGTGAACTGGCCCTGCGGGGATGCAGTGTCGATCGGATCCTCGATCGAGCGGAAAAACGCGCCCTTTGCCTCAAGCCGCTCGATTACCTCCAGTAGATGCGACAGCGGTCGCGCCAGCCGGTTGATCCGTACGATGACCAGCGTGTCGCCCTTGGCCATGCGCTCCAGCACCCGCACGAGGACTGGCCGCGCACGATTGCTGCCCGAGGCCTGTTCTTCATGGATCTCGGCGCAGCCGGCGGACTTCAGGGCCTGCGACTGGGGCAGGGGGGTCTGATCCTTGGTCGAAACCCGGGCATAACCTATCAGGGGCATCAAAACAGTCTTTTTGCAGTTTACGTATCGCTAATAAACGACCGTTTGAAGACAGCGATGCGAGGGTCTACATCATTGACCAAAATCCTGCGTTGGCATATATTGCCAACAAAGGAGGCCTGTCATATGGTAACACGCAATGTCGTTCTGACCGAAACCCAGGACCAGTTGGTTCAGGCTTTGGTGGCAACCGGGCGCTATCAGAACGTGAGTGAAGCAATGCGCGCGGGGTTACGGTTGCTCGAACAGGAAGAAGCTCAGTTCGCAGGGATCCGGCAAGGCCTGCTCGAGGGATTGGCGCAAGCCAGGGCGGGCGAGTTTGCCGAAGGTAGCGGAGAAGAGGCGATCCGGCGGGCCTTTCGACAAGCACGCGCGTCTTCATGAGTCGCTCCTTTCGGCTGACGCGCCGCGCAGAGGCCAGCCTGGTTGAGATTGCCAAGTGGACGATAGCGAACTTCGGGTTCAAGCAGGCCGAACTTTATGAAACGGAACTGCTCGACCGCTGTCAGGCGATCCTGAACGGTCAGGCGCATAGCCGGAACTGTGCTGTTTTGGTCGATGATGCTGCGGATTTGCGGTTCACGAGGGCAGGGGAGCATTTCCTGGTGTTTCTGGATCGGCCAGACGACGTGATCATCGTCGACATCCTGCATTCCCGAAGCGATCTTCCACACCATGTTGCCGCGCTGGCGGCGTCAAGGAATGACATATCATAGTCCAGCAGCCTTAGTCAGGTTCACCCGGAATCGGTCGCGACGGCGCTGATATCGGCGAGTCATTTCGGCCGAGGCATGTCCGAGCTGTTTCTGGACATAGCGTTCATCGACTTCCGCGCTGCTGGCCAAGCCGGCGCGCAAGGAGTGACCGGAAAACATGGCCAGCCGATCTTTCTCGGGCAGCTCTGCCCGGATGCCGGCATCAAGCACAGTTCTCTTGATCAGCCGCGCGACATGTTTGTCGTTGAGACGCGCCTCCAGCGCGCGTTTGCCATTCCGCGACGTGCCCACGAAGACCGGGCCGAAGTCTATCTTTGCGAAATACAGCCATTGCGCCAATGCGTAGACGGGGCATGTCTGGTCCGACGATCCCCGGCCAATCTCGACCTCGCGCCACCCGGTTTTGCTGCTCAACGTCAGCAAGGCGCCCTTGTCGAGGATCTCGATCCAGCCGCCGCTGTCCGGCGTATCGTCCTTGGGTAGTGCCCCACCGGGTGGTGTAAGAGGCCGCGCGCGAAGCCCTTGGCGTAGCGCAGCGCGCGGCCGGGTCTGGCGGCCACCGCGCTTCTTCGTAATCTGAGGTTGT
>NZ_JBAPKZ010000052.1:0-14642 GCF_037083805.1 Roseovarius sp. D0-M9 | reverse complement strand
CATAGGATGTGGCTTACCCATCTCAAACCCCCATATCTGCTATGCAGACAGGGAATCACAAATCAACCCTCGTGGGAATCTGAATCAGAAAGCTCGCAACCCGCTCTAATGACATTCGAGGAACGCAGCAGTTGGGCAAGGTCAGAAATGCCCGGATTCTTTTTTGCGATTTTTATTTTGTGGGTATCGCGTACGTGATCAAGATGCTTTTCGATTACAACACCACAAATAGCTCCAGCTGCTCGTAGATAGCCCGCCTTGGCCAATGCACTCGCGGTGTCGATCTCGGAGTCGAAGAGATCAGCTTGCAGAACCGCCTTAAGATCCATCAAGGCCGATTCCAATGTACCCTTGGCAGCCTCTACAATATTGAGCTGTTGGACAAACTCAGGAATTGCTGCCCGCCCGCTGACGGTCACATTGCCATCATACCGGGTAATTTGAAGCCCTTGCAGGTAGTCACGGACCATATAGTTCTTGAAGCTAATGTCCTTCCTCACTCTTGGATATTCATAATACGAAATGAAGTCGGAAAGACGGTCAGGTAAAACCTGCTTGATTACCGCTTGAGCTTCTGAATACCACGTCTGATACTCGCCCTTAAAATCTGGGAGTTCTTTTAAGTACTCTTTAACCTTGGCCTTATCCTCCTTGAAGATTTCATTCAACCTTTCTTCAAACTCGACTGGGTTACACTCATGCTGAATAGCCATTTGCAGTTTATACCCATCCGCAATCAACCGATCCAATTGTTCCGAAAATTTTTGAGTTCTTTCAGACATGCGCCCCTCACTGCTCAATTAGCTAGGAGTAGTCCGCTTTTTCCCTCACGCCGTCAAGGTTTCCCCAAAAAATAACCTTCGACACATCCCCCCCGGGGTTGCTGCATAGAACCTAGTTCCGTCGCTTCGCAAGGTTCGGTTTTACGGAGTAAATGTCATGTGCATCTCTGCCTTTTCCGAATGGCACAGGNAGACAGACTATTACGCCGCTCTATGAGAGATTAACCACACTCTATTCAACTTAGTCGAACTTTACGCCAGCTATAGATGGTGCAAAAATACAGCGCTCGATCAAATTCATCGAATTTTTTGAGGTTTGATCCAAATTAATGGGTTGACAGGTCGCTCGGATTCGAACTACAAGTTCCTTGTTCGTTCCTTGTTCGTTCCTTGTTCGTTCCTTGTTCGTTCCTTGTTCGTTCCTTGTTCGTTCCTTGTTCGTTGCTTGTTCGTTGCTTGTTCGTTGCTTGTTCGTTGCTTGTTCGTTGCTTGTTCGTTGCTTGTTCGTTGCTTGTTCGTTGCTATTTTGGTTCCGGATTTTACACCCAAAATATATACTATATATACTCTATATATATAACATCTACTTAGCTGTCATAGATATTGGTGTTAGATAGTAGATTCATATTAGAGTCATAGAAGATGACTTCTATCTCTTCATACACCCATACAAACCTATCTNCGGGGTTGCTGCATAGAACCTAGTTCCGTCGCTTCGCAAGGTTCGGTTTTACGGAGTAAATGTCATGTGCATCTCTGCCTTTTCCGAATGGCACAGGAGGCGGTGTCAGCAAACCGTGTTGGCGCGAGGCCCTGAAGCGAGCAGCAGCCTGAGCGCATCGAGGTAGGAGCGGTCCGCGTTGTTTCGAGCGGCATGCCATCGGCCGTAGGCTGCAAGGTTCTTTGACGCGGGTCCGCAGAAGGGCTGCATGAAGGCGCGAAAGCGGCTGATGAGGGCGTTCACGGTGTTGATGTGGTGGCTGCGCGGGGTGCGCTTCGTTCGCCGCCCGGCGTTGAGCGCGAAGTGCGGGATGCGCGCGTCCTTCGCGATCCGCTCGTATGTGACGAACCCATCCGTGCAGAGCACCGCATCGGGCGCCATCACGGGCAGCAGGGCACCGGAGATCGCCGCCTGGCCCGCGTCGGCGATGGCCTCGAAGGCCCGGTGGCCAGCGCGATCGGTTGCCGCGAGGAGCTTTTTCTCCCAGGCCCGCCAGCCCCCCGGAGGCGCTGCCGCCGAACCGCCCCGACGCCGATAGGCTCGCCACCTCAGGCGCGGCGGCACCGGGTGGTTCACGGGGTCACGCCGGTGCCTGACCCACTCCCTCGACCCCTTTCGGCTCTCGCGTTGGTGGGCTTCGTCGGCTTCGACGATGCCAGCAAGAGTGGCGTCAGGCTCCGGCTTCAGAGCGCCAATGATCGCCATCCGCCAGCGCCAGATGCTGTGACGCGACGTACCCAGCACCTCGGCCCCGCGGCGGCAGGACATCGGCTGCGGCGCCTCGATCATGTCACGCGCCAGCGCGACCACCAGGTCGGGGCGGTGAACCCGGGCCATCGGGGTCCCGCTGCGGCCCGACCACGTCGCTCCGCACCCCGAGCAGTTCCATCGCTGTGCGCCTGTTCTGGTCCGACCCCACCGGGTGCGCGCGTCACCCCCACAGCGCGGGCAGGACGCCGCCGGGCCACCGACATCGGCCCGCGCGTCGATCTCCAGGACGGCCTCGGCACGCTTGCGCGCATCAGCAACGAGTCCTTCGGCCTGGCGCAGTTCCTGCGGGCTCAGCCGGGCAAGCAGGCGGTCGAATTCGGTCGGATCGAAGCGAGGCATGGCGGATCTCCTTGAGCGTCGGAAGCCTCAGCCTACCTCACTGGCGCATAAGAACAAAGAGAGAACCAACACGCTTTGCTGACACCGCCGCACAGGACGAGTAATCGGTGTTTCGAGCAATAAATGGCTGCTTTCGTGCTAGTCTGGTAAGGGCCGCGCATTTGCAGCCAAGGTCCGCTCCTCACCCTATCTATCGGCCTCCTGCGTAGTCGCGCATTCGGCCCGTAAGCTATATTGATTTAAAACAACATAGCCATAGAACAGCGTTCTAAAAGCTCCGTCCTATGGATATCGATCAGTGTCGGCGATTGAATGGGTTTTCTACCGGCTAATAGCTGCGGTAGAATGAGAAAAATCTATCCCCGTCAGGGACGGCAATCATGATGCTTGGCCGCAGCGCGATGGGTATCGCTAGCCTCTTGTGCCTCAAGGGCGCCAGCGAAATTCAGCCATTCTTGGAGTGCAGACCGCACCAATCCGCGATGAACAGCGTCATTGCTTTGGTCACATTGCGTAGGGAGGCCAAGTTGACACGTTCGTCGAAGCCGTGGACATGTTCTGCGGCGGGGCCATAGACTAGCGCGGGCATTTTGCCATAAAGTCCAAAGAAGCGCGCATCAGTCGTCGCTGTCGAGGCGACCTCGTTCAAATCATGGCCCGAGACCGTGCGATGTGCTTGGGCTAGTGCAGTCACAGGGACTTCCGCGTCTTTCAATACATAGCCCTCGGCCTCGAACCCGTTGAAGATAACCTCGGGCGGATTGTTCACGAGGAAGGGAACGTCGCGTGCGGCCTCCGCAACAATGCGCTCGATCTCGGACTTGGCATCGTTCAGATCCTGGCCCGGAAGTATGGATATTCGCGCATCGAACGCACACCAAGCGGGAACGGAAGACGCCCAGTCGCCGCCCTCAATCTTGCCGATATTGAGGTTTATCGGGTGCGCCACATCCTTGTAGTGCCGATCCTCTGACTTGGCGACATTCCATTTCGTCTCGAGCGCCCCCAGCGCCTCTATCACCTTGTAAGCGGCGATGATCGCATTAGCCCCCTTGCCCGCCTGAGCGACATGAACAGGCAGGCCCTGAAGCTCGATTCTGAACCAGATAACACCGATTTGAGCCCGGATAAGACACTCGTGCAGCGGCTCGGGGATCAGCACAGCGTCGGCGCGATACCCCTTGGCGAGGCAGGCCAGCGCACCGTTGCCCGTACATTCCTCCTCGACCACGCTTTGCACGATGACATCGGCGGCAGGCTGAAATCCGGCCCTATGGATGGCGTCAAGCGCGGCCAGGCACGCGATCAGCCCTGCCTTCATGTCTCCAGCACCGCGCCCGTACAGCCAGCCATCCGAGCGATGCGGATGGAACGCCGGATGCGTCCACATACCGGCAGGTCCGGGTGGCACGACGTCGATATGCCCGTTCAGGATAAGCGACCGGCCCTCAGGTCGCGGCGCCCGGTAGGTACCGACGACATTCCAGGCGTCATCGTAGCTGACATGGACCGGCGAGAAGCCCGGCAGATGCCGGATCGCATCCAGATCAATACGAAAACGGTCAACGTCCCATCCCCGCGCACGCATCTGAGCTGCCATGAAATCCTGTGCAGTCGCCTCGTTGCCTCGGGTCGAAGGAAAACGGACAAAATCTGCTGTCAAATCGACCTGCGCGTCAAAGCCGTCCTCAACCGCGCTCATCAGTATTTTCTGGATTTTATTCTTCACGGTTGTCCTCAGGTGGAAGGTGGGCATCGACGAAATTAAGAATGACGCCTTGAATCTGCTTGTCCGTGCTCAGCCAATGCTTGCCCGCAAGGTAGTCCGGGGAGGAATAGACCTGAGACACCTGCGCCTCGCCCTGCATAAATGCCCCACAATCGCCGCTCAGCACCGGCTGGCGGAACCACGGGTCGTCCTGCCCGACGAGGGCCAGCACGGGCTGATCTTCGGGTGCATTGAGACCCCGGTATTCCGGCCATCCGGCATGGCAGGTCCATCCTTCGATGATCCGCATCGCGGCATCCGGCGCTTGCATCGTCGCAACGGTGATACCGCCTTCTGAATGGCCCATAATGATGATCGGTACCCCCTTCAGCACTTCTGTTTCGCGCAGCCGGGCCAATGCATGCCCCATCTCTTCGTGCCGCCAGCCTAGCACCGCGCGGTGCAGCCCCCCCCGCGCCTGCGCCGCATTGCAACTCACGGGCTTATCTTGGCGCGCGAAGCTGTCGGGGGCGACGACCAAGTGACCGGCGTCCGCCAAAAACCGCGCCGTTACCGTGGTGATCCGGCTTAGCCCGTCACAGCCATGTGCGTAGAGGAAGGCTGCGCGGGGGGGCTCGACGTCGGCAAGCGCATCGACGGAGGTGGCGTTTGCCCTGCCAGGCAGCCAGACCTGCGCCGCGTCCCAAGTGCGCGCAACATCGGCGTCATTGGCCTGCGCCGCGGAGGTGCAGAGCGCCAGCAACAGCCCGCGGAGTATGATCGTCATGCTACCGCCTCCATCAGCGCGCGGCTATAGGGATGCGACGGGGTGCCGTAGAACTCGCGCGCAGGTGAGGCCTCGACAATCTCGCCCTTAAGCATCACGGCGATCCTGTCCGACACATAGCGTGTCGCGGCCAGATCGTGCGAGATGAAGAGCGCGGCAAACCCGTGATCTTCCTGCAGATCGCGTATGAGGTTCAGTACCTGCGTCTGCACTGAAACATCGAGCGCGCTCACGGCCTCGTCAAAGAGGATGAAACGCGGCTCGGTGATCAGTGCGCGGGCGATGGCCACGCGCTGACGCTGACCGCCCGAAAGCTGGCCGGGATAGCGGTCGGCAAAATCTGCGCTCAGCCCGACCTGTTCCAGCATCTTCGCCACCGCCTGATTCCGGGCGGCACCGCGCGTGCCCAAAACACGCAGCGGCTCACCTACCGAGGCGCCGCAGCGCAGACGCGGGTTCAGCGCCCATTCGGGGTGCTGCAGTACGACCGACAGCTGACCGCGCCGTTGCCGCAACCTGCCAAACGGCGCGCCCTGCATACGCATCTCGCCCACCGTCGGTTTCAGCAGGCCGAGGCAGACGCGCCCCAGCGTCGTCTTGCCCGATCCGCTCTCGCCCACAAGGCCCAGCGTCTCGCCCTCGGCAATCTCCAGCGATACATCGCGCACCGCTTCGACCACGTCGCCACCGATCAGGCGACGGCGAAAGGTGACGCCGACCTTGTCCAGCGTGATGACTGCACTCATTGCGGTACCTCCCTGCTGGCAGGCGCATCCGCCAGAACACTCTCGGCAAAGTGGCAGATGACCGTGCGGCCCGCGACCTCGCGCGGCTCGGGACGCTGCTCGTGGCATTTATCCTGAGCGAATGCACAGCGCGGCGCAAACGCGCAGGCCTCGCACCGCCCGCTGAGGGTGGGCGGTGTGCCCGGGATCGGCTCCAGCCGCTCGCCCGGACGCTCGCTGCCCGACGCAGCGGCCAGAAGCGCGTTTGTGTAGGGGTGCGCCGGGCGCTCCAGTACCTCGGCGCTGGTACCGATCTCGACAACGCGGCCGCCATACATCACGGCTACGCGGTCTGCATGGCGCGCCATCAGCCGCAGATCATGACTGAGCACCAGGAGGCTGGCGCCGGTCTCGTCCCGCAGGCGGCGCAACGTCGCCATCACCTTTTCACGGATCGAGGCATCCAGAGACGCCGTCGGCTCATCTGCAATCAAGAGCCTTGGCCCGCGCGCGATGGCAATGGCGATCACCACCCGTTGCGCCATCCCGCCCGAAAGCTCATGTGGATAGGCACGCATGATGCGGGCAGGGTCGGAGAGCTCGGCGCGCTCCAGAAGTGCCGCGATATCATTCTCGCCCGCACGGTTCGGCATAGCCCGCGCCACCTGGCGGCCTACCCGCATCGTTGGGTCGAGCGCCGTCATGGGATTTTGAAAGACGAACCCAAGCTTGTCGCGGCGCAGCCCGCGCAGCGTCTCGGCATCCGTCGCAAAGACATCGGTGCCGTCCACTTCAATCCTGCCCGCCTCATGCACGGCCTCGCCGGGCAAGACACGGCCAAAGGACATTCCCAGTGTCGACTTGCCCGATCCACTTTCACCGACAACGGCCAAGGTCTCGCCCGTCCGCACGGCCAGATCCGCGCCGTCGAGCGCACGCAAGCTGCCGTTGGTGGTGCGGTAGGAAACAATGACGTCCTGAGCTCTTGCAATATCACTCATGTCAGTGCCCTGCCCTTCAGCGGCTCCAGCATGTCGCGCACCGCGTCGCCGACAAGGTTCACCGACATGATCGCCAGCGACAGCACCGCACCCGAGGATAGCACCATCCACGGCGCGATCGTCAGATACGCGCTGCCCTGTCGCAAGAGAGAGCCGAGCGATGCCTCGGGCGGCTGCACACCGAGGCCCAGAAAGCTAAGCGCACTTTCGATGATCATACCGATCGACAGCGCATAGGTCAGCTGCACCATGACGGCACCCATCACGTTGGGCAAGATATGCACCACGAGGATACGCGGCCATGAGGCCCCTGCCACACGCGCCGCGATGACGAACCCGCGCCCCGCGACGCTGAGCGTAACGGAGCGGACCACCCGGATCAGTAGAGGCAGGGTCGCGATGGAGATGACCGATATGGCTGAGAATTGCCCCGGCCCGAGCACCGCGGCGACTAGAAGGCCGACCAACAGCGCGGGAAAGGCAAAAAGGATATCTGCCCCGCGCGCCACGGCGATATCCGTGAAACGGCCGAAATACCCCGCCGCCATGCCCAGCGCCGTGCCGATGACGGCCGAGATCAGGACCGCGATGGCCGAGAGCAGAAAGGTCGCGCGGATGCCCTGCACGACGCGCGGCAGGAAGGACCGCCCCAGCTCGTCCGTACCGAAGGGAAAGTCGAGCGATGGCGGCCCAAGGCGTGGGCCGGCGGCGATGCGCGTGGGATCACCCAGGGGCAGCCATTGGCCAAAGATGCCCAAGAAGATCAGCAGCCCCAGCACCGTCAGCCCGAAGGCCGACAGGAAATCGGTGCGCCAGATCCGCACCATCCAGTGAAAAGCAGCTTTCATCCGTCCGCCCCCACCCGCGGGTCAATCACCGCGTATAGAAAATCCGCCAGCATGTTGATGGCGACGAAGGCGACCGCCGCCAAAAGCACCCCGGCTTGCACGATTGCGTAGTCTCGGTTGAGCAGGCCGTTGAAGATGTAGTGGCCAAAGCCCGGCACCGAAAACAGCACCTCGACCACCACGGCCCCGCCCAAAAGGAAGCCGAAATAGGTGGTCACCACCGTCACCACCGGAATGGCCGCATTGCGTAGGATATGCAGCCGCACGATATCGCGGGGCCGCTCGCCCCGTGCGACGGCGGCGGTGATGTAGCCTTCGGTCATCACCCGCAGCACCGCGTCGCGCGTCGTGCGCAGGACCAGCGCGATCCCAAAGAGCGACAGGGTCAGCGCGGGCAGCAGCATCGTCTGCATGTTACCAACCGGATCCTCGCCAAAGGACACGTAGCCGCCGACGCGAAACCAGAGCGACCAGACGGAAAACACAAAGATGAGCACGCTGCCTAGCACAAAATCCGGCACGCTCGCGCCCAGTGCGCCAACCAGCCGCGCCATATCGACACCGCGTCGCCCCCCCTGCCGGATGCCCGACCAGACACCCAGTGGCAGCCCGACCGACAGCGCCAACCCCAGCGCGATCAGCGCCAGTTCAAGCGTCACTGGGGCGCGGCGGATGAACTCGTCGACCACCGGCTGGCGGGTCACCATCGACACGCCGAAATCCCCTTGAAGAAGCGCGGCAAGCCAGCGCAGGTATTGAACTGCCAGGGGTTGATCTAGCCCGTATTGCTGACTGATCGCCTCGCGCGCGGCGGGGGTGACAAAGGGGCCCAAAAGAATATCGGCATAGCCGCCGGGGATCATCCTCAGGGACAGGAAGACTAGAATTGACACACCCAAAAGGGTCACGATCATCGCAGCCAGACGCGGCAATAGGTAGAGGAAAAGTCGCATTGAAGCTCCGGACAAGCGGGGACGGCAGCCCTTAAGGACCGCCGCCGCGCGGGTCTTACTTGGGATCGAACTCGGCGATGAATTGATAGGTGTTCGCCGAGCCGGACCGCTCGGCCAGCTTTACGTCCACCTGATCTTCGCGATAAGCGAGATAATCGGACTTGCCGACCAGGGCGAGGATATTGGCGCCATCGTCGATCATCGCGCAGATTTCGGTCAGCTTGGCGTCACGCTCTGCACCGGCCTGCATCGCGCCCACCTCGTCCAGCGCCTCTGACAGCTGGGGCACGTTTTCGTGGAAGGCGGCATTCCAGACGGCGAATTCCGGGTTCCACCACTTGATCACCATGCCGGGGTCTGTATAGCCTGCCAGCCACGAGGCCGAGAAATCGAAATCGCCATCGGTGAAGACCTTTTGCAGATATTCCGCCGTCGGCACCTGATCAAGCGACACATCAAAGCCCGCCTCGCCCAGGCTTTGCTGCACCACCTGCCCGATGCGCCCCAGGACGGGGTTCGCCGAGCTGAGTGTCAGCGCGATCTCGGGCGAAGTGTTGCCCGCCTCCTCCAGAAGGCCGCGCGCTTTTTCCAGACGCTCGTCGCGGGGCATGGCGTAAGTATCCAGATCGCGGCACGCCTCCTTGCCGAAGGCGGCGGGCACTGGGTAATCGGGCGCCGAGGTGCCAGCAAAGACGAAATCGTTGATCGCGTCACGGTCGAGCGCGAGGTTCATCGCCTGGCGGATCCGCTTGTCATGGAAGGGCGAGTCCTCGTCCAGCGCGTTGACGTCGAGGCGGTAGTAGTTCGTCGTCTGCTGCACATCGATGGCGACGTTGGCGGCGGTGCCCAGCATCTGCTGCGCGTCCGGGTTTTCAAACGTGGTGAAGTCGATGCGCCCGTCCCGCAGCGCCGCAATGCGCGCGCTCTCGTCGGGGATGATCGGCACCTCCAGCGTATCGGCCAGCGGATAGCCCTCGCGCCAGTAATGCGGGTTGCGGGCCAAGGTCCAGCTTTCGTCCTGCTTGTGCTCTTCGACCATGAAGGGGCCCGAGCCAAGCATCTGCGACGCCGGATCAAAACTGCCCTCTTTCAGCTCTTTCATCGGCAGGATCGCTGCCGTGATATGCGCCAGCGCGGGCAGGAAGGTAGCCTGAGGGCTGGCCAACTCAACCTCGATGACGCGCTCGCCCGTGGCTTCCATGCGGGCGATATCGCCCAGCTGCGGCGACCAGTAGCTGGCCGTTTCGGGGTTCTTGATCCGCTCCAGGCTGCCGATGACGTCATCGGTCGTGATCGGGCGCCCGTTGGAAAATGCCGCATCTTCGCGCAGGGTCAGCGTGTATGTCGTAGGCGATGTTTGCTCCCAAGCCTCGGCAAGGCCGGCGGAGAGGCCCAGATCGGCGTCCGTAGTCAGCAGCGTCTCATAGACCATCTGGTACATTTCCCACGAGGCCACGGTGCCCGCGACATGCACGTCAAAGCCGGTGATCTCGGCCGGCTTGCCCCATGTCATCACGGTATCCTGCGCCAAGGCAGTCAGCGGACTAAAGGCCAGCAGCGCGGTTGCGCCCATCAGATTAAGAGTTTTCATGTCAGATTTTCCCCGTTTGATACGCTCATTGCATGGTTGCTTGCAGAGCTTATTGACGAGTCTGTTATAAAAGTCCCATTATGTCAATTGAAGTTATATTTAGAACATGGAATAAAGGCTCGTCGCGATGGAAAATTACGCACAGCATGACGCAACCGGCTTGGCCGCATTGGTAAGAAACGGTGACGCCTCGCCGACCGAGTTGCTGGAGGCGGCCATCGATCGTGCCGAGGCGTGCAATCCGGCGATCAACGCGCTGTCGCAAAAGCTCTATGATCATGGCCGTGCGGCAATCGATGCTGGCCTGCCCGAGGGCCCGTTTCGCGGCGTGCCCTTTCTGCTCAAAGACGCGTCCGGCGAGCTTGCCGGTCACGTCACCGCCAATGGCGCACGGATCTTGTCCGAGGGTGCGCCTGCGTCCAGCGACTCGACGCTGGTTGCACGCTACAAGGCGGCGGGAGTGGTCATCTTCGGCAAGACGACGACACCGGAATTCTCACTTGCCGCGTCGACCGAAACCTCCCTCACGGGGGCGACACGCAACCCCTGGGATCTGTCGCGCAGCGCCGGCGGCTCCTCTGGCGGGGCAGCAGCCGCGGTGGCCGCGGGCATTGTCCCGGCGGCGCATGGTAGCGATGGGGGCGGCTCGATCCGAATTCCGGCTTCGTGCTGTGGCCTCTTCGGGATGAAGCCGTCGCGCGCGCGCAACCCGTCCGGCCCGCTGGTTGGCGAGGGCTGGGGCAGCCTGTCGGTGTCGCATGTGCTGACCCGGTCCGTGCGGGACAGCGCCGCGATGATGGACGCGACCCAAGGCATGGCGCCGGGAGATCCCTATTGCGCCCCGGAGCGGGCGCGGGCCTACGCAGAGGAAGTTCAGCGGGACCCCGGCCGCCTGCGCATCGGCTGGCACGTAACGCCAATGAGCGGCAAGCCAGTCGAGCCTCCCTGCCGCAAGGCTGCCAAAGACGCCGCGCATCTGCTAGCATCTTTTGGACATGAGGTGGAGGAGATCAGCCTGCCCGGCGAGGTGGAGCCCCTGCAAAAGGCGCTCTGGGTGCTGGTGGCCAGCAATGTAGCGCGCAGCATCCACGCCATTGGCGCTCGCCGTAGCCGCAAGGTAAAGCGAGCGGAGGTCGACAATGTGACCTGGAGCGCCGTCGAGGATGCACGGGACATGAGCGCCGAGGATTATGCCGAAGCGCTCTTTCAGATCCATGCGCAAAGCCGCCGCATGGCCGATCTGCACGCGCGCTTTGACGTGCTCCTCAGCCCGACACTGGCGACGTTGCCGCCAGAGCTGGGCGTGCAGCGCACCGATACCGAAGATATGGACGCCTACCGCGCCGCGCTGACCGGCTTCACGCCTTTCACGCAGCTCTACAACATGACGGGTGCGCCCAGCATGTCGGTTCCGCTGGGGTGGCACCGCCCGACGCCTTCGCAGAGCGAGCTTCCGGTGGGCGTGATGATCTCGGCCGATTTCGGGCGCGAGGATATCCTCTTTCGCCTTGCGGGCCAGATTGAGGCGGAAAGCCCCTGGTTCGACCGCCTGCCGGACCTCGCCGCCCTGAAAGATCCCTCATGAGTCAGCCGCCTCTTCAGGATCGCCTGCGCGCAAAATACCCGGCGCTGACCCGCGCGGAAAAGGCGGTCGCAAACTACATGCTGACATATTTCGATCGTCTGGGCTTCGAGACCGCCGCATCCATCGCCGAAAATGTTGGCGTCAGCCAAATGACCGTAGGTCGCTTTCTACGCACGATGGGATACAACGGCTTGCCCGAGCTGAAATCCGACCTGCTCAGCCAGATGGAGGCGCCTCCGGTAACGGTGTCAGACCGGCTGAATCGCATTCGCGCCGAGGGAACTTGCGATGTCTGGGACAATTTCGACATGGATGTCGCCGCTCTGCAAAGCGCCTATTCTCTGCGTGGCTCCCCGGCCTGGGGTGCCGCGATCCACGCCATTTGCTCTGCGCAAAAGCTCCATGTTGCGGGGTTTCAGACCATTGCGGGCATCGCATCGGGCTTTGCCACACGCCTCTCCTACCTGCGGGGCGATGTGCGGATCGAGGATGGCAGGGATGGCATTTTTGGCGCCATACTGGGAGATCAGACAAGCACGCATTGTGTCGTACTCTTTGAGATGCGGCGCTACACTCAGGCCAGCCTGAACCTTGCAGCCGCCGCCGAAGAAGCGGAAATTCCGCTGATCATCATCTGCGACACGCACTGCATCTGGGCACGCGACCATACGGATATGGTTTTTCCCCTACGCACCGACTCGCATCTGTTCTGGGATTCGCATGTGCCCTATTCCTGCCTTAGCACACTGCTGCTGAACGACCTCACCGCGCAACTTGGCGATAGCGTTTCGACGAGACTAGAGCAGATGCACGCTCTTCAGGACCGCTTTGGCGCGTTTAAGGATTGATCCTCCAAGAGGGCAGGTCACAGCTTCATCTAGGCACTTTCAGATTGACCATCGATGTTTCTGACAGCACTTACGCTGCCATTTCAAAGCCCTCTATGAGAGAGATTAGCTCTTCATGGATTTCACCCCATTCCGCACTCAGGTTGACAGTTGCCACTGTCACGGCCGTATCAAGCAACCGGTATCTCAGCCTTATCGATTTACCGCTTGATGGGTAGATCAAAAGGCCTGAGAGCACTCGCTCTGGCTCATTGGCTCGGACATGAGCAAGGTATGTTGAAAGCTGATAGAGGTGATCAGGTCGCACCTTCGGATCATACCTCCCGCCTGAGAGGATCTTTTTATAATACTTAGCGTCAGCCACAATCGTGCGGTGACCAGACCGGAGCGTGATGTCGGTTTTCATAATCGGCAGGAAGGCTAGATCAGCTTCATCTGCAGCTTCCGCACGCCAAGTCATGTTCTCCGCGTTTGCTGAGTATCCAGCGAGCTCCGATCGATAAAAGTTGCGCAGAAAATCCTCGAAGAGCGCAGGCATTCGAGTTTCATCGTCGAGGATGTTCTGAAACCTTGACCCACTCCCCTGCTCATCCGGGAGTAACGCATGGAAGACCAGCTCAGACACCCGCATTAGAAACCCATATTGTGACGTGTTCCTCGAGAGCTGAACTCGTCTGAACACGCTCGCCGAGAGCCTGATCGAAGACACACCGGCCATGCGTCGTGCCGACGTCTTTAGCTCATGCCTGAGATCCTTCTTAATCTCCGTGCAGCTAGCCAGAGAAATCAGAGTTGCCTTCAGTATCTGGTTATGCAGAACATCCGGCGTTAATTCATCAAGATCGCATACGGCAAAACCGCGTAGCATCGTTTGCCGCTTGGTCATAACGTCGATCCTCAGTTTTCCGCGAGGCGAGCGTGTTTCCTCCGTAATCTCAACATATCCTCGGTCAAGACCGCGCCTAAGCAACCGGTGAGTTCCCTCGTTCAGTACTTTGGCTAGCAAGTGCGGCAGGTCGGGGCTATCGTCAGTTCCCACCGCTGTGACCCCACCACCCTTGAAATGCCCCCAAGCGTAAAGCAGAAGGTAGTAGATGTTACGAACAGGAATTGTCACCGCATCAGCCTAAGAGCCGGTCGCGCCATTGATCCGCATTTTCAGGTGCATCGAACCAATATTCTTCGAGAAGCGGATAGATTTCGGTTTCAACTACCCGCCGGAACCACAGTTCAGGGTCAACAACGGTCGTGGTTGGCGTAAAGAAACTATGCCCGATCCGGAAGCCAGGTCCCAGGTTGACGCGATCGCTTTCGATGTCTTGATTGAGCTCACCCATCCCATTGGTGATCTTATTGATCATATCTTCCGGGAGCCCGTAGCGTTGCAAGTGTGATCTATACTTTGGCGCGCCATAGAGAGGCTCCATGGCAACAAATGCAAAACGCCGGCGAAGTGCATAGTCCACCAGGGAGAGCGAACGGTCGGCTGTGTTCATCATTCCGAGAATATAAACGTTCGCAGGCACATAAAAGTTCGGCTCCTGCTCGGTGGCATACGCTAATTTTGTGGCCCACTTCACATCTCGTTTATCTGGTTCAACGAGAAGCATCAGCTCACCAAAAATCTTCGATAAATTGCCCCTATTGATCTCGTCGATGATGAAGACGTAGGTGCCATCCGGATCGTTTATGGCGCGATTGCAGAATTCGTAGAAGGACCCGTTCTTCCGCTCAAACCCTTGGCTCCCATTCGGGCGATAGCCCTGCACGAAGTCTTCGTAGCTATACGATTGATGGAACTGCACGGACTGAACTTTATGGTCATCTCGGTAGCCGATGAGAGCATAAGCCAAGCGGCGGGCAATGAATGATTTTGGCTTCTTCGCGGTTTGTGTGGGTGTGCGGGTCTCCGGTCAGTTCACGACCACACCAGATGTTGTGTCGTAGGGTGGCGCGGGCAGGTGCTTGAGCCGACCGGCGACA
>NZ_JBAPKZ010000051.1:0-14773 GCF_037083805.1 Roseovarius sp. D0-M9 | reverse complement strand
TGTCGCCGGTCGGCTCAAGCACCTGCCCGCGTCACCCTACGACACAACATCTGGTGTGGTCGTGAACTGACCGGAGACCCGCACACCCACACAAACCGCGAAGAAGCCCCACAATTATATCAAATCCTGCATCAAAAACCCAATAAAAATGCAGTATTATGTAGCAAAATCAGTGCTGTGGAAGTTGTTCAGGGTGAACGCATTAGCGACTGGAGCGGTCCCTTCGAGGTCGAGTGGGAGAGATCTTGTCTTAATCAAACAGAAAACCCCTCCCCAGGATGTCAACGGCGGAGACAAAACGGCCACGTGGCGGCGCAAAACCAGGCCAGTGGCGGGGTGCCAAGCGCCATGGCGCGTGCGCTCCCCAGATAGCTGGCGCGTGCCATGGCGCATTCAGTCACCTCGATGGGCTGCGTAGCGAGGGTGCGGCGGCCCTCTTCCAGCACGTAGCGGACCTCGTAGAGTCCAGTCTTGTTGACCGGTTATTCGGACTGTGAAAGCGGCGCACACGCCGCAGGCGCGATGGATTTCGCCGGATCTGGCGTCCTGAGGGGCCAAAACGGCGTTTCGGGGCCCTGTCCGCTCCACCCGAATTGAGACCTTCGACCGCTCCGACGTGATCGTACGCAACGCCGACTTCGTGCCGGACAAGATGACGAACCCGCGACGATGCGGAGTCACCTGGCCTGGGGGGCCCAGGGGCTGGACCCGGTGGTGCGTCGCATGCCGCGGTAGATCGGCTATGTGCCCGTGCGTTGCGCCTGCGGCGCTCTGAATTCGGGATCATCTCGCTGGTGGCAAAAAATCACGTTGTGCAAGGAAAGTTCGAGAATGGTCGTTTCCGCGCG
The DNA here is from genome assembly GCF_037083805.1 of Roseovarius sp. D0-M9. Lineage (NCBI taxonomy): Bacteria > Pseudomonadati > Pseudomonadota > Alphaproteobacteria > Rhodobacterales > Roseobacteraceae > Roseovarius > Roseovarius sp. D0-M9. The sequence continues at coordinate 13,925 of NZ_JBAPKZ010000051.1, read as the reverse complement.
ATACAGGTCTTGCAGCATGCTTGGCAGGACGCCGGAATGTGCCGGATGTCCGGCGCTCGAGCGGCTGCCGGCGTCGGATCTCACCCCGGCAGACATGTCAGCGCCCAGTGACACGCCCAGATCCCGCGCCAAATCTGCGGCCGTCGTCATGTGAAGGTCGCGCACCAGACCGACCCGTTCGTTCTCGGTGATGAGGATGTAGCCTTGGGCACACAAGTGATCGAAAAGTTCGTCTTGGATGTCCAGCGGCGTGATGTCCTGCAACTGCCCTTGCGTCGCGGTCTCGCCATTGCGCGCCTGACGGGCAAGAACAGACAAAATGTCCACCGCTACCTCCAGTTTTCGGGAAGGCGAGGACGCCTCATCGATGACTGCGTCGCGTGTCTTCCACCAATCGGGCAACGAGGCTGCAAAGACCGCACCCAGGATAATGACGCTCCATGTCAGGTAGAGCCAGAAAAGAAAGATCGGCAGGATGGCCACGGCGCCATACACCGTCTCATAGGTCGAACCCTGCGCCAGAATGCTGTCGAACCCCCAACGAAGCACCTGAACGCCCACACCTGCGATAAGGCCGCCGACCGCCGCGTCGCGCAGCCGGACCGGTCGCGCCGGAACCACCTTGAACAGAAGCATGAAGGTCAGCGATTGTGTCGTCAGCGCAAAAAGCATCCCGAGGGTCGGAAGCGCCTGTTCGGTCTGTTCCGACCCGATGCCTTCGCGCACCCACTGTGTCAGCGTCAAGAAGGTGCCGCTTGTCAGGACGAAACTTGCCCCCAGCAGAAGAGGGCCAAGGGTCAGGACCGTCCAGTAAGTCAGCACCCGAACGCTCATCGGGCGCGGTTTCTGAATCCGCCAGATCTGGTTCAGCGTCGCTTCGATGGTCCACAGCAGCATGACGGCCGTGACCGCTAGGGCGACGATGCCTAGAACGGTCAGATTGGTGGCATTGCTCGAGAATTCGCCAAGGTAATCACGCACTTCCGCTCCGAACTCAGGCACGAAGATGTCGAAGAACAGCGCCTCCATCCGATCTCTCGCGGGATCGAAAGTGGCAAACCCTGAAAGGATCGCGAAAGCGATCACTATCAGCGGAACAAGCGCCAGCAGGGTCGAATAGGTCAGCGCACCTGCCGCAAGCATCATTCCATCCGCCAAGAAGCGCCGGACCGCATAGCCTATGAAACTCGTCAAATCGACAACAAACGTCGGCACGCAATCGGCAACATGGCCTGCTTTCTGTCGGACACGGTCCATCATTCACCTTACATAGCAGAAAAGCCCGCTGCGGGTAGACCACGGTTTCGGCGGCAGCGTTTCTTGACTGCCGAACCTACGGAAAATTGTGATTGCAGGAGACATGGCAGACGCTGACCATTCGTCAACAGGAGACGACACGGAATTTTCGGTCGGCTTCACCCCGCTAGGCGTTCTGTCAATTCGCACCGTCTCCAGGCTGGAAACGGCGCTCTTATGATGGCAAGAAAATAGCGTCCATCAGCGCGACCATGCTGGTCACCCTTCCGGCATAACGCGGCAAGACACTACGTGCGAGCCAGTCAACGGCACCGGTATTCTGCAAGCCCTGACTGAGGATGAGAACGCAAGCGATGGTGATGACTGCCGGATGACCAAACCCCGGAAAGGCATCGGCTGCCGGGACCAGAGCCGTGATCACGCAGGCCATAAGCGCGGCCAAATGGGCGCGCGATCAATGCCGCGCGGCATCCACCGGCGCTCGGAACAGGGCGCACTGTCTGCGGGCATAGATCAGGTATTCCGGGTTCCATTGCACACCCAACGCGAAGGGCGGGCTGCTGCGCTCGACGGCCTGGATCATGCCGCCGCCATCGCGCGCCGCGATCCGCAGACCGGCGCCCAACAAGTCCACCGCCTAGGAATGCAGCGCATTGACCCGCATCGGTGCCGTAACCGCAATCGAGGCCAGACCCGTGCCTTCCAGCACCGCTACATTCTTGCGCGGCAGGACCGTGCGATAGTGGCGACTGTCCGCGTAATGGTCATAGGCGCGTTGATGCAGGTTGCCCCCTGCCGCCACGGTCAACATCTGTGCGCCCCGGCAAATGCCCAGGACCGGTTTGCCAAGGTCCAGCGCCTGACCAACAAGACGCTGTTCCAGCGCATCGCGCTTTGGGTCAAGCCTGGCTTCGGCCAACATCTCGCCTTGGTACAGCATGGACGAGATGTCATCCCTGCCACCCACGACCAACCCGTCGACTGCTGTCATGTCTGCCTCGCGCCCACTGTCCCACCGTCGCGCCCGGCCGCCTGCAAGCCAGATATTCAGGGCGACTACGGGAAACACGCGCCACCCCGTCCGGCGCGAGGTGGTGACACTGATGCAGGGCCTCATGACCAGATCGCCGCAGGGCCAAGCGTTGCCTGCACGCGCAATGACCAGTCACCGCGCGTGCCGGTCAGGCTGTCGCGGTGATCGCGCCACAACTCTGCCAGATGCGCCAGAAGATCCGGGTCGGCGGCCACCCGTTCGACCAGGATCCAGCGGTTCCATTCATAGACAGTCGACCAGCCCGGCGCGCCCAGCCGCGCTTCGGGAAGGCGGTAGTGATAGGTTGGGACTATTGCAACTACGTAAATTAAGCATGCCGATCACATGAAATCTGAGAGAATCAATTAGTAAAAAAACATTCTTCAAATGATACTACGTATTCGCTCGATGTCGTAGTTTCCGCCACATAGGAGAACTGCGGAGGTTTGCCCCACGTACTTTTCAGTGTCGGCCAAGAATGCGGCAAGGGCCAAGGCTGCGGCTCCTTCAACCAGCATGTTCTCGCTCCAGGCAAGAATTTTGAGCGCATCTTCAATCTGCGCCTCACTACAATGAACGATCTCGTCGATCACTTCGCTTGCCATCGGGAGCGTAAGTGAATCCACGTCCACACCTCCCGCAACACCATCTGCGAGAGTGTCCAAATGATCGGTTTCCACGATACGGCCTGCTTTGATCGATGCTGCCAGCGCAGCACTGTGAGAAGCACTAACGCCAACAACTCGCGTTTGAGGTGAAAATTCCTTGAACACAGAGCCCATGCCGGAAATCAGTCCACCACCGCCCATAGAAATGAACACGTTATCGATCTGGTCTGCTTGGTCGAGCAGTTCCAAAGCGGCGGTGCCCTGCCCAGCGATGATCTGAGCATCGTTATATGGCGAGATGTAAGTGTATCCTTCTGCCTCAGCCATTTCCTGAGCATGCAATTCGGCCAACGACGCGTCCGCTCCCGCGATCACAACGCGTGTGCCGAACCCCTCGATGGTCTTACGTTTTTTGGCAACGACGGTTTCGGGCAAAACGACGATCAGCGTGTGACCTGTGGTCTGCGCGGCGAGCGAGCAAGCGATTCCATGGTTCCCGGATGAAGCCGTAATTACCGGACGATCGAGAGGAACGGTCGTCAGTTTTGCGCATGCTCCACGCAGTTTAAATGATCCAGTATGTTGGAAATTCTCGGTTTTGTAGATCAGTTGCGTTCCGCTTTGCATGGGAAGGCGTGATGCAATTACCGGAGTGCGAAAGATCGCCGGCGCAATTTTGCGATGTACTGCAGCCGAGCGCGCGGCAGACTGGACGATGAGATCGGAAGGTGACGACATTGCATGTTCCATTAATTTGAGTTCAGTTTTGCGATCCGGTGGGCTTCGCGTTGAGCACCACAAGGGAAATCGCTGCGTCCTGCACGGCGAGACCGGTGAGATCTGCTATGGTTATCTGCGTCGAATTCAATCGCCCTGGGTTCTCACCTGATAGAACATGTCCCAATGCCGAAACGTTCGATTCAGAAATTAAGCCGGCAGAAAAGGCGGCGCGAAACTCGCCATGATCCAATGACTGCTCTTCAAGATCGCAAATCAGCAAGTCCGCATTGGCCATCAGTTCCGTATCAAGCTCCTGCTTGCCGGGACTATCGGCGCCGACGGCTGTGATATGCGTTCCGGGGGTGATCCAGCTGCGTTCCAGCAAAGGCGACTGAGCTGGCGTGGTGGTTATTATAACTTGTGCGTCTCGACATGCCGCGTGAAGGTCTGTGGCCGGCTTCGCCACGAGGCCGTCTGAGACGAGGTCTTCAGAAGCTTCGATCGCTTTTGCACCGGCGCGCCCCCAGATGGTAAAACTTAGCTGCCGATCGGGTGTCAATGCTTGCAAGCAACGTGCTTGATGGCGGCACTGCAAACCTGTGCCAACGATCAGCACTTTGTCGAATCCGTCAACGCTGAGCGCGCAGGTGGCAATCGCTCCTCCCAGCCCGGTACGCATGTCCGTAAGCCATCCTTCGTCACGGAGCGTAGCGAGTGGTGCGCCATTGAGCGCCGAGAACAACAGATTAAGACCGTTCGAGCTGGGTAGGCCTTTTGCCGGATTATCATAAAAGCCTGTCGCAACTTTTATAATAAAAGCATCCGTTCCTGCGATGTGACCGGTCTTTACATGGCAATCCCCGTTGGCATCTTGAAAGCCAAGATAGGTTACCGGAGGTGCCTGAACCTGATTCTGAGCGGAGGCAATGTAAGCATTTCTTATTGCCGCGGCCGCCAGATCCAGATGGAAACGTTGCTGAATTTGGGATTTGTCTAAATCGATCACAGTGTGTCCTTTTTCAGCTTGGAGCCAATTAAGATTGACCCGGTGTTTGGACTGAATTATCCAAATTAGTAATTCCTGTCAACGCAAGGGAGGCGTGCAAACAGATGACGTCCTGTGCTGATCTAACCTTGGCCAACGCTTGTGCTTCGGCAGATGCGATCGCACTTCTGTTCGGGCCTCGCGTTGAGGTGGTGGTTCATGACCTGACAGATGAGCGAATCCTGCATATCGCCAATCCTCTGTCTCACCGGACGCCCGGCGATCCGTCGAACATGCACGAGATTGATCTGGGCGATGAGCAACCCGTGATCGGCCCTTATGAAAAGGTAAATTGGGATGGCAGTATCTTGCGTTCGATCAGCATCCTTCAGCGCCGCGCCGACGGCACGCCAGCCTATGTGATCTGCGTGAACCACGATCAGGCTGATTTGCATGCTTTGCAGCGTGCGGTCGAAACGTTTTGCCCGGCAAAGGTGGAAGAAAAGCGCCCCTCAGCGCTGTTTCGAAACGATTGGCACGATCGGCTGAATAGTTACGCCAGTGACTGGTGCCGCGCTAGAGGTGTAAGGGTCGGTTCTTTGAGTCGCAGTGATCGACGGGCACTGATCTGCGACCTCGAAGCCTCGGGAGCGCTGGCTGAACGTCATGCAGCAGCTTATGTGGCGAGAATGGTTGGGGTCAGTCGCGCCACTATCTACAATGATTTAAAAGCCCGGGCAGAAGGAGAAAAATAATGAGTGCGGACATTCAAGGCGCCTTGAAACTCTTGGACCGGTTGATCGCTTTTCCCACCGTTTCCAACTGCTCCAATCGCGATCTTATTGCATTCATATCTGAGTACCTGGCGGGCCTCGGCGTTGATCATCACATTTTCTCGGATGAGACTGGTGATAAAGAAGGTCTGATTGCGCATATCGGTCCGTGGACCGAGGGAGGTGTCATCCTGTCGGGGCATACAGACGTCGTGCCTGTAGATGGGCAGCCGTGGCACTCCGACCCGTGGGCTCTCACTGAAGAGAATGGCAAATATTTCGGACGCGGTACCTGCGACATGAAGGGCTTTGTGGCATTGGCACTGGCCGCCGTTCCACAGATGCTGTCTGCGCCCCTGGCACGGCCAATCCAGCTGGCCTTTTCATATGATGAAGAGCCGGGGTGCCTTGGTACTTTACCTTTGATCGAGGCGTTGGCGCAGAATTATCCGCGCGCAGGCAGCGTGATAGTAGGAGAGCCAACGATGATGAAGGTCGTGACAGGCCATAAAGGAGGTATTGGCATGGTGACGACGCTCAAAGGCAAAGCGGCCCATTCTTCGGCGCCCTCACAGGGCGTATCTGCGATTGCTCATGCTGTGCCTCTGATCGAATGGCATGAAGCGCAAATGATGGTCGAACAACAAAAGGCAGGTGGGCGGAATGGATTCGATCCCGCGCATACAACACTGCAGGTTGGCACGATACACGGGGGGACGTCTTTGAACACAGTACCTGATGAATGTATCATGGAAACGGACATTCGCTATGTGCCGCCCCAGACGGCTGAGGACTGGATTGCCGCCTATCGTATCGAGGCGCAGAAAGTCGAAAAAACAATGCAGGCAGATTTCCCCGACGCCAGCGTCACAATCAGTAATATTGACGTTGCGCCGTCCTTGGCACCGCTGCCGAATGGTGAGGCGGAACAGATTGCGCGCCGCCTGACAGGCGACAATTCGGACAATCTGGTCTCATATCAAACCGAGGCGGGGCATTTTCAGACGGCCGGCTACTCCACAGTCGTTTGCGGGCCCGGCAGCATCACGCAAGCCCATCAGGCGAATGAATTCATTACCGTCGATGAGCTGCGCAATGGTGCCGGTTTTCTCTCACGACTGGTGAACAGCCTCTCGTGATGACATATTCTTGTCTCCCGCGTGGCGGGCGAGGAATGCGGAAACGCGGCTGAGCCCGGCCCGCAGATCATCGGTCGGGTTGGCATACCCAATGCGAAGCCATCCTTCCATGTCCATCGCGCTGCCAGGGGTGAACAGCACGCTCTCCTCATCTAACAGTCGCGTACAAAAGTCGCGTGATGCCATTGGCAAGTCATATTTCACCAACGCCGTTGTGCCCGATTTTGGACGGATCCAGCTGATCAATGGCTCACCATCAACCCAATCCGATAGGATCGACGCATTCTCTCGGGTGATGCGATGGGCTCGCTCGACGATCTTGTCACGATTTTCCAAGGCAATGGCTGACAAGAATTCATCGACGCCACCAACGGAGATCGTGTTGTAGTCACGATGCACCATGACATCTTCCAATAAGTCCTGATTGGCCACGATCCAACCGACACGCAGCCCGGCCAGCGAATATGCCTTGGACATGCCAGCCGTGCTTATTCCTTTGTCGTACAGATCACATATCGACACGGTAAAGCCGTCGCCAGATTGATCGGTGCCGCGGTAGACCTCATCGCAGAGGATCCAAGCATCTCTTCCTTGCGCAATATCCGCAATCTCTTGCAGCATCTCCCGGTCCATCAGTGCGCCAGTCGGGTTGTTGGGGTTCGTGGCGGCGATTAGGCGGGTGTCGGGACGGATCATGGCTCGCAACTCATCGAGATCCGGCAGAAAGCCGTTTTCGGGGCGCAGGTGGAGAAGCTCGACCTCGGCGCCGATGCTATCCGGGATAGAGTAATGTTGCTGATAGGTCGGAACCACTGCGATCACATGATCGCCACGCCGCACCAACGTCTGATGAACGAGCGAGTTGGCGCCGATCGTGCCATGAGCCGTCAGTACATTATCGCGCCCCTGACGGTCATAAAGTGCGGCAATCGCATTGCGTAGGCGATCTGAGCCTTGAATTGCGCCATAACCCATCCGCATTTTGCGCAGGTCACCCAAGATGCTGTTATCTATGCCTGCCATGTCGATCAACTCGCCTAGAGTAATAGAGTCGACGCAAGTTTCGGCGAGATTGAATTTACAGTCGTTTTCGAACTCATTCATCCACATCTCAACGCCAAAGACTTTGATGTCCATGTCATTCTCCTAATTATTGGTTTAACTGCGGGCCGCGTCGTAAATGGCGCGAGCCATGAAAATATCTTCCAACCCCAGACCAATGGAGCGGAAAAAAACTGGCTTCTCCCCCGAGGGCGCGGGCGCTGCGCCAACCTCCAGCGCAGCCAAATCACCACGGATGTCAGTGGGATCCCAACCTGCAGCGGCTGCCAGCTTCATCTCGCCTGCTGCGAGCGGCGTAGTCGCGCGGTAATCGCAATAAACCTCTGCCATTGACAGAAAATCGGGTGCGATCTCATGAGCGTCTGCGACGTTGGTGCTGATCGACGTGACCACTGCTCCGGCAGCTAACGCAGATGGATCAAAGACAGGTGTACCGGAGGACGTACAGAGCATGACGGCGTCCGCGCTATCGCCTGCAGCCTCAGCGTCCACTACGATCTGCACCCGGGCGTCTAGATCCGTCCACTCCACCTGCCGGAGTGTGTCTACCTGAATGCCTGGCGAATAGACGCGGACCTCTTCCCAGTTGCGCAGATTTAAGACGTGGCGCAGGTGCGCCCGCGCCACATTGCCGGAGCCGATGATAGACAGCACCTTCGCCTCGGGGCGAACAAGATGGTCCAGCGCAAGGGCGGTAGTCCCAGCGGTTCGTTCGGTTGTCAGCACGCCTGAGTCGCACAACATCAGCGGCTGCCCGGTCTCCATCGACATCAAGATCGTCCAAGCTGTGACGACAGGTTTGCCCGGCTGAACTAAATAAGGCGAGAGCTTGGCACCAAAAACGCCGGCCCCAGTGCTGGCGCCAAGGTAGGTGATGAAATCGCCGTGATCTTCAGGGAAGAGCGTTAAGGTCTGCGGCGGCTGAACGGCCTTCCCTTTACCTAATTCGCTAAAAAGAGACCGCATCGCGCCCAGCGTATCTACACGGTGCAGCAGTGCATCTACCGCGGCGGCGTCCAGTACAAGTGCGGCTGGGTGAGTGTCAGTCATATTGGTCTCCTGTCTTCCAATCCGTACGGATCGGTTATTCGTGATCGATTTTCTTGAGAAACTCTCGAGTGCGCTGATGTTCTGGGTGGTCAAAAAACGCGTCCGGAACGTTCTCTTCGACGATACGACCTGCGTCCATCAGGATTACCCGGTCGGCCACGTTGCGTGCAAAGTTCATTTCGTGTGTAACCACGATCATTGTCATGCCATCACGAGCGAGCGCGCTCATGACTTCCAGAACTTCACCCACCGTCTCGGGGTCGAGTGCTGATGTCGGCTCATCAAACAGCATAACCTTGGGTTGCATGCAGAGCGCACGGGCAATCGCGACGCGCTGTTGCTGCCCGCCGGACAATTGGTTGGGATAGTATTCGGCACGTTCTGCAATACCGACGCGCTCCAACATCTCCATTGCATTTTGACGCGTTTGCGTGCGCTTTTGGCCGCGCACCAGACGAGGGGCTAGCATGAGATTTTCTAACGCGGTTAGATGCGGGAACAGGTTAAAGTGCTGAAATACCATTCCGACATCGCCACCAAAATCACGGATATTGCGGCAATCGAGCCGAAGATCGTGTCCGGCGACCTGAATATTTCCTGCGCTGCGCGTTTCGAGCCCGCAAATGCAGCGGATAAATGTTGACTTACCTGAGCCTGAAGGGCCGCAGATCACGACTTTCTCGCCAGGACGGACTGACAGGCTCATCCCGTCAATAACCTTTACTTGACCATAGGATTTCTCCAGGCCGCTCACAGATATGGCATCTTTTTCGGTCACAGGCTCTGCCTTCTTCGGACTATTGTTTCAAGATTGCCGGCCAGAGAGGCCGGGGATGGCGGTGCGGCGCTCGATGAGGCGGAAAAACCACGCGAACACCAGCCCTAGCGCCAAGTAGAACGCCCCGGCGACAGTGAATACTTCGAACGGAGCGAAGGTTCGCGAGACCATGACGCGTGCGGCGCCCGTCATCTCGACCACGGTCACCGCCGAGGCGAGCGAGCTGGCCTTCATCACCAGCGTAATTTCGTTGCCTAGTACGGGCAGAACATCGCGGTATGCCTGGGGCAAGATCACGCGCGTCAAGGCCTGCCAGCGGTTCAAGCCTAGGATGCACGCTGCCTCGTTCTGGCCAGGGGGAATTTGCGTTATAGCGCCGCGCACAAGCGCACCCATATAGGCTGCCGAATTGAGACCAACCGCCAGAATGGCGCAGCCGACCGGTTCTTTCAGGATGGGCCAAAGAACGCTGTTTCGCACCACTTCCAAACTACCAAGGCCATAGTAGATAATGAAAAGCTGAACCAGCATCGGGCTGCCACGAACGAAGAAGATGTAGAACTGCGAAGGCCACGCCAGAGCCCTGTAACGAGACGCGGCAGCTAAGGCCAACGGTAGAGCGGCTACCTGGCCCAGCAGAAAAGCCGAGATCGTGATAATTACTGTAAGACGCAGCCCTTCAAGAATGACAGGAATTGCGGCCAGGAAGAGATCGTAGGACATGTTGATTTCCTATCGTGCGGCCGGGTTCAGTCGTCGCTCTGCGACTCCGAAGGCGGAAGATGAAACGGCCGTTACCGCTACGTAGAGGCAGGCTGCGCTGAGATAAAATGTGAGCGGGTGGTGTGTCGCTCCGGCGGCAATCACAGATTTGCGCATCAATTCCTCCAAGCCGATAATCGAAACGAGAGCGCTCTCCTTCAAAACGATGAGCCACTGATTGCCGATTCCTGGCAGCGCGCGCTGGAACATCTGTGGGAGGATGACACGGGTAAATAGTTGGCTTGAAGATAGGCCTAATACCAAGGCAGCTTCACGTTGACCCTTAGGAATGCCCTGCAGCGCAGCGCGCAGAATTTCGACAAAATACGCGAAGGAAACTGCCGCCAGTGCGGCAATTCCTGCACTCAGGGCGTCCACCTCAAAGTAACTGCCCGTTAGCTCGGTTAGCACGACAGTGCCGCCGTAGAAGATCAGGAAAATCACCAAAAGCTCGGGGATACCGCGAATTACGGTGACATAAATATTCAGTATAAACCGAAACGGGTTGCGCGAGGATTGCGTCAGGGGTGTCGCAATAACCGCCAAGGTCAGTCCAATGACGAAGCTGCCTAGCGCCACCTTGAGCGTCAGCATCAATCCCATCAGTAGCTGCCCGGCATAGGGCGCAATCACGTCGAACATGTCTTCTTCCCCTTGCTCACTTCGAACGGGCTCGCGATCTCAAAACTTAGCCAAGCGCTTCGAATGGAAACATCAGAAATATACGGCACAAATATCGAAATTTCCGATGTAATTACCCTATTAGGTGGACAGGGGCGCAACGGCACCGGATCGCAGTTGTGGACCATCCAGCAACTTTTGTTCCACCGCGCGCTTGATGAAGGCGCGCAATATTATGTTTAGGTTGGAGTTTTTTCGGTAGGCGAGATAAATCGGCGAGTGATACCGAAGCTCAGCTTTGGTGTGGAGCGCAGCGAGGCCTTCGACGGTGCTGCCATAGAAGTCTGGAAGGAAGCCGACATAGCGGCCCGACTTAATCAGCACGGCGTGCGTTTCTGTCTGATCGACTGTCGCTGATGAATAGACCTGCTCGCCTTCAGCCTCGGTGGAACCTTTCTTCTTTTGACGAATGAAGGGAAACCTTTGCAGATCTCCTGGCGTTACGATCAGAGCGTAATCGCGCAATTCTTCAAAGCCAATATTACGAACAAGCGCTAAGGGATGGTGCTTTTCCGCGTAAAGCGATGATCGCTCCTGAAACAGAGGGATGTACTCGAGCCCGGCACGTTTAACCGAAAAGGGTCCGATCACAGCATCTCGCTGACCATCCAGTAGCAGCGTTTCCATCGTGATCGGCGATACTAGTGAAAGATCAACATATGTATCCTGTGCCCGTTCAGAGAACCGCCCCAAAACCTGCGGCAAAGGCCAGACCGAATTAGATAGCATGGAATCCATGATACCAATCCGCAGCACGCCTCGCATCTCCCCTGAGATCGTTGCAATCGCGTTCTGGAATTGATCAGCAGCCGAAAACAAGTCTCCCATCGCATCGGCCAGCTTTTTACCTTCCTCTGTCAGGGAAAATCCGCCACGACCGCGGTGGCACACACGAAAGCCCAGCCGCTTCTCCAAGTCAGCTAATTGGGTGGAGAGCGTGGACTGCGAACAGTTCAACGTGGCCTGTGCACCGGCGATGCCACCCGCATCTATTATTGCGCGAAACACCCGCAGCAATTTTAGGTCAATATCCTGCAGACGTTTCAATGGAAGCCCTTTGATCCAGAAGTTTTGCATCGGAAATTACGATGTAAGTCCGTAAATTTCATATTTTTCGTAGGTGCGCAAGGTTGCTAAGCTAGCTCCCAATGCCTCAAAACGACCGTCGTAGAGACGAGCGTCTTCCGGGGCGATAATGAAACAGGGAGTGTACAAATGAAATTTTCGGTGATGGTTTCCATAGGCCTACTGACATGCAGCGGAGCCATGGCGGAAGAGCTGCGTATTGGCACGAGTGCGGACTATCCGCCCTGGGAATCGGTCAATTCGGACAACGAAATCGTTGGTTTCGACCGTGATTTTGGTGATGAGCTTTGCAAAAGGATCGATGCCGATTGCACTTGGAATAACCAGACATTCGATGGATTGTTGCCGGGCCTTCAGGTTGGCAAATTCGATGCTGTGATCTCAGGTATTTCAATCAACGAAGAGCGTTCGCAGATGGTAGATTTTACCGTCGCCTACGCGGACGCCCCAAACAACATTGTTGCAAACTCCACATCCAACTTTGGCGAGATCGACGGCCCCGAGTCGCTGGTCGACGCGATGTCAGGTAAGACCTTTGGCGTTCAGGTTGGCTCCACGCACGAACAGGTGGTGCGCGCACATTTTGGGGACTCGGAGGTCCGCGTCTATGATCGGCCTGACCAAGTAGTGAATGACCTGATTGCCGGACGTATTGATGCCGGGTTGATGGAACGCTCAGCTTGGGAAACTTTCGTCAATGGTGACTACAAAGACGAGCTGAAATATGTCGGACCGCTTTTGAGCAGCGCTGACTTCCCGGAGTTTGGTCAAGGTCAGGCGGTCGCCCTGAGCAAGGACAGTGATGAGCTTCAGGGCCGTATGAATGAGGCTATAGAAGGTATGCTTTCGGATGGCACCGTTGCTGCTATGTCCGAAAAATGGTTTGGATACGACATATCTGCCAAGAACTAAAGGTAAAGCCGAGCATGGGTTTGTCATGCTCGGCTTTACGATGCGTATCGTCTTGAACTCGAACGATTACACTGAAAGTATTAAATTGACTTAGGCGAGCTTTTGGAAAGGTCTTCGCGAAAGCTGTGCTCATAGCCGCACTCGGTGGGTTGAGCTTAATGGGTTCGCCAGATTTTGATCCTGGATGCCCCGATTGGCGTTGTTGCAGAACTCCGGCCAAGTAGGATTCACTTCGCGACTCCATGCTGTTACAGGAGTTATATGAGCAGCCCACCTCCCGTCTGGTATCGACGACGAACTGATTCAGCTGCAGTTCCTCATTAACGAAGCCGGGAGTGCTGTTGATCTGGGTCGATAAGGAGCTGCTGGTCTGGATCGATAGATATATGATCTGGTTGGTGCTAGGTGCAGGACATCGGGGACGGCTGCCGGTCTTTTCCGATGACGCCATCCAATTTTGCCTGTGGATCAAAGTGCTGTTCGAGATTCCCCTCCGTTAAGCCACCGAAATCCACATCCGCATCGCTCTCATTAACCACTTCTCAGCTCACGGCGCTGCCGAGGTCATCTGCGTTTGATGACTCAAGTGGGGAAAGAAGCTGTCATGCTTCAGGAGTAATTTATGCAACAGCGCCGGCAATCTGCCAATTAATCTGTTCGGTCGCTTGGATATTTGCTACGGGTGAACCTAAGCGTGGTATGGTGCCGAACGTCTGACTGTAACTTGCAAATTCACTAACTTCAGCACCCGAAAACCCACCAATCTGCATTGGAACAGACCATTTCAAAAGATGAAGCGCACAAACCTCTGCCCGTCATCGCCGTTGGTGCCTCTGCTGGCGGACTGGAGGCGTGCCGCGCCCTGATGAAGAAGATCCCTGGTGATACGCCCGCGGCGTTCATCCTGATCCTGCACCTCGACCCGACGCATGAGAGCATGGTGATCGACCTGCTGGAGGGTCATACCGATCTCAAGGTCGTTCAGGCGGTCGACGGCATGGCGCTGCGCAAGGGGCATCTGCACGTCATACCGCCGGGTGTCTTCCTGACCGTCAAACAGAATATCCTGCACCTGTCCG
>NZ_JBAPKZ010000050.1:0-14792 GCF_037083805.1 Roseovarius sp. D0-M9 | reverse complement strand
TGCTCGTCTCGTCCGTCCCGCGCATTCCTCACCCCCGCCGATATCGTTCCGGAAGTGAATCATGTTCTTAAATCACTGTCGAGGCGGGACTATTTCCGCACCCTGTTAAAGGCTACGATGAACCAGAAACCCTCCGTTGTTCAAATCCTCAAATCTGTCCCACACGTCCTGACGTCAGACAATTCGCACCGTGGCGGAGGCGATGAAATACGCCACCATCGACAAGAATCGTTTTGTCGGCGATCCGGCCTTTGTCGATGTTCCATCAGATCGCCTTTTGTCGCGTGACTACGCGCAAGACTTGGCAGAGCGCATCAAGGACGGCGAGGTGTCCGAGGTGCCCCGGTTCGATCCGGCAGGTCAGTGCCGTGATACGACGCAAATCTCCATCGTGGACGGCGGCGGAATGTGCGTTTCCATGACCCATTCGCTCGGCATGCCTTCGGGTGTCGTAACAGACGGACTAGGCTTCATGTATAATGGCTGCATGGGCGTTTTTGATCCGCGCCCCGGGCTGGCCGGCTCGATCGCGCCGGGCAAGGCGCGGTTCAGCTCGATCTGTCCTTCAATCATTTTCAAGGGTGATGCGCCCTATGTGGTAATAGGCGCTCCGGGGGCAACCCAGATTGCCATGGGCGTCCTGCAAGCCGCCCTCAATGTGCTCGACTTCGACTGCCCCATGTTCGAAGCCGTTGCCCGGCCCCGCTTCTCGGCGACCAGCAATGCCATTGACGTAACCAATCGCATTCCGTTTTTCGTCACAGCGGCGTTGGAGCGTGAGGGTTACGAGGTCATCCGAAACCCTCGCAGCTACGGCATCGCGTGGGTGCATGGCATTCGCATCACCCAGGATGGACTGGAGGGCGGCGCAGATCCGGCAACGGACGGCATGGCCCTGCCGTGACAGGAAGCGGGCAGGGTGAGAATGGCAGGGTGCCCATACATGACTGCTCCTCACATCACCAAAAGGCCCTCAGGGAATTTTGCGCGATTTGAGCCGCTGGCATGACGCGAAGCTTGCAGTAACGGATGATAGATCATGATCGAAATCGGGGTGGATATAGGAGGCACATTTACGGACGTGGTTTGCCGTGCACCGGATCAGCCGCTGCGCGTGATGAAAGTACCGACGACCCGCAGCGATCCCAGCCGAGCCGTTCTGAAAGCGGTCGGCCAGCTGAGCGCGGAATGGGGCATCGCAGCCTCCGACGTGGCCCGGTTCGTTCATGGCACGACAGTTGCCACCAATGCAGTGATCGAGCGCAGAGGGCCCAAAACCGGCCTCCTCACAACCGCAGGTTTCGAGGACATCCTGGAAATCGGGCGCCAGATCCGCCACGATCTGTATGCAGCCGTGCTACATCCCGAAGAGCCGACCTACCTCGCGCCGGGCGCGCTGCGCCATGGCATTGTCGAGCGTATCGCAGAAGACGGATCGGTCGTGGAGCCGTTGGACGAGCAGAGTGTGCGTGATGCGGCCGCCAGTCTGGTCGCGGACGGTGTCGAGGCCATCGCGATTTGCTATCTCTTTTCATTCGTCAATCCTGATCATGAGCAACGCACCGCCGAAATCCTTCGCGAGGCCTATCCTCACCTGGCGCTGTCGCTGTCCAGCGAAGTCGATCCGGCTTTTCGCGAGTATGAGCGTACTGTCGTCACGGCCTTCGATGCCTATATCAAGCCGGTGATCGACCGCTATCTGACCAACCTCGAGGACGGTCTGGCCCACATCGGCGTTTCAGCCCCGCTTCAGATCATGCAGGCGCGTGGTGGTATAGCGTCCAGCAAGGTCGCGCGCCAGCGACCTGTGCGGCTCTTTTTATCGGGCCCTGCTGCGGGGGTGATCGGCGCCCAGAAGGTTGGCCAATCAGCAGGGCTGACTGACATCATCAGCGTCGATATCGGTGGCACCAGCTCGGACATTGCGCTGATCCGCGCGGGCCAACCACTGGTTCGACCTGACGGTCACGTTGCAGGTTACAACATTCGGGTGCCCATGGTCGACGTGAATGCCATCGGAGCCGGCGGTGGATCCATCGCGTGGATTGATGCAGCAGGCGGGCTGCGCGTCGGACCCCATTCCGCCGGGTCCGAGCCGGGACCGGCCTGCTACGCCCGCGGAGGAAAGGACGCTACGGTGACCGATGCGTCGATTGTCTTGGGGTATCTCGACCCAGAGTATTTCGCCGGTGGCACATTGCGATTGGACCCGGACCTGTCGTTCAAGGTGATCCGGGAAACCATCGCGGAACCGCTGGGCCTCACGGTCGAGCATGCGGCACTTGGCATCCATAGAGTAATCAACGCGCAGATGACTGAGGGAATCCGGCTCGTTTCGATACGCCAAGGCTATGATCCGCGCGAATTTGCACTGCTGCCGTTGGGAGGCGCTGGCGGCATTCACGCAGCGGCCCTTGCCATTGAATTGGGTATCACCCGTATCGTGATCGCGCAGCATCCTGGCGTCCTTTCGGCGACAGGACTACTCTCTGCGGCGATCGAGCATGAAGCTTCCGCCGCCTTCGCACAGCCCATTGCCGATCTTTCGGTGCAGGGTCTCCGCACTGTTCTCGGTGATCTGGATATTTGCTGCGATACGCTGATGCGTAGCGAACAGGTGCGCGCCGAAGATGTGGAGGTCCGCTATTTCGCCGATGTCTGCTATGTGGGGCAGTCTCATTACATCGAAATACCGCTGGCCCTGGAAGGCGATGTGGCCCGGTCGCTCTATGCCGGGTTCCGCGAGGCACATGACCGAATTTTCGGGCATGCCGCCGTTTCTCCAGCGCAAATCGTCAATCTGCGCGCGATTCACCGCGCCGGGGGCGAGACGCCACCTGACGATACGGCACTCGCCCATAACAGCGCTTTGGCACACAAGGGCTATCGGCACGTCATTATCCAAGGACATGATGAACCCATCAGTGCCGCGATCTACGACCGCCAAAATCTGGCCACGGGTGCAAAGATCGACGGCCCAGCGATCCTCGAGCAATCGGACACCACGACGCTTATGCCGCCGGGCTGGTCCGCCGAAGTTCTGGAAAACGGCAGTATCCTGATGTTCTACAGCGAAAGCACACCGACATGACGACGCCCAAGCACATCGACCCGGTCACGCTCGAAGTGGTTCGCAACAAACTGGAAGGCATCGCGAATGAGATGCAGTCGACCCTCTTGCGGTCATCCTTCTCGCCCATCGTTCGCGAAGGCCTGGACGCCTCGGCGAGCCTTTTTACGCTTGAGGGTGAATCGTTGGCCCAGGCCATCGCCATTCCCATTCACCTCGCGACGCTGATCCCGGTGGTGAAGCGCATTCTGTCCGATTTTCCTCCGTCAAAGATGCGGGAGGGCGACATTTATCTGATGAACGATCCGTATCTGGGCGGAACCCATCTGCCCGATATCGCACTGATCATGCCAATATTTTTCCAAGGCCAACCCATTGCCGTTTCGGCAACGATGACCCACCATCAAGACGTTGGCGGCATGTCGCCGGGGTCGATCCCCACGAATGCAACCGAGATTTTTCAGGAGGGGTTGCGCCTGCCTCCGCTCAAGTTCCGCGATGGTCCCGAGGCATTCGACCAAACGGTGATCCGCATCATGCGTCTCAACAGCCGCATTCCAGACACATTCATGGGTGACATACATGCGCAAGTCTCGGCCTGTACTGTCGGCGCTCGGCGGGTGGCGGCGCTGGGGGATGTCCATGGCGCGGAAATGATGTGCGCGCTTTTTGCCGAGTTGTTGGACCGCTCCGAGATCATGACCCGCGACGCGCTGATGAAATTGCCCCAAGGCACCTACACTTACGTGGATTTTAACGACAACGATGGGATCGAGCTGGATAAGCGGATCCGCATCGAAGTCGCTGTTACATTGGCTGACGGGCGCTTTGTCTGTGATTTCACCGGCACCAGTGACCAAGTCCGTGGTCCGTTCAATGTGGTCCCCTCAGGCAGCCAAGCGGCGGCCTATTTCGCGCTGCGCACGATCACCGGAGCCGAGATTCCGACGAATGGCGGATGCTTTCGTGCCGTCGACCTGATCCTGCCCGAGGGCAGTATTCTCAACCCGGTTGAACCGGCGCCGGTCAATTCCCGCACCGCGACGATCAAGAGGGCCACGGGGGCGATCCTAGGAGCGATGCGGGACGTGCTGCCCGATGTCGTGGGCGCTGACGCCGCTGGCGAGATGCTTGCCCTGATGTTCGGCGGAGTGCGGCAAGATGGTCGGCGCTACGTGGTGGGTGAATTGCTGGCCGGGGGCAGCGGCGCGGGCCCGAAAAGCGACGGCGTCGATGTGGTGGAAACCGATGCGACCAACTGCATGAACATGCCCGTCGAGGCGTTCGAGCGTGATGCCCCGATTCGCATCCTCCGATCTGCGCTGCGCCGCGATTCTGGTGGCGCCGGGCGCCAGCGTGGCGGTCTCGGAATCGAACGTGAATACTTCGTTCTGGAGGGTGAGATCACTTTCACCCATCGAGGTGAGCGGCACTTCTGTGCCCCATCCGGCGCCTTTGGCGGCAAGGACGGCATAACCGCCCACACGATCATTCACCGGGCCGATGGCACCGAGGAAGTCGTCCCGTCCAAACTCGTAACACGGCTCATGCCCGGCGATCGGGTAACAATCCGAACCGCAGGGGGCGGTGGCTTCGGCCCGCCTACCCAGCGGAGCCGCAGTGCGCTTCGGGATGATGTCGCGAACGGCAAGGTCAGCGCCGAGAAGGCACGCAAAATTTATGGGGCGCGCGACTGAGCGTTGTGCGCAGGTAGCAATGATAATGGTGATATTTCAAAGATTTAGGATTTGATGATGCGAGCGTTCCCTCTTCCCTTCTTGCCAGCGAAGCCGCGGGCGCGATCCGTGGGCGCATGACAGTTCCGCGCGCCTCCTCCTCGCCGCGCGCGATCCATCTGGCGGGGGTGCTGATCCTCTTTGGCGCGGCCTATTTTACCTCAATGTTCTTTCGTACCGTCAACGCGATCCTGTCGACGCAGCTCAGTGTGGATCTGGGCCTTGACGCTGCAGCGCTGGGGCTGATGACGGCGGCTTATTTTCTTGGACTGGGGCTGGCGCAGATTCCTATTGGGATCTGCTTGGATGCATATGGACCGCGCCGGGTACAAGCGGCGATGCTCTGTGTGGCGACTGTGGGTATTGCGCTCTTTGGCCTCACTGAGTCTGTCCCGCTACTGGTCGTGGCGCGGGCCATGATTGGCGTCGGAATGGCCGGGTGCCTTATGACGGCCTTTCAGGTGTCCATGCTGTGGCTCACCTCCGAGAAGGTCCCGCTTGCCAACGGTCTTTACCTCGCTGTCGGGGGTCTTGGCGCCTTGGCGGCAACGTCGCCGGTCACCTTCCTGCTGCAATTCATGACATGGCAACAGATGTTCCTGATGATCGCGGTCTTCACGCTGGGTATCGCCGCCGCAATCGCGCTGGTCACGCCCGAACAGCCGAGCACGCCCGGTTTACCATGGGGAGCGCGGCTGCGATCTGTCGGAGTGGTTGCCCAGAACCAAAGATTGCTGCGCTACCTGCCCATGACGGCCCTCTGCTTTGCAACCGGAACGGCGATGCAGGGGTTGTGGGCCGCCACTTGGATGCAAAGTGTCACAGGTCTTGATGCGCCTGTAATTGGCTGGACCTTGGCGATCATGGCCGTGTCGCTGACCGTTGGCTCAGCTGTGGGCGGCGTACTGACCGTTGCAATGGAGCGTCGGGGTCTAGAACTCAAACACGTGATACTGGCCAGCACGTGTCTCTTCATCCTCGCCGAGATTGGCCTTGGCCTCTTTCCATCCGAGGCAGGGGTCCTTCTGTGGGTTCTTTTTGCGCTGACCTACAATGTTGTAACGCTGTCCTACACCCATGTCGCACGCTCCCAACCAAGGGACTGCATAGGCAGTTCAACTGCGTTGATGAACACAGCCGTCATTCTGAGCACCTTCGTCGTCCAATACGGTCTCGGCCTCTTTCTGTCGTGGAGCGGTGAGGACAATACCGCCTTCGCGCTGATCTCGGCCCTCTGGGCGTTGACGGGACTGCAGGTCGCGGCGCTTATCTGGTGCTGTTTCCCGCGCGGATAGCGTCTCAGGCAGGCGCAGGCATTCGCGGCGGCCCAGGGCCTTGGCCGGTATCCGGCGTCTTTTTTCTCAAAACGCGGCATTCCCCCTGCCGCGCTGGCGCAGCATTCGCTATGCGTGCGTCTGCAAATCGACTGTAAGGGGGCCGTCATGCGCATGTCCGTCATCATTTCCGCCCTCGTCGCGGTCCTCGTGGGGTTTGGCGGATCGGTTGCGATCATCCTTTCGGCGGCGGACGCACTGGGCGCGAGCGAGGGGCAGAAGGCGACGTGGATCACTGTCCTTTGCCTGTCGATGATGGCAACGACGGCCATTCTCAGCATACGCCACCGCTTGCCCATCGTGACCGCATGGTCGACGCCCGGCGCCGCCGTGCTGGCGGGCGTTACCGCAACCTCGATGGAGGTGGCGGCGGGCGCGTTCATTCTTGCGGCCTTCATGCTGATTGCCACAGGTCTCATCCCCGCGCTGGAGCGCGCGGTCGCGCGCATTCCGGGCGAGGTGGCGTCGGCGATGCTGGCGGGTGTGCTCTTCAGCTTTGTCGCGCAGGCGGCGCTGTCGATTCCGGGGTCCGAATGGCTGGTGCTGCCGCTTTTGGCGCTGTTCTTTGTCGTGCGGGCATTCTCGCCGATCTGGGCGGTTCTGGCCGTGCTCGCGATGGGCGTGCCGCTGGCGATGTTTTTGGGGATGGCAGAGCCTGTCTGGCAGGGGGGGCTGCCGCCAATGCAACTGATCGTGCCGCGAATCGAGGCGGGCGCGGTGCTGGGCGTGGCGATCCCGCTCTACATCGTCACCATGGCGTCGCAGAACCTGCCGGGCTTTGCCGTGCTACGGGCGTCGGGTTATCCTGTGCCGGGCCGCTCGATCCTGACGATCACGGGCCTTGCGTCGCTTTTTTCTGCCGCCTGGGGGGCGCATAGCACCAATCTGGCCGCAATCACCGCTTCGATCTGCACCGGGCCGGATGCCCACCCAGATCCGGACAAGCGCTGGCTTTGCGGGCCGATCTATGCGCTGGGCTATGCCGCGATTGCGGTGGTGGCGATGCCTCTGGTCCTGCTCTTCGCCAGCTTTCCGCCCGCTCTGATCGCGGTTGTCGCCGGCGTTGCCTTGCTGGGCCCGTTCACGATGTCGCTCAGTGGGGCGCTGGCCACCGGGCAGAACGCCGTGCCCGCCGCCGTCACCTTTGTCGTTGCGGCCTCGGGCCTGAGCCTGATGGGCATCGGTGCCGCCTTCTGGGGGCTGGTCGCGGGCCTTGTGCTGGTTGGCATCGAGGCGGCCCGCGGACACCTGCGCAGGGGCTAGCTGCGCCCAAGACTCCCCTTGCGCGCAGACCTTTGCACCCATAGAAAGCGCTTGATTTTGACCGCCGCGGACGCCTCCGCGGCCCGAATGCAATGGATAAGGACGAACAATGCAGGTCACCGAGACCCAGAACGAAGGCCTCAAGCGCGCCTATACGATGCTCCTCACCGCTCAGGAGCTGGACGCCAAGGTCATGGACAAGCTGAAAGAAGCGCAGCCCGACGTCGAGATGAAGGGCTTTCGCAAGGGCAAGGTGCCGCTGGCCCTGCTGAAGAAGCAATTCGGTCAGCGCGTGCTGGGCGAGGCCATGCAAGAGGCCGTCGATGAGGCCATGAAAGCGCATTTCGCCGAAAAAGGCGACCGCCCCGCTGCCGAGCCCGCGATGAAGATGACCAATGAAGATTGGAAAGAGGGCGACGACGTCGAGGTCGAAATGTCCTACGAGGCACTGCCCGAGATCCCCGATCTGGACCTGAGCAAGATCGAGCTGGAGCGCCTGAAGGTCGTTCCCGATGATGCTGCGGTCGACGAGGCGCTGAAAAACCTCGCGTCGAACGCGCAGGACTTCGAGGACCGCAAGAAAGGCTCCAAAGCCAAGGACGGCGACCAGATCACGATGGATTTCGTCGGCAAGGTCGATGGCGAAGCGTTCGAGGGTGGATCGGCCGAGGATTACCCCCTCGTGCTGGGCAGCAACAGCTTCATCCCCGGTTTCGAAGAGCAGTTGGTTGGTGTGAAGGCCGATGAGGAAAAGGACGTTACCGTCAATTTCCCCGAGGACTATCAGGCCGAGCATCTGGCCGGCAAAGAAGCGGTTTTCTCTTGCACCATCAAGGCCGTGAAGGCTCCGAAGGACGCCGAGATCGACGACGAGCTGGCCAAGAAATTCGGCGCAGAGGATCTGGATGGGCTCAAAGGCCAGATCCGTGAACGCCTTGAGGCCGAATATGGCAGCGCCGCCCGCGCCGTCATGAAGCGCGCCATGCTGGACGAGCTGGACAAGATGGTCAGCTTTGACCTGCCCCCCTCGATGGTCGAGCAGGAAGCCAAGCAGATCGCGCACCAGCTGTGGCATGATGAGAATCCCGACGTTCAGGGCCACGATCACCCCGAGATCGAAACCACGGAAGAGCACGACAAGCTGGCCGAACGCCGCGTGCGTCTGGGCCTTCTGCTGGCCGAGCTTGGCCAGCGCGCCGAGATCCAGGTGACCGATCAGGAAATGACCCAAGCCATCATGGAGCAGGCCCGCCAGTATCCGGGTCAGGAGCGCCAGTTCTTTGAGTTCATCCAGCAGAACCAGCAGATGCAGCAGCAGATGCGCGCGCCGATCTTCGAGGACAAGGTCATCGACTACGTCGCAGAGCAGGCCAAAGTGACCGAAAAGGAAGTCACCAAGGCGGATCTGGAAAAAGAGATCGAGAAGNCGAGGACAAGGTCATCGACTACGTCGCAGAGCAGGCCAAAGTGACCGAAAAGGAAGTCACCAAGGCGGATCTGGAAAAAGAGATCGAGAAGCTGGACGAAGACGCGTAAACGCGCCTTTCAGCTGTTGAAATGGAAAAGAGCGGGCCGATTGGCCCGCTCTTTTTTCGTTCTAGCGGCGCTTTTTTTGCCGGGCAGGGTTAACGCTAGTCCCGCAAGCCCGAAAAACGCGCCTGCCAGTCCTCGCGCTGTTCATCCGTGATCTTGGCAAAGGCCACGTCGGGCACGGTAAAGGCATGGCCCGGCTGCAAGACCTCCAGCGCGGCGGGCACGTCGTCGGGCCAGCTGTCATCCTCTGTCTGCATAGCTTTTAGCATATCGGCCGCCGCGTCCGGCACGAAGGGTGCGCTGAGCACGCCATAAAGCCGCACGAGGTTCAGCGCGAGGCGGATCTGCGCCGCCGCCTTGTCGGGATCGGTCTTGAACGTGGTCCAGGGCGCGACCGATTGCAGATACTCATTGCCTGCGACCCAGATCCCGCGTAGCTCGGCGGCGGATTTGCGGACCTCCATCGCCTCCATGTGCTGCTCGTAGGCGCGCACACGGGTGGTGATGCTCTCGATCAGGGCGGCTTCGTCGGGGCCGAAGGTGCCGGCCTCGGGCACTGCCTCGCCAAATTTCGAACGGCAGAACTTGGTGACGCGGCTGACGAAATTGCCCAGCACGTCGGCCAGATCCTTGTTCACCGAGGCCTGGAAATTTTCCCAAGTGAACTCGGCATCCGAGCTTTCGGGCGCATGGCTCAGCAGCCACCAGCGCCAATAATCCGGGGGCAGGATGTCCAGCGCCTGATCCATGAAGACGCCGCGCCCCTGGCTGGTGCTGAACTGGCCGCCATCATAGTTGAGATAGTTGAACGACTTGATGTAATCGACCAGTTTCCACGGCTCGCCGCTGCCCAGAATCGTGGCGGGAAAGCTGAGCGTATGGAAGGGCACGTTGTCCTTGCCCATGAACTGCGTATAGCGCACGTCATCGGCGCCCTTGTCGGTGCGCCACCAGCGCTCCCATGCATCGTCGCCAAGGCCGTGCGCTTCGGCCCATTCCCCGGCGCAGGCGATGTATTCGATGGGCGCGTCGAACCAGACGTAGAATACCTTGCCCTCCATCCCCGGCCAGTCCTCATCACCGCGTTTGACCGGGATACCCCAATGCAGATCGCGGGTGATGCCGCGATCCTGAAGGCCGTCACCATCGTTCAGCCATTTGCGCGCGATCGAGGTGGTGAGCAGGGGCCAATCGTCTTTTTCGTCGATCCACGCGTTCAGCTGCGCGCGCATGCCCGCCTGCATCAGGTAAAGATGCTTGGTCTCGCGCACTTCCAGATCGGTCGAGCCGGAAATGGCGCTGCGCGGGTCGATCAGATCGGTCGGATCCAGCTGCTTGGTGCAATTCTCGCATTGATCGCCTCGCGCCTTGTCGTATCCGCAATTCGGGCAGGTGCCCTCGATATAGCGGTCGGGCAAAAAACGCTCGTCCGCGATGGAATAGACCTGCTTTTCGCTGACTTCACGGATCAGGCCCTGATCGGCCAGGCGCCCCGCAAAATGCTGTGTCAGTTTGCGGTTCTGCGGGCTGGAAGAGCGGCCGAAATGATCGAAGCTGAGGCGAAAGCCCTTGGCGATCCCGGCCTGCACGCCGTGCATCTCGGCGCAGTATTGATCCACCGGCTTGCCCGCCTTCTTGGCGGCCAGCTCGGCGGGGGTGCCATGCTCGTCCGTGGCGCAAAGGAACATCACCTCGTGGCCGCGCCCGCGCAGGTAGCGCGCATAGAGATCCGCAGGCAACTGGCTGCCCACGAGATTGCCCAGATGCTTGATCCCGTTGATATAGGGAATTGCCGATGTGATCAGATGCCGTGCCATGCCGCGCCTCGCTTGCTGTCTTGGCCCCGCTTTAGCCTAGGGGCGCCGGCTTTGCCAGAGGAGGAGGCTTTGCCAAGTGCGTGGGCCATCACCCCTTGTCGCGAAAGCGCTGCGTCAGGCGACCGATGATGAACGATGTGCGCGGGCTCCAGACATAGCGTGTGCGCTCCGTGTTCGTCGGACGAACGCGCATCCGTGTGAGGCCAAAGACGACAAGCACGATATGCGCCGCCGCGATCATGATGAACATCGCCGAGGGCCCGAATCCTTCGATCAGCTTTGACGCGACCAGCGGCGCCGCGATGGCCCCCAGCGCAAAAAAGAACATCAGCGCCGCCGACAGTTCGACCCGCTGGTCCGCAGTGGCAAAGTCATTGGCATGGGCCGCCGACACCGAATAGATCGGAAAGGAGGTCAGGCCAAAGAAGAACGCGGTCAGCATCACGCCATTGGCCGACATCGCGCCAAGCCAGGCGGTTACGATGCAGCAGACCACGGCCGCGGCCGAGAGGCCGATCAGCACATGGCGCCGGTCGTATTTGTCCGCCAGCCACCCCACCGGAAACTGCGCCAGCGCCCCGCCCAGCACGAAGGCGGCGAGGAACCAAGCGATCTGTTCGACCGCCAGCCCGACCTGCTGACCATAGAGCGGCCCAACCATCCGGAACGTCGCGCTGCTCAGCGCGGCGGTGACCACGCCTGCCGCCGCAAGGGGCGAGCAGGCGATCGCCAGCATGGGCCGCAAACGCGGTGCGCTCGGTGTCTCGGGCTGCTCGGCCCGTGTCAGGGTGATGGGCAAGAGCGCCGCGCAGCAGATCAACGCGAGGATATTGTACGAAACATAAGAGGCAGGCTCGAGCACCGAGATCAGCATCTGCGCAAAGAGCGAGGCCCCCATATCGGCCACCCTGTAGATCCCCATGGCGCGCCCGCGCGTCTCGTTGGTCAGCTTGGCCTGTAGCCAAGCCTCCAGCACGGTGTAGCATCCGGCAACGCAGAGCCCCATCGCGATCCGCATCAGCGCCCAGGCCCAGGCGTCGATCACCATCATATGCGCGATCAGCGACATGGCCCCGGTCGCGGTAAAGGCGGCGAAGGCGCGGCTGTGCCCGACGCTGCCCATCAGGCGCGGCGCCCACCAGCATCCGATGAAGAACCCCAGAAAATGCGCCGAGCCCAAAAGGCCGATGTCAGCCGTCGAAAAATCGAGCGCGAGACCGCTCAGCGCATCGAGTGGTCCAAGGCCGCCCGAGGAGAGCTGCATCAGGATCACCGACAGAAACAATGCCGCAAAGGAGATTATCATGCGCATCGTTCTGTCTTTCTCAACTGCCTGTTTGCCCGGCGAGATTGCACAGCAGGCAGAGCAAAGCCAAGGCCGCCCGGTTCATCTTGGAAAAATACTCCCGCGACGGAAGTATCGTCAAGTGAGAAAGTGTATCCTTATCAATGGTATAACTCCGAACCTCCGTTGGGAGCCATCTTTCTAACTACATTTCGAAGCACGCTGTCAATTGGGAGCGTTAGTCCAACCTCACTGGACTATTGAGGTCGACGTTGGCGCATGCCGGGCCTCTGGTGTCAACGACGGACACGCTCGTCGCAGAGCTTGATTGAAAGCGACTTCGCTATCGTGGACCTGAAAGACATTCTTGGCCAAATCGAGGCCGCCAGTTGTAACCTGCATTGGGGAGCTCCTCTCATAAGCAGTCGATAACAACTGCAGTATGGCGCAACGCGACGCCGGGTGGAGCAGGAACTATCCACAGCAGCCGGTTCGGTGACGCTGCTATGCAGTTTGCGAACGGACGGCGAGAGGCAGCTCTTCGCCGATGGTGGCGGCACTTCATATCTGCATAGACGTGCGGTAAGCCGTCAATCCCTACGCTTGGTGCGAAAGTCTGAAGCGTGCAGCCTGCCTAAGGACGAGGGAAGTTGGGGCGGTCTTCGTTATAATGCATTGACAGATAGTCCAGAATTTCGCTTCTCTCTGGCTCGTCTATCTCCATCATTCCCTGTTCTTCTACCATCCAAACCAGAAGATCATCCCAGTGATCGCGGGAAAGACCTTGCTGGGCGATAATCATTTCCGAGTGGCAGGCGATGCAGGTATAGTACGTGACTTCCACGCCCGGCTCATCAACCAGTTGACCAAATTCGGACTCTTCCTCGTCGGACGATTGGGCTTGGATCGATACCGCGCCAAACACCATCATTGCGCCAATGCAAAAAACAAAGAAGGCGCGCGCTTTTACGAAGGACATCTACCGCTCCCGTTTGTCGAAGTCTCAGGGCGACCTGTTGGGGCCGCCCTGTATCCAGATCAGCTGACTCTCAATCCAACCCTGTGCATGGTGTTGTTCAGGTACCCTTTTGCGTTCCAGTCGATGGCGAAAGGTTGCATGATACCGTCACTGTCGGTCGCGCGTGCCCAAACCTCGTAGTAACCTGCTTGTGGGAAAGATACTGTGGCGCGCCAATTCTGCCAAGCGCCGTCATTCACCGCATCATCTAGGCTGGCGTCCATCCAAGTCTTGCCAAAATCCATCGAGATTTCCAATTTGGAAATCGAGCGGTCACCGGCCCACGCATGACCGCGCACTTCGGTCTCCGGCTCCGACAGATCCGTTCCGTTGGCAGGGTATGTGATAAGCGATTTCACGGGCATGCGCTCAATTATGACCCAGTCCTCTTCCGGAATTTCGTCCCCTGGCGCCACAGGGTAGGCGGGCACCTTGTAGGATGTGCCAGTCATCTTGGCTCCATCATGCACGACGTCGCGCAACTCGATGCGGGTGAGCCACTTTTGCGAGCATGAACCAGGCCAGCCAGGCACGACCAAGCGTAAAGGAGCGCCGTTCATCGGATGCAAGGCTTCTCCGTTCATCTCGAATGCGATCAAGATGTTGTCCGTCAGCGCCTTTTCGATCGGCAGGCCGCGCGACAAAGGCCGCTTGTCGGCGTCACCGGACAAGTGAATGTCGGCTCCGTAATGGGCCGTATAGATGGCGTCAGACTGTACGCCCGCCTTTTCCAGCACGTCCTTGAGCCGAACACCCGTCCACTCCGAGCACGCAATTGCACCATAGGTCCACTGATTGCCCTTTGCAGGCGGATCAAAGAACGCTCGGCCGTTGCCCCCGCACTCGAGCGCCAGCGCCTGCGTCACGACCTCGAACTGGTCTTTAAGGTCCGCGATTGTTAATTCCAGCGGCGTATCTGTGAAGCCGTCAATTGTCAGCGTCCAATCCGCAGCATCCATGTCGTCCGGCAGCAATCCGTTGTTACGAATGAAGTGCCGATCCGTTGGCGTGATTGCATCATCTAGCAATTCGGGCGGTGTCTCGGCATTGACAGGGCGATCATTCAACAACGTCAGCCCGTCCTTGCCAGCAAGCGGATTGTCCTGAGCCATTGCTGCCGGAACAAATCCCAAGGGCAAATTGCCGCCAAAGGGGATTGTCGTGCCAACCATCGTCGCAAAGGTCGCCAAGCTCGTCCGCTTCAGAAACTTGCGCCGGTCAGGGCTCGCCACATCGGAGGGTTCGCTGTACTGCGAGCCGCCGCTCTCCTCCGCTACGGCCATCGCATCAACGGTCCTCGCATCAATGCCTTGGTTGTCATCTTGTGCCATTGTTTCCTCCCCAGGCTGCAAATGTGGGCTGCTTGGAGTGGAGCCCACTGACATCAACATTCTCCAAGTGTGATGGCTTGGTATCTTGTTCCTGTTTTTCGTAAAAATCAAGTTTGACAGTGAGCTACTCCGCATTCCTTGGACAGGGTCTGGCGCTTTCTAAGCTCTTCTCTTTTGACTTGGCCTCCAACTCTGGACTGCCGACCTGAGCGTCTTACCGGTGCAGGCGCTACTCGTGGACAAAAAACCAATCGCCAAGGTATTCGCAGACCACCTGCCCGTGCAGTCGTGCAACACGCTTGTCTTATGCTGATCGCGGCTCTTGTGCGAAGAGAGAGCCAGCGCGCGCCACGCCATTTATGGCGCGCGCTGGCGGTGGCTGGATCGTCACAGGCTTGGTTGTGA
>NZ_JBAPKZ010000049.1:0-15463 GCF_037083805.1 Roseovarius sp. D0-M9 | reverse complement strand
GGCGCACCTCAGACGCATCGGTGCGAGAACATTCGATCAGCTCATCGCAGCCATCGGCGACGTCTGCGATCTCTTCACCCCCGTCGAGTGCTGGAACTTCTTCAAAGCCTCTGGATACACATCATGAATAAGTGGAAATGCTGTATTGACCTCTTTCGCCGTGAAATCCGACTGGAGGGCGATCTGACCGACGATCATCGCGCGTTCCTTTTGGCGATCGCCGACGAAGGTCCTGTGCATCGCACACGGCGCGGATCGGCGCTAATTGAAACCGAACTGGCCTGACTGACCCAATGAGGAAACGCACATGACACCGACCGACGTTCTGGCTCTGACGGCTACCTGGAACAGCACATCGCTGATCCTACCGGCGCCAGCCGGTAGTCGTTCAGTCGCAAAGCGGCCGTTTGTGCCCACTTCACCAAAGGCTGCTTGTCCCGCACAGCGGCCGACCATGCTGCGCCAAGGATCTCCAAAATGGCTCCCGAAGAAATCTTCGCGAACTGTTCCTCGCCGTGCACCTTTGGCGGGTGGGCCGGTCCACAGATTGTGACCTCGAATTGCAACACGTAATGCAAGGGGCTGGGATGAAGCTGGGGGAGTCGTCAAAGATGAACGTGGAATGGGCGTTCCTGACACATCTGCGAGAGCTGGGGCGCGAAACAGCTGCCTCTTGGCTGAACCGGAACCATGCCGATATCGGCACACGCAGCACGGTGGATCTGCGCCGGATGTTTCAGGGGATCGGGCCACAGCATCAGGGGTGGCCGATTTGCAAGGCTGCTTTCTAGGTCGCCCATTCAAGTGGCCGACCTGCCATCGCCTGACAGTCCGTCATGGCATGATGTCGATGCCGAAAGCCCAGACAGCCAGCGGCACCGGCATCACGGCCAGAGCAAGGGTCAGGGCCACGGTGGCGGGCCTGAAAAGTCGGCTGAGTCCTGCAAGAAACATGATGCCACCCCCACCGCCGATCACTGCATTACCCGGCAGATTGATGACGACCGCCAGAAGCAGATAGCGATAGCGGGAAATGAAGGGGCGCAGCCATTTGGGCGCATTGTTGTGCACCAGCATAACCCGTTCCTCGCGGCTGAGCGGGTGAATATGTTCAAGCAAGGCGCAGACGCGCCGCATGTACAGATCGGCCAGAATGCGGTGCAGACGCGCATAGGGCACCCATTCGCCCAGTCCGTAGGCGAGCAACAGACCGGCCACGGTGGCAACATAGATCCACGGGGCTATCCAGGCCCCCTCGACGGCGAGCAGCATCAAGCCGATTTCAACCCCTGGCACGAAAGGGGTGGCAATCAGTACCGAGTAAACCAATAGCAGTGCTACCAACAAACTGACCTGCGCACCGGGATGGAGCGTCGCGGTCCGTGCCGATAACCAACCCGCTAGCAGGTGAACGCCATAGGCGAGCATCAGCAATAGGATCAGGCGTAGCGCGACCCGGAATATGCGGGCGGTCGTGGTGCCTTGTGGCTCGCTGGGAAACTTATCCATGCGGTCCCCATGGGAAATCGCAGCACGCGGCGAAAGCCCCTGGGCTGCCCCGCGTTTCGCGATCCATGGCGATGCCACACGCAGGTTCGCCTTCTATGAAAGACGCCTCACGCCGGGCGGTGTCGCCAGCGCAACGGTCAGACGCCGCAGACGGAAATTGCGATAGTGCGACAGGAACCCGGCAGGGGACAGAGCGGGTCATGGTGATCTCCCTTTCCGCAACCAGTGTCCGTCAGGTTTGTGGGAAGTAAAGAAAAAGCCCCCGGTATCCCGGCAATGTGAGCGGGGTCGACAAGGTTTTTCGATGCGGCCCGATCCTCACGAAAGGGTGTAGCGGCGTAGTGAAACAATCGGCGCCCTCGCAAGTCACCCAAACAGTAGCAGAAGTGGGCCGATACGCAGTCGATAAGGCTGTAGCAGCCCCTGAAACCGAAAGGAAATTGACATGACCTATGCAACCCAAAACCCCGCATTCCGCGTCATCACTTTGGCGCTTGTCGGCACTTTGACGGCAGTGGCCATCCCCGCAAGTGCTATGGACAGGGATCCCACTGACCAAGTCCCCAACCGGATCAGCGAGAGTAGCCTCAATTCGATGAATGCCTACGACATCCACGAGATCGATCATGCGCAAAAGCTTGGCAAAGGTGTCATTATCGACGGATATACCGTCGCAGAGAGCCGCGATCTGGTTGACGCCACATTGAACCGGGACACGGTCGCTACTCGACCGACCTCAACTGAACAGCGCCCCTTCAGCACCCAGACCCAACATCAGGGGCCCGGCAACCGCTAAACGAAGCGTCGGACTTCTACACCAGACAGCCCCCCGCCAAGGATACGGCGGGGGGTTAATCGTCACAAACTAGCAGCCACACCTCGCCCTCCACCCACGCCCGGCAGTCCGGGCGGGTGGGAATACGCCGGAAGATCTGGGTGTATATGCAGAAGAGCAAGCCCGCCGGCCGGACATGAGCGGGGCCACGCACTGGAGGGGCCGACCCGCATGCCATGATGCTGGAGACGTTCTGTATCGCGGCGAAGAGCGACGGGCATGAAGGTGAGTTCCCATTTCGCCACCAGTATTCGTTAAGTTTTGGGAGAGTAACTGACAAGGATATTCAATGCGGCCTGATCCTCACGGCATCGTGTAGCGCCATAGCGAAACACATGGGGCCGTCGTTTGTCACCATGAGGCTGTCGTTTGTCACCAAGAGTACAAACGGGAGGATATCAAATGAAACGATCACTGATAGTTGGCGCGCTGGCGATATCGCTGGGTGGTACTGCGACCATCGCGCAGGACATGCCCTTTGGCTCTGCCGCGGACATGGACTATGCCGCAGAGATCTGGGCGTATTTGCAGGGCAGCAAGCTGGCGGGGCCAGGCATGATCCGGGCCACGCCCTATGGGGGGACCGACCCGCATGGCATGATGCTGGAGACGTTCTACACCACTGCCTCAATCAACGGACATGAAGGTGACCTGATCGTGAAACGCAACTTCGGTCCCGTCGGCGTGACCGAGGATCAGGTACTGCGCGACGCGGACACCCATCTGGCCGCCTATACCATCATGTTTCGCCGCGAGGCAGGCTATGATCCCGAAGACGGGGACTGGTTCTGGGTCAAATACCTGCCGGATGGATCTCTGGATCAGACGCCAAACGGCATGCCAATGGCCGGACAGGTGGCCAAAGGCATGAACGAGGGGTGCATCGCCTGCCACCAGAGCGCGGACGACGACATGGTCTTCACCTCTGACCACTTGGCCAACTAAGCTAGAGTGAGCCAGCCCGCGCCGAGGTCCCATGTCCCCCATCTTGCCCTTGTCCCTGTTCTTGGGCGCGATCCTTGGGGTCTCGGCGCATCGGGCCGGGCTATGCGCCGTCAAGGCCGTGGCGGAGGTGATGACCTCGCGCAGCGGCTGGCTTCTGTGGTCATTTCTGAAGGCCTCGATGTGGGTATTCGGCCTCGCCGCGATTGCGGGCACGATGACCGACGGCATTGCCATGCGACACTGGCCGATGAGCGCAACCGCCCTACTGGGCGGCTTGCTCTTTGGTCTCGGCGCCGGTGCGAACGGGGCGTGCAGCTTTTCCGCTCTGGTGCGATTGGCCGATGGGCACGTTGTCATGCTGTTTACGCTGGCGGGATGGCCGCTCGGGATGGTCGGGGTTCATCTGCTATGGCCCGATCTGCACCAGCGGCCCACTCAGGCGCCGGGCGCGCCGGTCTGGTTTCTGCTCGCGATCGGGCCTTGGATGTTGTGGCAAGGCCTGCGCATCGTGTGGCGTCTGCGTGCCGAAGGATGGGGGCAGTTAGGAGCCGCTCATTGGCCCTTGTCCCTGTCCGTCACAACGCTGGCAATGGCGAATTCCGGGCTTCTATCGCTTGGAATGACCTGATCTTTCACCTCGACAATGCTCTGTACGGTACGGGCGGCCCCCTTGTCCGGCTGCAACAATAGCACGCTCTTGTGGCTATTTTCGGGGGCGGCCATCCTCGGGATGGTCGGGTCGGCCGTATGGCGGAGATCGTTCCGGTTGCGCCGCATCCGCCTTGTGGCCGCATTGCGTCACGGCATGGCCGGGATCGCGATGGACGCAGGCGCCGCGCTGATCCCTGGGGGTAATGACGGACTGATCCTGTTCGCCCTGCCGGCGCTGTCGCCCCATGCGCTCCCAAGTTGGGTGGCGATCTTTGTGGGCGTCGCGCTGGCCCTCGTCCTGATGCGCGCAACGGGTCGCCCGATGCCCGTTATCCGCTGCGAGGGCGATATATGCCGCGCCAGCCTGTAACATTTCATCGCAACGGTAGTCTTCCTGACGAGACCTAAACATGTCAGCCGGAGAAATTGGATGTCCGTAACGCTGCGCGATTGCTGCGATTCACTCCTGAGCTGGATCGGGCGGCGCTTGGCTGTTTACCTGAACCGCCCGAGTGCGGGCTACACCCCTTTCACGCCATCCGACTTCGAAACCCTGTGTCGCACGCTGCGACCCGGCGACGTGCTTCTCATCGAGGGGCAGGAGCGGATTTCCAACGCTATAAAGTACCTGACCCAATCCACATGGTCCCATGCCGCGATGTATGTGGGGGACACTCTGCCAGAAACGCCGGGGGCTGCCGAACCGCACCGGCTGATCGAGGTCAATCTGAGCGAAGGTTGCGTGTCGGCGCCGCTGTCGAAATATGCAAGCTTCAACACACGTATCTGCCGCCCCGTGGGCCTGACGCCCGAGGAACGCCGATCCGTGACGGAGTTCATGGCGCTGCGAGTGGGCCTGAAATACGATCTGCGCAACGTCTTCGATCTTTTTCGCTATTTATTTCCCACGCCGCCGGTTCCTGTCCGCTGGCGCAGGCGTATGCTGGCCATCGGATCAAGCGATCCGACGCGAGCGATCTGTTCGTCGCTCATCGCGCGGGCGTTTCAGTCGGTTCAATATCCGATCCTGCCCGATGTGCGGGCGGTGAAGGCGCGGAAGGGATCGAAATTTGCACGGCGGGAAATTCTGCGTATCCGGCATCATTCGCTGTTCGCGCCGCGCGATTTCGACCTGTCTCCATATTTTCAGGTGGTGAAGCCGCATCTGGCCAAGGGTTTCGATCCTCACCTGCTGGAATGGTCCGCCGAACCGGCGCCTGAACGGGCGCTGCCGGACGGATCAGCGACGTAGCGCGCGGACAGCCAGAAGGATTGCGGTGACGATCACGGCGGCTGCGGCGTGGGTATTCATGGCGGGATGACCCCTTCCAGGGCAACGATTGGTCCGCCAGCGGCTGTGGCATCGTCGGGGTCATGTGTGACCATCAGTGTCGGAACGGCGCGGGATTTCACATGCTCGAAGGTGAATCGACGCAAGTCACCGCGCAGCCCGGCGTCGAGTTTGGAGAACGGCTCGTCCAGAAGCAGGGCCGCAGGTTCGGCCAGCAGGGTGCGCATCAGCGCCGCGCGGGCGCGCTGCCCGCCCGACAGCGTGGCAGGATCGCGGCCGTAGAGCCCAGCCAGCCCCCCCTGATCCAGTGCCGCCTCCACCGCCGCGCGCCTCGCTCGGCGCCCGCGCAGGCCAGGCGGCAGGCCAAAGGCCATATTATCGCCGATCGACAGATGCGGAAAGAGCAGCGCGTCCTGGAACATCAACCCGATCTGCCGCGCTTCGGCGGGCAGGCCTGTTACGTCGCGCCCGTTCAGCCGAATCGTACCCGACAAGCGAAACCCATGCGCCAGATGCCCGCCGATGGCGTCGAGCAGCGTCGATTTCCCCACGCCCGAAGGCCCCATCACCGTGACCAGGCTGCCCGCCGGGACGTGCAGCGTCAGCGGCTGGAACAGCGCGGTGCCCTCCGCCGACTGAATGTTGAGTGCGTCAAGATCAAGGCTCATGTGGCAGGGGTCCCCAACAGGTCGCGACGGTTGCGGTGCAGGAGCGCGGGAATCGCGAATGCTGCGAGATAGGCGGCAAAGGGCAGCGCGGCCTGCAGTGTCGCATAGACCCCCGTCACGCGGCGGTCGGACCCTGAGGACAGGGTCACTGCCTCGGTGGTGAGCGTCGCGACGCGGCCCGCGCCCATGAATAGCGTTGGCAAATATTGCGCGACCGACACCGCGACGCCGATGGCGGCGGCGGTCAGGATCGGGCGTATCAGCACCGGCAGCTTGATGGCCCACAACCTGCGTTCCGGCCCGGCCCCGAGGGCGGCGGCGGCGCGGATCATGCGCGGGTCCAGCGCGCGCCAGGGGTTCGACAGCGCGATCATCACATAGGGAAAGACGAACAGCGCCTGCGCCCAGATCACAGCCCAGATCCCGCCGGACAGGCCGAGCTGTAGAAACCCGATATTCAAACCATAGAGAAACCCGATCTGCGGAATCAGCAGCGGCAGATAGACCAGGGCCTCTGCCCAGGGAGCACGGGTGCGGCGGGCACGATCCTCACCTTCGAGCCACGCAATCGCCAGCGCGAGCGACAAACCCACCGTCGCCGAGGCCATAAGGAGCGTATTGGACAGCGCCCGCTTCCAGCCGTCTTGCGCGCCCGTCCAGGGCTTGAGCGACCAGTTTTCCGGCAGGATCTGCGGGAAGAACCAGCGCCACGCAAGCGACCAGACGACAAGCGACAGCATTGCCAGCGCCCCCACGGCCATCAGCGCCACTACCCCGGCGCTGGCCGCCCAAAGCCCCGGGTCCGCCGCCAGACCGCGCCCACCGCGCCTGAGCCACCAGCGGCCCAGCATCTTGCCCACCGCCTCGGCGGCCATCAACAAAGCCACTGCAAAACCCACGATCACCGCTTGCAGAATGGCCCCCGCCGAGGCGGGCAGGATCATCAAGAGGTCGGGGGCGGTGAACCAGCGCGTTATCGCCACCGCCAACGTCGGCGGGTTCGAGGGCCCGAGGATGATCGCCATGTCCACGACCGACAGCGCATAGGCCAGCACCACCCAGACCGGCAGCCGGATCAGCGGCCAGACTTGTGGCATGATGATCTTGATCCAGACGATCCCGCGGCCATAGCCAAGCGCGCGCCCCGCCGCGACGTGGCGCGCCACGGGAATCTGGCTGAGCGCCGACAGGATCACCAGCAACAGGAAGGGCACCTCCTTGACCATCAGGCCGATCATTAGGGCGAGGCCCCAGCCGTCATTTACGGTGGCGATGTCCGGCGGACGGTCCCATCCGGCGAAGGGCGCCAGCATCCGCGCGATCCAGCCCGACGGGGCCAAAACAAAGGCCAACCCCACCGCCATGGCCGCATGGGGAATGGCCAGAAACGGGGTCAGCATCCGCGCCCCCGCCGACGTGTTCATACGGGCGTGAACGGCAGCGCAAAAACCGGTCGCCAGCAGCAGCGACAGCAGGCTGGAGCCAAGACCCGTAACCAGAGTCAGGCGCAGGCTGGTGGCAAAGCCCGGCAGGTCAGCTAGTTCGTGCCATGGACCCAGCGATGCCGCGTTCCGCCCCAGGGCGGGCAGGATGCCAAGGGCGGCGCGCCCGGTCTGCCACAGGCCGGCGACAATGGGAGCGATCAGGCCAAGCCCGACCACCCCCAGCACGACGGTGCGCAGAAGGCGGCCATCATGGCTCATTTGATGTAACGCCTCGCCCATTCCTCGGTCAGCCGGCTCATCCAGCTGGCATGAGGCTCCAGCAGCGTTGGGCCAAGCTCGGCCAGGGTCGGAAGCGCCGGAGCAGTGGGGAGGTCCGCGAATGCCGCTTTGGCGGCATCATCCAGACGTGACGGGTCCAGCACCGAGAACGACCCCAGCACTTCGATATTCTGCATATGCGCCTGCGTTACCGGATCGAGCAGAAAATTAGCCACGACCTCTGCCCCTTCGGCGTTGGCCGCATTGTAGGGAATGGCAACAAAGCTGATATTGCCGATGCTGCCGCTTTCGGGCACGAACACCCGCGCGCTATCGGGCAAGAGGCCGTCCGCGATGGCGGCTGCGGTCGAGGCCGGGTCGAAGGACATCGCGATATCCACCTCGCCATCATTCAGCAGTTGCTGCTGCACCGACTGGTTTTCAGGGTAGGTTTCGCCGCCACGCCACAGGTTCGGGCGCAGCGCGTCGTACCAGTCCCAGAGGGGCGCGGTTGCCGCGTCAAAACCCGCGTCCGTGACGGGTTTCTGCAGAATGCTCACGTCGGGCGCCAGTTCGATCAGCGCCTGTTTCAGAAAGGTTGACCCCATGAAGTTCGACGGATCGGGATGGGTGAACCGCCCCGGATTGGCCGCCGCCCACTCCACAAAGGCTGCCATACTGCGCGGCGGTTTGGCCACGCGGGTGGAGTTATAGGTGAAGACGAATTTGGCCTGTCGCCACGGGCTCTCAAGGCCGTCCACAGGCACCGTGAAATCGACCGATGCGGGCGATGCCGGCCCAAGGTCCAGATATCGCGCATTGGGTAGATCGTTCACAAATGGCCCGTGCAGCAGGCCCTGTTCCTTCATTGCCAGAAAGTTTGGCCCGTTGATCCAGATCAGGTCCACGCTGCCGCCCGTGTCCTGACCGGCAGCCTTCTCGGAAATCACACGAGTCACCGCCTCTGCGGTGTCGGTCAGTTTGACCTGCGCAACGCCTACGTCATAGAGCGCCTCGGTCTGTTCGCCGACCCAGGCGATAAAGGCGTTGGTGCGCGCATCGCCGCCCCAGGCGTTCCAATAGACGGTCTGGCCGCGCGCGGCGTCCAGGTTCTGCTGCCAATCGGCCAAGGCCGGGGTTGCAAGCAATGAAAGGACAAGGACGAGGGGGAATTTCATGTGGTCTCCGGTATCTGGCGAATGATGCTTGGATAAGGACAGCCTCGCCGCCGTTTTTTACAGTCTGTGGCTCATCATTTCCGGTGCGAAAACGCCAGCCAACCATGACGCCAGCGCAGGATCGTGGTCAGGGTGCAGGCAGCGGCATACCCATAGGCCAGAAGGGGGAACGCCGTTGGAAACAAACACATTGCCGCGAAGATCGCTATGGTCTCGAACCCTTCGGTCAGCCCGCCAAGGTAGTAGATACCCTTCGCGGGAAAGGCTATGGCAATTTCCTCGCGCTTGGCCGCGATGGAGGCGAAGGCCAGAAATGACGACCCGGTCCCCACGAATGCCGCGATCAGCACCGCAGCAGGCAAAGCATTCGTCGTGGGGTCCGCCAAGGCAAAACCGAGCGGAAACAGCGCGTAAAAAACGAAATCGAGTGCGATGTCCAGAAACGCCCCCCGGTCGGTCGGGCCGGACAGTCGCGCCACTGCGCCATCCAACCCGTCAGCCAGGCGGTTCAACGCCAGCAGCGCCAGCGACAGACCATAGGTGCCAATGGCAAGTGCCGGGACCGCCAGCACACCTGCGGCAAAACCCGCAAGCGTGATATGGTCGGCGTGGACGCCACGCGCGGCCAGCCATCGGCCGGGGGGGGTCAGCATCCTACGCTGCAAGGGCAGAAGAGCCGCGTCGATCATCCCCGTCTCCAATCGTGCAAGCATTTTTTCATGGGGTCAGGCGGGCGGTCACGTGTCGCGAAAAGTGTCTATGAATGGTGCGGGCCATTTTTAGCAAATCCTTTTCTTGTCGAGGGTTGACGTAATGACGGATGAGATGCGCAAGCGTTACAGACATTTCTTGACCTTCAAGGGTCAGGTGCCCGCCGGATCGACGAAGGCGCGCGCAGCGGCATGACCGACGGCGCGAAGATCAACGGCAGATGTGCCCGAGCGTGCCCGCAATGTCAGCCCGCGCGCGACCGAGGCCAAAACCACTGCCATGACCTCGGCAGGCGCGCCCAATTTTTCTGCGGACTGGCGCAACCGGTCCGACAGGCATGCTTCGAGGGCCGCAAAGCGGCGGTCCAGCTCTGCCTTGAACAGTGGGTTGGTTCCGGCTGCATCGGACAGAACACTGGAAATCAAGCAGCCCGGCGTTGACGGATCCTGCGTCGCAAGGGTGACGACATGGTCGAAGAACGACTGCAGGTCTTCGTCCAGTGCGCCGATCGGCCCAAGGCTTTGCGACAGCGGTTCAAGGCGCGTCTTGGCGTAGTGGTCGATTGCCGTCAGAAACAGGTGCTGCTTGTCGCCAAAGTGTTGATAGACGCTGGCGCGCGGCATGTTCATTGCGCGGCACAGCTCGTCGACCGACGCGCCCTCATAGCCCTTGGCCCAGAACACGGATGTCGCGGCGTCTAGGGCATCGGTGGCATCATAGCCGCGCGGCCTTCCACGCGGACGTTGCTTCGGCATGGCATCACTTCTTTTTGAACTTAATGCTCTGGAAGTAGGTGGCGCATAGGACCAAGTCAAATTACAGAATGACCAATCTATAAATTAGGAGGCCGACAATGACACGATCTGCTTTGCTGGAAATGACACCCGAAAGGATCGAGACGGCCACCGGCGATGCCAAGTCCATGCTCGAAGACATCAAGGCCAAAATGGGGTTCGTCCCCAACATGTATGCCTACATGGCCAAGCTGCCCGGTGTTTTGGAAGGCTATCTTTCCACCTATGAGGCGTTCCGCGAGACGGCGGGTTTTACCCCGGCGGAACAAGAGGTCGTCTTCCTTGTCATCAGCCGCTTCAACGGCTGCACCTATTGCATGGCGGCGCACTCGATGCTGGCCGACAAGGTGTCGGGCGTTCCCGCCGATGTGCTTGCCGCGGTCCGGGCAGGGGAGCCCTTGCCAGACGAGAAGTTGCAGGCGCTGGCGAC
This sequence comes from Roseovarius sp. D0-M9, assembly GCF_037083805.1. Lineage (NCBI taxonomy): Bacteria > Pseudomonadati > Pseudomonadota > Alphaproteobacteria > Rhodobacterales > Roseobacteraceae > Roseovarius > Roseovarius sp. D0-M9. The sequence continues at coordinate 4,748 of NZ_JBAPKZ010000049.1, read as the reverse complement.
ATTCACCGAGACGATGGTCGACACGCGCGGCAATCCGGACAGGCCCGCGATCGATGCGTTCCTCGCAGCTGGATATGGCGAGCAGCAGATTCTGGGCATCGTTCTGGCGATCGCCTGCAAGACCTTCTCTAACTACGTCAACCATCTGGCCGGAACGCCGGTTGATGACCGGTTCGCAGACTACAAGGTGGACTGAACCTGCGGCCCGCCGGTGCTATCCGGCGGGCCGTCTTGCGTGCCTGCGGCGAAGGGTGCCAAGCGCGCTGTCAATCGACAGCCATCCGCCGCCAAGGGCTGCCGGAACACTCAGCAGCATGATCCACAAGAGGCGCTGATCGAGAATTTGACTATAAGGGTTGGCATCGAACAGGCCGCCCACCACTTCAGGCGGTGCGCCATGGCCGAAAATGTCGATGGCCGATGTGGTGATGACCAGACCGATCAGCCCGATGGCCGCAAGACGTGTGGCAAAGCCGATCACCAGCAGTACCGGCAGCAGCGCCTCGGCCAGCACCAGCGTATGAACGGCGATCAGAACGGCAATGGGCAGCATCGCCGCATCACCGCCAGCTGCGTCCAATTGGCCAGGTGCAAGGCTGTAGAACGCACCAAGAGACAGAAAGGTGCCGGCAACGTCCGGGCCCATGGACAGATCGCTGCCGCCGATCTTGCTGGCGGCTGAAATCAGGAAGAACGGGCCGAGGACCGCCGCAAAGACCAACCGCGCCTGAAGCCCGAGCGCGGACAGGATCCACGGCGGCGAGATTGGCTTGCCTTCAGTCATTTCAGGACATTGCCGCGCGAGATATCCGAAAACCAAAGCCAATCACTTGCCGAGCATCCACTGGCCATCCGGGAAAAATGCATGGAACGCGAAGGCAAAGGGGATGTCATGCGCAACGTCCCTGCCGTTGGCGTCTTGCACACGGACGTTGCCCACCTCGCGCCCCGCGCCGATGTCGGGGCTGTCCAGGGCAGAGGCTTGGCCTTCGGTCCATGTAATCGTCACCCCGGCCTCTGTGACACGCCCGGCGCGGCGAAGTCGGTCCATCGGCCAGGCGCGGTTGCCGACGCGCAGCACACGTGCCAGAGGATCAACGCCATGCGGCGGGTTTTCTCCGCTATAGAGGAAGGGCCGGATCGAACTGTCATAGCTAACGTAGGGATTCTGGCCGTAATTACGGCCCCAGTCGGGCTCCTGCATCACCAGCCCATCGGGGTGCGCAGTGCGGAAGGCCTCCCAGCTTTCCATCCAGCTGACCAACTGGGCCAGTTCGGTCCCCGCGTGGCGCCCGACGATGCCTTGCCCCACGGCCTGCTGCCACCAGCTTTGGCTTTGCCGGTCATACATCACCATGTCGGAATTCCGCAGAAGCCCCGAGACGGCAAAAGTCAGGGTCTCCCCCGCAACCCGGCGGTCAAAGATCATGCCAGAATTGCACAAGGGGCAGAAGGTCACGGCGATGGGGGTGCCCGCGACGGTGTCATTCACGATCTCGTGCCACATCAGATAACGGATCGGATAGGCGCGGGCCACTTGGCCCTCGGGTGCATAGGTCAGCACGGGTTCGCGCGGATTGAGCTGGGTTTCATTCGCCGCAGCGATGAAATCCGGGTCCGACAGCGCCGGGATTCCGTCCTTGCCCGGTCCGCCCGATATGACTTCGTCCAGGTGGATCATGGTGCGGTTGAAATCGGTCTGCGGCCATTCGGCGGCAAATCGTCTGGCATCCGCCGTGGCCTGACCGGCAAACAGGGCAAGGGCGATCGCCCCGATGGCAAGGGTGCGCATCATTTGACCGGCTCCGGCTTGAGCGCCGGGTTCGCCCGAGGGCCGTCCAGCCCGAGCATTCTGTCCAGTGACAGTCGTCCTGGTCCAAAGGCGACTACCGCAAGAAAGGCGGCAGCCCAAAGGCCATGCGTCACCCAGGCGCCCGGATAGACGAAGATCTGGATCACAGCCGTCATTCCCAAAAGGCCGAGCGCCGCAAAACGGGTGAACAGGCCCAGTATCAATAGGATCGGCAACACATGTTCTGCGGTGGTCCCTAGGACAGCCGCCAGATTGGATGGTATGATCGGCAGGGCATATTCATGTTCGAACAGGAACCAGGTCGAGTCCTTGATGGTGAACAGGCCTTCCACCTTGGTGCGGCCCGATTGGAAAAACACCATCGCGGGAAAGATGCGCAAGGCCAGTGTCACAACGTCATGCGGGATCTGGTCGAACAGGCCGTTCAGTCGGCGGATGAGGGCGGTCATGGTGTCTCCTTTGGCAAGGTGATGGCACCCGCCTGCATCAGGCGGACCATGATGGGTTGCGGGTCATGCCCCGCTTCGGCGAAGGCGGCGAGTTCTGCGCCGATCAAAAGGGTCTGACCGTCCTGCAAGGCATCAATCAGGGCCGCATCTCCGGCTCCAATCGCCATGACCGGGACCTGATACTGACCGTCGCGCAAGATCAGTGCGATCTCGGGTCTTGGCAGCATCGCCCCTTGCGCGTCTGCGCCGGGTTGGTTTGCGGCCCAGATGCTGACGGCAGGATGCGACAGGCGCAGAACCTGGACGGATGGGTGCAGACCGAACTGGGCGTTTTCCGGCTCTGACGCCCCTACGATCAGAAGATCGCGCGAAATGGGGTCGGCGTCGGCGGCGTGATAGGCCCGGCCGCGTGCGACCTCGATCCGCGCCACATCGGCCATGTAGGGGAAGTTCGCCAGTGGCGGAAAACCCGCCAGAAAGTTCGGAAACGTGTCGCCCCAGTCCAGCAGGACCGGGGATTTCGGACGGTTTCCTTCCAGATAGTCTCGGCCCATGGCGCGAAAGAAATCGGGGCCGACAAGCCGCTCGATCACCGGGAAGCGTTTGGCCAGCGCGTCGGCCAGGCCGGTGGCGACGTTATTGCGATAGACGGCAAAGCGGCGTGCGGCCTCATCCGGCATACGGGCTGTCAGGCCGGGCGGCAGGGTGCCATCTACCAGACCGGACGCAAAGGCGGAAACCAGATCAGGATACGCGTTCAAGGCTCACCTCCTTCATCCGGTCCAGCACGGATTGCGCGCGCGTAGCCTCGGCCATCAGAACGGGCCAATCCGGGACATCGTTGTCCCATTCGATCAGCGTGGCCATAAGCCCGGTCCGGCCGAGAACGGCAAAATAGAGAGCCCAGACCGGATCTGCGACCGGGCTGCCATGCGCGTCGATCAGCAGTGGGCCGGAAGGCAGCTCTTCCACGTTATGGCCACCAAGGTGGATTTCGCCCACTGCCTCCAGCGGAAAGGCGGCCAGATAGGCCAGCGCATCGGTCTGGTGGTTGGTGGCCGAGACAAAGACGTTGTTCACGTCAAGCAAAAGTCCGCAGCCGGTGCGCTGCACCACTTCGGCCAGAAACTCGGTCTCGGGGATGGTCGATTGGTCAAAGAGCACATAAGTCGACGGGTTTTCCAGCAACATCCGCCGCCCCAGCACATCCTGCACCTGCGCGACATGGCGGCAGACCTGCACCAGCGTTTCGTCGGTATAAGGTAGCGGCAGGAGGTCGTTCAGGTAGTCACCGCCATGGCTGGACCAGGCCAGATGTTCCGAAAAGCTGTCTGGCTGGTATCGGTCGCACAACACTTTCAGCCGCTCCAAATGCTCGGCATTCAGATTATCCGCACCACCGATAGACAGGCCAACCCCGTGCAGCGACAGCGCATAGTCGTCGCGCAATTGCGAAAGCTGGGCATGCGGCAAGCCGCCAGCACCCATGTAGTTCTCCGCGTGGACCTCGAAAAAGCCAATATCGGGCGCAGTGGCGCGGATCGCTTCGAAATGCTCGGGCTTGAAACTGACACCGGCAGCAGATGGCAGGGACATGGCGCACTCCTCCAAAGAAAAAGGGGTTCGGGCGGCGGGGCGTTGCTCGCCGCCCGAAACATCGTCATGCAGGGACGTCGCGTTCCAGTGCCTCAAGCGCACCAGTGCGCTCGGTGCCATCAGCTGCCGTCGGCAGTTTCATCGTGGTGCAGGTGCCTGCCGGAACCATCTTCCAGGCGTTACCCTGATAGTCGACTTTTGACGTGCCAGCGCAGGTCGTGCCCGCCCCGGCCGCGCAATCGTTCTGGCCAGCCAGGGCCACACCAAAGCATTTTTCCATGTTCTCCTGAGCATGTGCGGGCGTCATCGCCATCGTAGTAAGCGCGCAGGCGAGCGTTGCGCCAAGTGTGAGGGTCGGTTTCATCATCGTCATATTGTTCTCCATTTCAGATCAAGGGATCCCGTTTCGCGGGTCCGCACCTGTAAGTGCGCCGAGACGGCGCTATTGTTACACCGTTCACGAAAGGGTGTTCGGATGCTGGCCCTTCGCAGCAGTTTGGGCGACCCTTGTGAGAAACTCTTCTGGGGGGATCAAGGTGTGGGCGGGCCGACCTGACACGACGTGAATTGCGTCAGCGTGCTGATGGCTCTCGCTTGGATGTTCGGGCCGCGAAAGCTTTGGCAAGTGGCACGGCTGTAGCGCCGTGCAGCAGTGCGCTGATCCAAACTGTATTGATCGCAAGATGAAGGACAAACTCCCCAAGCTCGGGAGCGAGTTGCTCGGTGACCAGCAAGGCGAAGAGCGCCGTCGCCAGTCCGCGTGGCCCGAACCAACCAATGAATACAGCATTTCCACTTATTCATGATGTGTATCCAGAGGCTTTGAAGAAGTTCCAGCACTCGACGGGAGTGAAGAGATCGCAGACGTCGCCGATGGCTGCGATGAGCTG
>NZ_JBAPKZ010000048.1:0-16546 GCF_037083805.1 Roseovarius sp. D0-M9 | reverse complement strand
AGCATCCAGAGCAAGCATCGGACCCGCCGACAGGCATGACGATCAGGCGATCCGCCCCCGACGGGAAGGAAGCCGTTCCGGTTCGGCAACTATTTCAGCGGCCTGTTAAGGAGCGAAGATGAACAAGAGACCCGGAACATCGAAGGACGCAGCTGACAAGCTGGTCAAAAACATTCGCCGCAAGACCCGCCAGACCTACTCGGCGGAGGAGAAGATCCGCATTGTTTTGGCCGGATTACGCGGAGAGGAAAGCATCTCGGCGTTGTGTCGCCGCGAGGGCGTGGTCGCAGGCACGGTGAAGCTCGCGCGCAGCTTGACCCGCTCGGGCTCCGGATAATCGTCGTCAATCTCGGTGACCGTATCGGCCGCATATTCCGTAGCGCCCACGATCAGCTTGGGCACCGGCGCCTGCACCAGCGGATCATAATCATCCAGAACGGTCTCGGTGATGATGGTGGTGGTGGACAACCCGAAGTCATGCGGTTCGCTGATCGCGACCAGCGAGGCGCCGCGCTTGAACGCCCGGTGCCGCGCCGAACTATCCAGGACGATCGCAGGCATCAGATCAGTCGTGCCCTCGAACACCGCGCGGATGCGGCAAGTCTCGGGCACATCGCGCAGCGGCGAATTATCGTCCGTCGAAAACGGATGCCACACATCTGGCAGGCCAACCCGCTTCGGCGCATATTCCCAAGGCAGGCGCGTGCCGCCCGGTTCCCAACCGCCGTAGGTAAACCGAAATTCCGTCATGCCACCGCTCAGAGACAGAGGCGCGAACTCGACCACAAGGCGCGTTGTGGAAAACTTGGCCGCATTCAAACGGAACGCAAAATCTTCGGTCGGGCTACCCTGCGACCAGATCCCGTCCGTCGACCAGAAAAGCGAGCCCTGGGCAAACTTATTGCCGGTCACGGTGCGCAGCGCATGGTTGCCGGTGGTGACCGTGAACCAGGCGTAGCGCTTGCCCGACACCAGCAGTGTCGGCCGGAATTCGCATTTCACCCAGCCAGTCGACAGCGACGCATAAGGCACAAGACCTTTGACGATCGAGGTGTCGAAGTCCGGCGTGCCGCTTTCATTGACCTCGCAGAGAAAGACATGGATGTCGCCATCGCTGCCGACGCGCGAAACATCGAACTCAAGGGAGGTGGCGATCCGCTCCTGCGAGTTGAGGAAGGTCTGGCCATAGACCGACCCGTTGACGCCGTAATTCGTGACTTTCGTGCTGGTATAGGTTTGATCCCATGTCCGCTTGATCACCTGGCGCGCGCGGAACTCGGAGTGCCCGATGGCCTCCTCCTTGTCGTTCCAAGGATTATCTGTTTTCCCGAGAGACTGGAACGTCTCACCAGCATCCGTCCGGAAATTTTCGAGGTAAGCCGCGCCCGCGACGTTCGCATACTCCTTGGTGTTTTCGCAGATCTTGACCGTCGGGCCATATTCAATACTCGAGCGCGAGATGGTGCGCGTCTGGCTGGTGCGAACCGTATGCACCTGCTGCGAGATATCTTTAGTAGCGCCAGAACCCGAGACGTCGATCAGACGCTCCTCGGTCCACGCTGGAAGCAACACCCCATCCTTGATGCGGATAGCCGGGCTGGCATCATCCAAAAGCGCCATCTGGTTGTCGATGGTGGCAACCTTGGGGAATTTGACGCCCTCGCCAATTTCCGCCGACCAGCCGGCGTAGCTTTCGTCCCACGCCTCGGTAGTCAGCGCCGGATCGAAAAACCGGGAAACATAATTGACCGGAGCGCCGAGCAGCTGCTCGACCCGCGCCAACCCGCCCTGCAGCTGGATGATGATCTCGGGCCGGATGATGCGCGGGATCGCGCCGCGCAGCACGGCAACATCCGTCTCCAGACCCGCAACGCGCTGAAAGAGCGCGTCGACACGCACCTCGAGCGCCATCAGTCGCCCATCAACATCGTAGAGCGATTTCACCTTGTCCGAAACGGCAGGCTCAATCGCCTGGGCGCCAGCACCCGAGAGCAGAATGAACACCACCGCACAAGAGCTCTCCGGAACGGCGGGCTTCACCGCACTACCCGGCGCCGCCTGCGTGCCCTGCTGCACAACAAACTCGACCAGCCGCACCTCTTCGCCGACAACGTCCTGCTGCGCAGGCTGCGGGTTTTCCGGATCAGTGCCAGTGCGAACCTTCGCCGAGCGATTGCGCGTCGACTGCACGGCAGGCTGCGCCAGGACCGCGATCCATTTCTCGTTTCCCACCGGAGGTAAATAATCGAGGATGCCGATATCAACCGCTTCCTCGAGGGAATAGATCGCATCGCTTTTCCAGAGCTCGCCCGGCGCGATGGTGATCGACTGGCCGCCGCCAGCGATCGTCACCGTGAAGCGCGACCAGTGCGAAGGGAAGGCGATTGCCCCGCCCGTCAACGCGTCCGCGTGTTCCCGCGCAGCCCGGCCGATGCCCGAAAACACGGCGCCTGTTGCATACTCTTTGTCAGCGATTAGGACGTTGCGCGTCATGCCGAAAGCTCCAATCTGTCTATAAATTGCCCGGTGGACAGGACATCCGCCGTCGACGGCGCATCCCCCGTTGTGACTGGTCGGCGCGTGTCGAAGTGGCAAGCAACCGCGATCGCCGGCCCTTTTGCGGCACGCGCCGACGCTAAACCGCCAGAGGCCCGCCGGCGAGGTGAAAAGGTAAAATCAACCAGAAGGGTCGCGTGATGCGGTTCGATAAACCTACGGCGGGCGACGAAAATGGACCCAGCGGCGTTCATCGAGACTTATGGCATCCCTGGTGCGGTGATCTTGGGGCTGTCTTTCGCGGTGGTGCATCTGTGGAGGGCCTATGTCGATGTGCAAAACCGGCGCGTGGACGACGCTCAGGCCAGCTCCAAGGAAATCAGGGAGGTCGCGGACGCGGCCAATCAGTCGATCGACGCGCTCACTCGAATTTTGGAGCGGGGGTCCGGCCGTGATCTCTGAAGTCTGGGCAATGCTAACCGGGCGAACGCCTGCCCCTAATGCCAGGGACGAAACCGTGCATGTGCTAGCGGTTCAGCGCCGCGCGCGTGTCAACGAGGTAAAGGTTCGCGCGTCGCGCCTCGAGGCGTTGATCGAGGACTTGAAGCGGGAGCGGGATCGAGCGGATGTGGAGTGACGGTTATGTGGTGATGTTGTGGTTTTTGTTCCTGGCGTCGCTCGTATGCGGATTGATGGTCGTGCGCGGCTTTACGCCTCATGCCGTCGAGCGCGGTCAAAGCACCACCTTTCGGCTGTCGGCCGGGATCACTCTGGTCGTGATCGCTTACCTGGCGCGGTCTTTCTATTGGGAGATCACGCCTTCTGTCATGCGCGGCTTTTTCCCCGGGCTTTGGCCGCTTTGGTTTGGCTGGACGGGCACGGCCGTGAATGTGCTTTTCAGCTTGGTGTTCCTGCGCGGGCTTTATCATTTTCTGGTCTTGCTTTGGCTGCTGATCCCCTTGCGGGAGCGCGGCGATTGGTCGGTTTGGTCGGCTGCCTTTTATCCAGATCACAACATTTTCTCGGGCATCGTCGGTTTCCTGCGCCGAAAGCCTAGAGGGCGCAAAGGGCGCCGCAGCCAAGGAGGGCGCAATGTCTAAACAAATGATCAAACTGTCGCATTGGAGCGAGGCCACGGATTGGCCTTACCCGCATTTCACGCCTGCCGAGCTCGCCTCGAAAGGCAACGGCAGCCTTAAACTGGAGGTCGACGCGATCGAGCGTCTCGAGCGGCTTCGGGTTAAACTTGACGCGCCCATGCTGGTCACTTCGGCGTACCGCGATCCGGCGCACAATCGATCCGTTGGCGGCGCCAAGGGCAGCTATCACATGCGCGGCCAGGCGTTCGATATTCGCATGGACAATCATGATCCCGCCGAGTTTGAAGAAGCGGCGCGCGAGGTCGGCTTCACTGGCTTTGGCTATTATCCGCATTTGGGCTTTATGCATATCGACACCGGCCCGGCGCGGTCTTGGGGGAAGAAGTTCCCGCTTCGGGAGACGCGCTTTGCGCCCGAGCCCGAGCCTGCGCGCAAGACCCAGGCGGCCAAGGAGGGCACGTCGGTCGCGGCGATAGCGGTCGCGGCAGAGAGGGTCGTCAACGAGGCGGCGCCCGTCCTTCCTGACTACCTCGTCACCTACGGCTTTACGGCTTTGGCGGTTTTGGGCTTGGGCATTGTTCTCTGGCGCATGCTGCGGACGCGTGCGGAATGATCAGCCGGGTCAAGCTATGGCTATTGGCTGCGGCGGCTGGGGCTCTTGCCCTGGTCGCTGCATTGGCGCGTGCCTTTGGGCGCGGCCGCAAAGCGGGGCAAAGGGAGGCCGAGGACGATGGGCGTGAATATGACGAGGGCCGCGCTGCTGATCTGCGCAGGCGGGTTGATGCTGCTCGCGGCAGCCTGCGAGACGCGCAATCCGACGAGCGAGGCTACCGAGACTGAGCGCGCCATCTGCGAGGCGTGGGGCGGGTCGCTGCCATCGCGGTCGCGCGCTGACACCGAGCGGACGCGTGCCGAGATCGGCGTGGCCTACGATGTGTTCTTGGCAGCCTGGACCAGCTGACCAAGATGCGCGCCCAGGCGTCGCTCGGCATCCCGTTGCCTCTGGTTTCGATGGGCGGGCGGGTGATCGGGATCTGGGTTGTGGAGGCGGTTCGCGAGGGCCAGCGCATTTTCGAGCGGGGCGGCGCTCCGCTTCGGCAAGAGTTCGACATAAAAATGAGGCGTTACGATGGCGGGCTCCGTTCCCTTCTCGGCCCGAGCAGCATTCAGCCCCTCCCAAATCACAATTACAGAAGACAGCCTGATCCCGCGCCACAAGCGCGCGATTGATGCTGTGCTGAAGTTAGCCAGTCAGGACAGCAAATGACCAATCCGACCCAATTCGAAAATGTCGCCAGATCCACCTTCGACAACAGTGACGCGTCACTAAAGAAGTTCACGGATGAGTGGCCCTTTGCCACTTGGCAAATGGCGTCCCCAACGACTGCGGCCCTTTCGATGCCAAGGCAGGTCCTCTTCGTCCGAGAAGATCCCCAGCGTGGGCATTCCTTCGGTGTATTTCCGGGTCAAACCGTCGTAAGTTGGTTCGGTCACTGTCCGTTCGGGAGAAGGCGGCGGTACAGGTTCCGCACCCAGGTCTTCAAGCTGCGCATTGGTGACTGCGGAGCTGACGCCGCTTTTCGCTTTCGCCAGAATGGCGGTACGCTGGCCAGCCCAAAGATCCTGTTTGTCGCGCCAGCGAGACATTTCTTCGCGCTGAGCCTTGGTCTGCTCTCGCTCGAAGTCGCGAAGTGCGGACATGAGCGGAGCGTCACAAGACGACTTGCGCTCGCCGGATTGCGCCACTGTCAGAGCATAAAGTGAGACGGGCCGGGGACCGTTGAGTGTGTCGACGTCAACGTGACCCTGTACGGCAAGGGATGCGACGGTAAGCGCTGATTGGGCGGGGATGGCGACAGGAGCAAGGGCCATTCCCTGAACCGCCTCAACGGCTGCTCTGAGCGGCCCCAAATGCTCAACCGGATACGGCTTTCCAAGCGGCGTTTCACGGACAAGAGGAGTTGGCTCGGGGTCCTGAGCCTGTTGTGGTTGACCATAAACGGACTCGCACTTTCTGATAGCGCCTTCGATGGTGCTTTTACGGTAATCCGCACGCTTCCCGTATTTTTCGCGCATAAGCCCAGATTGCCTGAAGAGACGGTCCATACGCGCTGCATCACGGCCCGTCCAGAACGCCAAGTGCGCCATTAGGGCGGCGTCAGCTGAACTGTGATCATCTCCGTGATACGAGCAGTCGCCGCGCCAAAGATCTTTGACAGTTGCCTTGAGCCCGAACGCAGCGCCTGCGCCTCCTTTGCTCGTGAGCATCATCCGTATCAGTTCTTCGTCGTCGCTTGGACCGGCGTAGCGCGGATCGATGCCCTCTGGCATTTCGCCCTCTATGGTGCGCTGGGGGATGACCTTACACAATTGCCCAGTCCAGTCGGTGTCCGTCCAGGTCTCACCAATTGGCACAGGACCTTCCTTCGACAGTGCGATAAAGCGCTTGTCCACATAGAACTCTTTGTTGCCCTCCCATTTGTTGCGGCGATCCTGCAATCGTGACGGATCACATTTGCCCATGATGTGCAGGCCGTTCCCGCTGGTAGACATCTCGCCTAGCGCGCCGCCGAACGACTGGAAGATTGCTACGGCTTCTGCCGTCCATTGGCCTTCGCCGGTTCGGCAGTCATCCAAGTCGATCAGAAACCATCCGTCGCCATTAAGCACGAAGCCAACACCGTAGGGTACATCCGGGCGACTTTCGTCCCAGGTGGCAAACCTCGAGGCTGTAGCATAGTCCATCCAAGCATATGGTTTATGAGGGTCGATGTTCTTGCCATGCTGATCACAGGGAATCTTCTGCCATTTGCATTTCAAGACATCTTTCGAACGGCGGTAGAGGACAAAGCGCTCTGGCAGGATCATTGCTGCGCCTCCTCAATCATCAGGATAACCGCCGCTTCGGCTGCTTTCGCCAGCGTCTTCGCGATTAATTGAGCTTCATCGGGGCGAAGCATCACGGCCAGCTGTGTTTTCTTGTCCGCAGATGAGATTGCAAAGGCGGGCAGTTTCTGGGAGGCTTCGCCATGTCCAAAGATAATCGGCAAAAGACACTCGCGGCACTCAATGATCTTTGGCAGGGGAATCCGATCCGGCGCACCAGGGCTGGCGATGGCTCGCAGACTCTCTTTGGCCGGAGACTCGCCGTTCATCTTATGGTGCAACCAGGTGTCGCTCACTCCTTCATGGCCGACCCGGTGGCAGCGGACACAGGCTTTCTACCGCGTTTTCTCATCAGTGAGCCGGTGAGTACCATCGGCACAAGGTTGCAATCCGATGTGAGGCAAGGAGCGTTTGCACTTGCGCCATTCAAGTCTCGACTGCGTACTATCTTGGAAACACCACTGCCAATGGACGGCGATTCACGAGAGCTGGAGCCACGCCTCATAGCATTATCGTCCAACGCCCGTGCCACGCTATCCGACTATGCCGACCGCGTTGAGATCGGTCAGAGACCAGGTGGTAAGTTTGCCGGTATCACAGGCTATGCCTCCAAGGCCGCAGAGCAAGCGGCACGCATTGCCGGTGTATTGACGGCATGGGCCGACCTCGAAGCCCCCGAGGTGACTGAAGAAACGATGCTTGACGCAATCGCGCTGGCGGACTTCTACCTGTCGGAAGCATTGCGATTGTCCGATGCGGCAAATGTATCGGCTGATATTGAGAGGGCCGAGGCCCTGCGAAAGTGGCTTCACAAATCATGGCAGAAATCCGCAATCACACCTCGCGATGTAGTGCGTCTGGCACCTATTCGTGCGCTTCGTGAAAGCCCTGCGGCCCGCACAGCGATCAGCACATTGGTTCAGCATGGCTGGCTTGAGCGCCTTCCTGATGGAACGCAGGTGGATGGCAAAGCCCGTAAGGAAGCTTATCGAATAATCCCAATCGACGGCACGGTAGCGGCAGAATGAAGGAGACTGATATGCGCAAATTCGTACCAATCGACCGAACCGGTCCAAGTGGAGACGTCCTAGACAGGGTCTTCGTAAATGCCGACCACGTCGTCCTGCTGGAACCCAATGGCAATGGCCTCACGCGGATAGTTACCACGAAGGGTGATGATTTTGCGCTCTGGACTAAGGTGCCGGTCAACCACCTAACGGACTGGCTCAAAGAGTAAGAAACCTTGTGCGACGTGCGACAGCGGCGACATGTGCGACACTGAAACAGTTTCTCGCGGTGTCGCACATGTCGCATTTGTATAAGGTTCTAGAGTCTGAAATCAGCCTGAAAGTTCTGTCGCTAGAAATCACAAGCGGTCGCGCGTTACCCTCGCGCGCATGGCTTGCAGGAGGACCCGAAAATAATCCTCGAAACATGAAGCGAACGGCCCAGAGCCGCCGCTGGTCGACCCAGCCCAATGCTGCGGGGCAGCACTTCGAAGCGACCACTAAGATCCGCGCAGCATTTTCAATCGGCGAATGACGGCAGAGCAGGATTTTGGTCGTTCGCTGCGGCCGCATCGCTACCCGCTTCGCCTACGCGGCAATCGGAAGGGAGGGCGGATTCCAGTCATTCGCCGCAGCCGCAATCCAACTTGGCCACAATGATCAAAGCCGCCATTCAAGCGTTACGAATTTCGGGCACTGCTATGCATCGCCGTAATCTGCATCGCCGTAAGTAGATAACACCTTGATCTCGTCAAATGCGTCGCGATGCGTATGTAGGCACAAACTTATGGGTATGATGCCAACAGAAGCTTTTGGGGCCGAGTTTCAGTAAATAGCTGTTACCGGCTTGTCGCCGTCTTTCACGCACCCTCGATACATCCCTTCGCAGTTGAACGGCATGGCGACTGCACCGCCACGGTCGATACAGATCAACCCGCCCGACCCGCCGATGGCGTTCAAGTCGCCCAAGATGATCTGGCGTGCGGCCTCGGTCATCGGTTGTCCAGCCAGCCGCATGCGCGCGTCGATTTCATGTGCGACCGAGAGGCGGATATAGGCTTCGCCGTCGCCGGTGGCCGAAACCCCGCAGGTCGCATCGTCTGCGAAGGTTCCGGCACCGATAATCGGACTGTCGCCGATACGGCCCCTGCGCTTGGCCGTCATGCCGCCTGTTGATGTTGCTGCGGCGAGATTACCCGCGCGGTCCAACGCGACGGCCCCACTGTGCCGTGGCGCCGGGCCGGGTCATCGTCCAACGTGCCGTCGGCTTCCATCTTAAGTGTGCTTTGCAGACTGTCCCAGCGTTCGTGCGTGAAGAAATAGGCATCGTCCTCAAAGGCCAGCCCCGCGTCCCGCGCGATCTCAAGTGCCCCGTCGCCGACCATAAGCACGTGATCGGTCCGCTCCATGACGGCGCGGGCAAGGTGCACAGGGTTGCGCACCCCGGCTATGCCGGCGACCGCCCCGGCACCGCGCCCACGCCCGTCCATGATCGCCGCATCCATCTCATGCGTGCCGTCGCGGGTGAATACCGCGCCGCGCCCGGCATTGAATAGAGGTTCGTTCTCGAGCGTTTCGACCGCGACGGTGACCGCATCGAGGGCCGTGCCATTGCGCGACAAAACCGCCTCTCCGGCAGCCAGGACGCGCGCAAGGGCGGCGTGGCAGGCACCCTCGCGTTCAGGCGACATCTCGGCACGGGGCAAAACACCGGCACCACCGTGAATGGCGAGCACGAAACCTTTGGTCATGGGACACGCATCCTTAAGTCATTCACAGGCATTTACCCTCACGGCACCATAACGCCCGAGTAAACCTGCTTGAAAGTGTGACAAGCTTGTTACGTTGCGATGGATACCTTCACCATCTCAGAGTTCAGAACAACTTACTTGTTTGTAGCTGAGAGATCTCCACAATATGTAGATACTGTCTACCAATGACTGGAGGTCCGTTTGTGGACATGTCGATTACCACAGTACCCCGCGGAAAACTGGTCGCCATTGGTGGCGCCGAGGACAAGGCTTCGAATACCGAGATCCTGAGTCAGGTTTTGGCGTTGAGTCAGACCGATGCACCGGTTGTCGGTGTGATCACCACCGCCAGCAGCATCCCCGACGACGTATTCGCCGATTATCAGCGAGTGTTTCAGCGGTTAGGCGCCGGCGAGGTTCTCGACGTGCGCATACGAGAGCGCACCGATGCGGCGACCCCCGCTTTGCTCAACATGCTGTCGCGCAGTGACGTGATCTTCATTTCGGGTGGCGACCAAATGCGCCTGACCAGTATCCTGGGCGCGTCTGCAGCCCTCGCGATGATCCGTAAACGCTATGACGAGGGGGCTGTCATCGCGGGGACAAGCGCGGGTGCGGCGTGCCAGTCGACCACGATGGTGTATGGCGGCCATGCGACGGATTCTCTTCGCAAGGGCGCTGTGAAGATGTCCGCGGGCTTTGGTCTGATCGAGGGTGTGATCATTGACACGCATTTCCTTGAACGGGGAAGATTCTCGCGTCTGATGGAGGTCGGTGCGACAAATCCCGAGTATCTTGGCGTTGGCCTCGGAGAGGATGGGGCAGTCCTGTTCGAGAATGACACTATTTACGCTTTTGGCCCCGGTCATGTCATCCTCGTTGACAGTTCGGCGATAACCAGTTCCAATGTTTTCGATCTTTCTGACGGTGAGGCGGTGAGCGTCCACAACGTCATTATGCACGCGCTGGTCGACGGGAACGGGTACAGTTTTACGGACCGGCGGGTCCTTGGGCCGAAAGAGCTCGGGGACAGCAGTCTGGAGCAAAGGTATGCATATACTTGAGCACCGTGCGTTGCGCGGGCCGAATTACTATAGCCGTTATCAGACCATTTATATGCGGCTCGACATCGAAGACTTGGAAGACCGCCCGAGCGACAAGGTGCCCGGTATTGCGGAGAAGCTCGAAGCCATCTTTCCCAGTATTTACGAGCATCGCTGTTCAGTTGGAGAGCCCGGCGGCTTCCTGCAGCGGGTGCGAAACGGTACCTATGCGGGGCACATGGTCGAACACCTCGCCATCGAATTACAGAACCTAGTCGGGTTCTCGGTGGGCTATGGGAAGAGCGTCGACAGCTATGAGCGCGGCGTCTACAACGTCGTCTACCGCTACCGAGACGAGGCCACTGGCCTAGCTGCGGGCGAGGCCGCAGTCGGGATCGTGCGCAAGCTATATGACGGGGGGCAGGTCGATCTCGGCCCGGTCATCGAACATCTCAAGGAGGTGCGCGACGCCAATGCTCTCGGCCCCTCGACAGGGTCGATTGTCAATGCCGCCAAGGCACGCAACATCCCTTGGTACAATCTGACAGAGGGCACCAGCTACACGCAACTGGGGCACGGCGTGAAACAGCGCCGGTTTCAGGCTACGGTGACCGACGAGTCGGGTATCATCGGCCATTCCATTGCCGATGACAAGGACTGGACCAAGCAGATCCTGGGTGATGCGGGGATCGCGGTGCCTCAGGGGTATACCTGCTATTCGTGGGACGAAGTTAAGGAAGCCGCCGAATGGATCGGCTGGCCGGTTGTGACGAAGCCGCTGTCGGGAAATCACGGGCGCGGAGTCACTACCGATATCAGCAATATGGACGACCTGAAATCGGGCTACGAGGCGGCGCTTGCGCGGGTGCGCGACGACTCCGGTGCCGTGATCGTTGAGACCTACATCAAGGGAGAAGATCACCGCATGCTGGTGATCGGCGGCAAGCTTGTGGCCGCCGCGCGCCGCCGGCCGGCGCATGTCACCGGAGATGGCAAATCGACGATCCAAGCGCTGATCGACACCGCCAACGAGGATCCGCGGCGTGGAGTGGGCCACGAGAACCTGCTAACCCAGATTCATGTCGACGAACAGACCCATCGTATGCTCGAGCAGGCCGGGCACACGCTCGACAGTGCACCACCCGAGGGCGAGATGGTTTTCCTGAAGTCGACGGCCAATATCTCGACCGGCGGAACAGCCACCGATCTTACCGACGAGGTGCATCCTGATATCCGTTTCGCAATGGAGCGGATCGCGCGGCATGTCGGCCTCGACGTAATCGGGATTGACCTTTTGGCCGAGACGCTCTCGAAGCCGCTCGATCAGCAATCAGCTGGTGTTGTCGAGGTAAACGCCGGCCCCGGTTTCCGGATGCACATGGCACCAACCCATGGCACCCCGCGGCCGGTTGGCGAGCACGTAGTCGACATGCTATTTCCCGACCCGACCGACAATGGCCGCATCCCCATTACCGCGATCACCGGTACCAACGGCAAAACCACGACGACGCGGCTGACCACGCATATACTGCGACAGTCGGGGTATTCGGTGGGCATGGGCTGCACCGGAACGGTCGAGATTGATAACCATGTGATCCTGCGCGGCGATTACTCTGGCCCGGCGGCTGCTCAGGCCGTGCTCCGAGAGCCTACTGTCGAGCATGCGGTGCTCGAGGTTGCCCGCGGCGGAATCATGCGCCGCGGTTTGGGCTTTGACGAGTGCGACGTAGGTGTTCTGCTCAACATTGCCTCTGACCATCTGGGCGAGCGGGATATCCACACGCTCGAGGAGCTGGCCCGTTGCAAGACAGTGGTCGTCGATGCGGTCAAGCGCGAGGGCGGCTATTGCGTGCTCAACGCCGATGACCCTCTGGTGATGGAGCATGGGACCTACTGGGCGCGGGGCGAAATCATCTATTTCACGATGAACCCCGAAAACCCCGCACTTCAGGAGCACCTGAGCGAACGACGTATGGTCGTTACTGTCAAGAATGGGCGTATCGTCTTGCTGCGCGGTAAGGTGCGGGTCGATGTGGTAGACGTTAACGATGTGCCGATCGCGTTTGAGGGGCATGCGCCCTTCAACGTTCAGAACGCGATGGCGGCCTCCGCCGTGGCGCTGGCCCATGGCATCGAGATCGACGATATTCGGGCCGGGCTGCTGACCTTCCACCCGACCCCGGCGCAGATGCCCGGACGCACCAACTATTTCGAAGCCGACGGCGTACATTGTCTGATCGATTATGGTCACAACGTACCGGCACTGGAGGCGTTGGAGCCGCTGGTGAAGGGGCTTGGGCAACAGCGCAAGATCGGCGTCTCGACTGCGCCTGGCAATCGCCGCGATGAAGACCTTGTCGCTCTAGGCGCGCAACTCGCCAAGATGTGTGACGCGGTCTACATCTACGAGACCGATGCGCGCGGTCGCGCCGAAGGCGAGACCGCGGACCTCATCCGCAAAGGCGCAGCCGACGCTGAATCGGACTGCACGGTCGAGGTTATCATGAACGAAAAAGACGCCGTTGACCGGGCCATGGCGGATGCCGTGCCGGGCGATTTCCTGCTGTTGCTGGTGGACGATATCATCGGCACCACGGAACGGCTCAAAGGACGGAGTTTTCCGGTTCAATCCGATCTCGCCAAGGCCTGAGGACAAACTTCACCCATTCGGTGCGTCAGCCTCTTCGGTGCGCACGCTCTGGACAGGAAGGATCAACATCATGGTACAGAATGTTTTCGTCGTCGGACTGAACGCGATGAATGCCGAGAGACTGACACGGCTGCGGGGGGTCGAGGATGTCCTCTTTCACCCGCTCCTGACCTCCGAGGCCGTCTCGGACACGCAGGAATTCGATATCCCCGCTATGCTGCGCGAGGCCGAGGCGACGTTAGACGCCTTTGACGGCTCGATTGACGCCATCGTGGGGTATATCGACTTTCCGGTTTCGACCATGCTGCCGCTCTTGTGCGCGAAATACGGCACCCGCAATGCCTCGCTGGAAAGCCTCTTGAAGTGCGAGCACAAATTCTGGTCGCGCAAGGTGATGGCCGAGGTGATACCCGGGCACGTCCCAAAGTTCACCGCCTTCGACCCGTTCGACGACAATGCGCTTTCACGGATCGGCGAGGCTGATCTCCGCTTTCCGTTCTTCGTCAAGCCGATCAAGTCTTCAGGGTCGCGTCTCGGCTTTCGCATCGACAGTCCCGAGGATTTCGACTATGCGGTCGCCGCCTTCCGCGCCGAGATCGGCCAGATATCCGAGCCGTTCAACTACGTGCTGGATAAGGCCGATCTGCCGGATGACATCAAGGCGATCGAAGGGCACTACTGCATGGCCGAACAGGTGATAGGCGGGCGGCAATGCACCGTCGAGGGCTATGTCCATGACGGCGAAGTCGTGCCCTACGGCACGGTGGATTCGATCCGCTATCCGCAGGTACTCAGCTTTTTCTATTATCTCTACCCGTCGACCCTGCCGCCTCGCGTGCAGGACGAGATGAACGAGATCACCCGTAAGGTTATGGCGCATATCGGCTATGACAATGCCGGATTCAACGTGGAGTACTACTGGGACGAGGTGCAGAACAAGATCTGGCTGCTGGAGATCAACACCCGCATCGCGCAATCGCATTGCGACCTGTTCGAGATGGTGGACGGGGTTAGCCATCAGCAGGTGACGGTCGATCTGGGGCTCGGGCGCAAGCCCGACATGCCAAGCGGCGAGGGGCCGCAAAACGTCGCCGCCGAATTCTTCTACCGAGTGTTCTTCAACGACGCGACCCTCACACGCGCGCCCTCGCGCGCCGAGCTGGAGGTTGCCTCGGAACAGGTCGAAGGCACGCGTATCGACTCCTACGTCAAGAAGGGCATGCGCCTGTCGGAGCTGCCCGAGCAGGATGCCTACAGCTATGCCGTAGCGTCGATCTGGATGGGGGCCAACAAGCAATCCAAGCTGTTGTGGAATTACGAGCAAGTCATGAAAAAGCTGAATTACGAGTTCAGCGACATCGAGGAATAGGCCAACGCCAGCGCTGGACTTTGTGACGCGGGGGCGCGATAGGCTGGGCGCATCGCGCGGCACGCAATGCAGGATAAACGTCATGAAAATCGACCACCCGCTTCCCGTCGCCGTTCGGGAAATCGAGCATCTCGAGATCCCTATGCCGGATGGCACGTGCCTCGCGGCGCGTATCTGGATGCTGGACGGGGCGGAGGCGCAGGCCGTGCCCGCGATCCTCGAATACATCCCATATCGCAAGAACGACAAGACGCTGGAACGCGACCATGCCCGCGCGCCCTGGATGGCGGCGCAGGGCTATGCCTATGTCCGGGTGGATCTGCGCGGCACCGGCGAGTCCGAAGGGGTGATGACCGACGAATATACCGAGATCGAGTTGCAGGACGGCTGTGATGTGATCGCCTGGATCGCCGATCAGCCGTGGTGCGATGGTGGTGTCGGAATTGTGGGCATTTCTTGGGGCGGGTTCAACGGGCTGCAACTTGCGGCCCTGCGCCCGCCCGCGCTCAGGGCCGTGGTGTCGATCTGTTCGACCGACGACCGCTATGCCGACGACATTCATTACATGGGCGGCACCATGTTGTGCGATCACCTTTCCTGGGCGTCCGTGATGTTCGGAATCAACACCCTGCCGCCGGATCCCGCGCATGTCGGCGATCGCTGGCGCGAGATCTGGGAAGAACGGCTCGACGAGTCGGGCTTCTGGCTCGAGACATGGATGGAACACCAGACGCGCGATGCGTTCTGGAAGCACGGATCGGTCTGCGAAAATTTCGACGATATCGAGGTACCCGTTTATGCTGTGAGCGGCTGGGCAGATGGCTACTGCCGTTCTGTCTTTCGGCTGGTCGAGAACCTCAAGAGTCCGGCAAAGGGAATTATCGGCCCCTGGTCGCATCGCTATCCGCATGTCGGGGCACCGGGCCCTGCGATCGACTGGCTGAGCGAGGAAACCCGGTGGTGGGATCAATGGCTCAAGGGCATCAACACCGGCATCGTGGATGAGCCGCCACTACGGGTCTATCTTCAGGACCACGCCGAGCCCAGAACGCATTACGAGCACCGGGACGGGCACTGGATCACAGAACCGGCCTGGCCCTCGCCGAATGTCACCCGAACCGACTTTGCCCTGGGGGCCGACGGACGGCTGTCGAGGTCCGGGGAGGTGCCCGGGGGCTGGCTGAGCATCGCCTCGCCGCTCTGGGTCGGGTTCCAGGGTGGCAAGTGGTGCTCTTATGCGCTGCAGGGCGATCAGCCGGGCGATCAGCGGCAGGATGACGCGGGCAGCCTGTGCTTCGAGACCGCGCCGCTTGCCGAGCCGGTCCACATGGTGGGCGACGCGCGCTTGACGCTGACGTTCACCTCAGACCGGCCTGTCGCGCAGGCCGCCGTGCGGCTGATGGACGTGGCGCCCGACGGGGCGGCGACCCGGGTCAGCTACGGGTTGCTTAATCTCACGCACCGTGACGGGCACGAGCATCCCGAGCCCCTGACGCCAGGGCAAACCTACACGGTCGAGGTGCCGATGAAACACGTTGCCCAGACCTTTCGCGCGGGGCATCGCATTCGGTTGGCTCTGTCGACCAGCTACTTCCCGATCGCATGGCCTGTGCCAGAACCGGTAGAACTGCAGGTTCTGACCGATCAAAGCATGCTTGCCCTGCCATTACGGGACGGCGATCACAGTGAGGCGGCGTCGTTCGCCCCGCCACGCGCGGGGGTGCCCCTGGAGCAGGCGGTCGAGACACCTCCGACCGCGGAGTGGACCGTGACGGAGGACCGGACCACCGGGCGGGTCACGGCCGATATCCGCGTCCACGAGGGCGCGGCCCATATCGTCGAGCACGGCCTGACACATTCCGCCGAATGCACCGAGCGCTATTCCATTCTGCCGGGCGATCCCACCTCCGCCGAAGGAGAGGTCACCTGGATTCACGAGATGCGCCGCGACGAGTGGGTCGTGCGGACGGTGACGCACACCCACCTGTCTTGCGACAGCACGCATTTCCATCTCCGCGCGCGGATGCAGGCATTCGACAGAGACACCGCCGTACGCGACAAGACCTATACGGCGAACATTCCGAGACAGGCAGTGTGACGCGCAAGCACCGGTCGCGGGCAGTTTAAGCTGGCTTTAGAGCGGGTTGCGTTCAATCAGTTTCATAACCTGCCGCCTTGAAGAAGTTGTAGCACTCTTCCTCAGTGAAGAGATCGCAGACGTGACCAACCGCGCGCCAGAGTTCG
>NZ_JBAPKZ010000047.1:0-16677 GCF_037083805.1 Roseovarius sp. D0-M9 | reverse complement strand
CCGGTCGGCTCAAGCACCTGCCCGCGTCACCCTACGACACAACATCTGGTGTGGTCGTGAACTGACCGGAGACCCGCACACCCACACAAACCGCGAAGAAGCCGAAAATTTCGACGAGCACGCGACTGAAAATACCATGTGCAGCCACTAAACTTCCCATCTTTACCGCCCATCACGATCTTTCAGAAAAAAAACCTAATGCAAGGAAAAGCTCAGACAACTCCAATCAATTTCCGGACGTACACACAACCAACTTGGCCTTCTCGGGGCCGTATTCATAGCGTGTGATCGTGCCATCCCTGATCTTCTCCACAACATCGTCAATGACCAATAGCGGCACCAGAAACCACTCGCGCGGGGATGTCGAGCGGCCAAATTGGTCAGGAATTTGGATGTCGAGCTGTGCTTTCCCGAAGATGCGATGGATCAAATTCTTCAGCCGAGTCCTCCAGTGCCCGGTTCACAATCTGGCGCGGCACAGGGTCTTCCACGTGCCTTTCCACGATGTCTTGCGATAAACGAGCCGTCACCTCTTCAATCTCCACCAACATCTGGTTCGGAACATCAACTCTCGTCTCACCCCCGGTGAACCTAATTTCGGTTCAACTGCGCTACCGTCTACGTCGCTGTCAAGTTCGTTTGGGGACACGTCATGCCGAAATCGATCAGATCCTCAGGATTGCTGGAACTCGGCAAGGCTGTAGCAGAACACCGCATGAAAAAGGGCATGTCACAAAGAGAGTTTGCCGCCAGCGTGGGATACCGACAGAGCCGAATATCAAAAATTGAACTGGGTCTTCGACGACTGGACATCGTCGAGTTTATCGTTCTTGCAAGGGTCATGGGCGTTGACGCGGCTTGGTTGCTCAATCGCATAGAAGCCGCAGTTCCTTCGGATCATCGGATCTGATCGCGCTTCAACTTCGCGTAGGCGTCATCCTGAACCACGCATGACCCCGAGTGCAACACAGTTCTCAACAGGCGAATGCGGAAGTCTTCTGCGATGTGATCGGCGCGGATTGACCCGAGACGCACGGCCCGCGTCGTTCGAATGAATTGGCAGTGCTGTTTTTCGCCATCCGATAGCATGGTGATGCGCGCGCGGGCGGCAGAAGCAGCGAGCCGTCGCTTGCACGCAATGGCGAATTGGCAGCCCGCCATTGACGAGGACATTGACCATTACGCTACAGAACGAAGCCTTTTTCTGGTGAAAGATCGCGCCGGGAGCCGCGCCCTGCTTTCAGTACTGTTGGGCTTTGCGCCAAGCCCTGACGAGCCGTGCGCTATCCGGCCCAGCACGATGCGGTGCAGGATCCCTTTCAAGGCTTTCGTAAAGCATATCGAGTGCCAGGCCGGAAAAGTGCGCAAAGGAAACATGGTCGTAGTCCTCGACCTTTTGTGTCGTGACGCCCCCGCCCGCCTGCAACAACCGTGACAGCCAGGGCGCATCGAACTCTGGCGCATCGGATACAGGCACTTTTCCCGTCAGGTGCTCAAAGAATTTATCTACAACCTCAGCCGCGATGGGAGCGTCATGCAAAGCTTCAAGCGTAATGCCATGCACTGCGGCACTCTGTAATGACCAATCGAAAAGGCTCCAACTCGAAGCGGGCCGGATCAACGAGCTCCAAGTTTGAACGTATCCGTTTTCCAGCCATGACAGGCCAACTTCGATTGGCCAGCTATCCGGCGAAAGACTCGAGGCTTCAAAGTCCAAGGCCGCGTAGGCCTCGATGTCAGTGGTTCTTTTCATATCGTGTTTCACCTCGTGGAAGCTACATTGGTGAAGAGGTTGGCCATTGTGCTTCAGAACGAAGAAAAAAAACGAATTCGACTGTCAGCCAGCAAAGTTCGACGGAATTGGATCAGCACAATCAGCATAGGGATGTTTATGGGGCGCACTAAAGATGCCTGATCTGCACTGAAACTTGAACGGTCCTCGGCGGAGCCGAAATAATGTGATTGCACGAAGCCCAGAACCGCCAGATACCCAATTTATACTGTAAATGGAGATATTTGCGCGCCTGAGTCCTTTAGCGAGCGGGCACATTGATTGACTTTCGCGCAAGGATTGCCTACCTCGGTCTTGGCACTCGGATGTGATGAGTGCCACGATGCGTCGATCGTTGCTGGCTGGCTGAAACGTCACCCGATAGTTCGGACAGCTGCCTTTCTTCGATCTGCGCCCAGATTGCTGCAAGTCGACACTGGAGGGGTTGAAGACCCGAAAAACAAGCAAGACCAGGTTCTGCTTGCCGCCTATCCGAAACACGGAAAGGACTACGGCATGACAGCGAAGGAATTTTCATTCGACATCGAGGCATGCAATCGGATGCTGACCGGTGTCGACAAACTCGCCCGCACAGTGGGCGTCACCCTTGGCCCCAGAGGACGAAACGTTGTCCTCGAGAACGGGCCGGGCAGACCTCACATCACGAAGGACGGCGACACCGTCGCTCGCAGCTTCGAGTTGGAGGACCGCTTCCAGAACATGGGAGCCCAGATGGTCAAGGAGGTAGCCGCTCGCACCAACAGCGAGGCTGGCGACGGCACCAGCACTGCCACCGTCCTTGCACAGGCAATCGTTCATGGGGGCGCAAAGCTGGTCGCGGGCGGTGCAAACCCGATGGAGGTAAAGCGCGGCATAGACCGGGCTGCGGGCGCAGGCATGACGGCGCTGCAAGCTGCGGCGCGCCCGGTGGATGGTCAGCGCGATATTGCAAGGATCGGCACCATTTCCGCGAATGGAGACGCCGGGATCGGTGCGCAAATCGCCGAGGCCATGGAAGAGGTCGGACCGGACGGTATTATAACAATCGACGACAGCCCAAGTCTTGAGACGACCATCGAGATAGCCCAAGGCATGCAGTTTGCCCAAGGGTATCTGAGTCCGCATTTCGTGACCGATTCTGATAAATTGACGACCACATTCGACGATGCCCTTATCCTGCTTTACGATGGAAGGCTGTCGTCGCTTCAGCCCCTGTTGCCGATCGTCGAGGCGGCGCACCAGTCCGGCCAGCCGCTTTTGATCATTGCCGAGGATGTCGAGGGCGAGGCGCTCTCTGCGCTTGTGGTGAACAAGTTGCGCAGCGGGTTGAAGGTGGCGGCCGTCAAGGCGCCGGGGTTCGGGGATCGCCGCAAGGCGATGCTGGAGGATATCGCCGCGCTGACCAGTGGCCGCATGGTCAGCCGTGACCTTGGCATGACGCTCGAGTCTGCGGGCGCGGAGACGCTGGGCCGCGCGCGGCGGGTCGAAATCACGGGCGAGAGCACGACATTGATCGGCGGCGCGGGCGACACCGCCACCATCGAAGCACGTGTATCGCAGCTGCGTCAGGAGCTGCAAGATGCCGCGTCCGGAGGCA
Organism: Roseovarius sp. D0-M9; assembly: GCF_037083805.1. Classification (NCBI taxonomy): domain Bacteria; kingdom Pseudomonadati; phylum Pseudomonadota; class Alphaproteobacteria; order Rhodobacterales; family Roseobacteraceae; genus Roseovarius; species Roseovarius sp. D0-M9. Next base: position 13,309 of record NZ_JBAPKZ010000047.1, on the reverse strand, counting down.
CACCTGGACGAGACGCCGAAGCTCTGCGCGATCGGCTGGCCAAACTGGCCGGGGGTGTCGCCATTCTCCATGTCGGCGGCACGTCCGAGGCCGAGGTGCTGGAGCGCAAGGATCGTGTCGAGGACGCCCTGAACGCAACGCAGGCCGCCGCCGAGGAAGGGGTCATAGTCGGCGGCGGTGTCGCCCTGATGCGCGCTGGTCGGATCCTCGAAGATCTGTCCGGGGATACGCCTGACGAAAACGCCGGTATCGCGCTGGTGCGCGATGCGCTGAACGCACCGCTGATCCGGATCGCCGACAATGCCGGGTTCGACGGAACCTTCGTGATTGGCAAGGTGCGCGATGGGCAGGCGGATACCTTCGGGTTTGACGCCGCAACGGGTGAGTATGGCGACCTGGTGGAGCGCGGCATCATCGACCCGGTGAAGGTCGTCCGGGTCGCGTTTCAGAATGCGTGCTCCGTGGCAGGTGCCATGATCACGGCGCAGGTCGCCATCGCCGATGCCGTATCGGACGACGAAGCGGCAGAAGCAGAAGTCGCGTGACACTCTGGGCGTGGCGCTGTGAGGGCACTGGGCAGGGCGTCGCTCCGCCCCGTGCCCTCGGCCTGATATTTCCCATGAAAATCGAGATTAGAGAAATGAAACAGCAATTGAGAAACCTCATCGAAAGGACACTCATCGCGCGCCCTGATGCGGCGCCAAATGAGATCCGCAATCTGATCCCCGCGCTGCGCGACAAGAGCGACGAGGAGATCACGGCGCTCATGGCAACCATCCGCAAAGAGCGGACGAAGGGCACAGGTTGACCCATCCGCGCAGAGCGGCAATTGAGTCTCCCCGCGATTCGGCCGATAAGAGACCCCTCGTGTTGACCCGGCAGAAAGGCGACCGCACTCCTTGAAGGCGGCCATGGTATGAGTGCACTTTTTGAAGAACTTGATTACTGCCCCACGCCGATCGGCGCGCTCAGCCTGCGCCGCCGGCGCGATCTGCGGCTGGGCGTGGATGTCTGGGAAATCATGCTGGGACAGGATTTCCTGATGACGAGCCATTTCACGGCCTCCGAGGTTGCCCTCGGGCGGCTTGGCATCGCGGCCTGCCGCGGCGAGACGCTCGATGTCGTGGTGGGCGGGCTTGGCCTTGGCTATACCGCCGAAGCGGTTCTTGACCAGGCGCGCGTCACCGAGCTTTGCGTGGTCGAGTATCTTGCCCCGGTGATCGAATGGCACGAAACCGGGATCCTGCCCATGGGAACGCGCCTGGCGGACGATCCGCGCTGTCGTCTGGTCGAGGGCGATTTCTTTGCCATGGCGGCGGGAGATGGGTTTGACCCGGATCGGCCCGGACGCCGCTTTGACGCGATCCTCGCCGATATCGACCATGCACCGGATCATCTGCTGGATCCGCGCAGCGACAGCTTTTACCAGCCCGAGGGGTTGCGCGCGCTCAAGCGCCATCTGAAACCCGGCGGCATCTTTGGGCTGTGGTCCGACAAGGTGACGGACCCGCGTTTTCTGCACCGTCTGGAGGCGGCATTTCCGGTCGCTTGGGCCGAGCCTGTGACCTTCGACAATCCACTGACAGGCAGGCCCTTCACCCAGACCGTATACCTCGCGCGGGCGGAGGATGAATGACCCTTTCCGGCCCGGAAGTTGCGCGCACGACTGCCATCTGCGCCTGCCCCGTCTGCGCGGCGGCCGCTGAGCATTTCCTATCGGTCGCGGGGCAAGATTACTTTCGCTGTCCTGCCTGCGAGGCACGCTTTCTCGACCCGGCGCAGCGCCTGTCGGGCGAGGCCGAGTATGCGTATTACCTGCAACACCAAAACGATCCGGGCGATGCGCGCTACCGCCGCTTCCTGTCCAAACTGGCAGACCCGCTGAACGCGCGGCTTGCGCCCTCGTCCCGAGGGCTGGATTATGGCTGCGGCCCCGGTCCTGCGCTGGCGGCAATGCTGCGCGATGCGGGGCATGACGTGGCAGTCTTTGACCCCTTCTTTGCACCTGATCCCGCACCCCTGAGCGCCCNCCCCGGTCCTGCGCTGGCGGCAATGCTGCGCGATGCGGGGCATGACGTGGCAGTCTTTGACCCCTTCTTTGCACCTGATCCCGCACCCCTGAGCGCCCCTACGATTTTGTCACCTGCACGGAGGTGGCCGAGCATTTCCATTACCCGGATCGCGAGTTTGCACGTCTGCGCGGGTTGGTCCGCCCCGGCGGCTGGCTTGCCATCATGACCTGCTTTCAGACCGAGGAGCCGACGGATTTCCTGCAGGTTGCGCTTCATGCCGACGCCTGAACGGATGCGCGTCTGCGGCAGAGCCTCTGGCGGCCAAAGGCAGCACACGCCAGGCTGGCCACGGGCCATGACTCTGTGGCACGGGCCCAAGATCGGTTGGCCCGCTTAGATCCCTGGCAACATCCGGGATCGGTCGGACCGATGGGCGCGCTGACTTCAGATGAGCCTCAATTCGCGCGTCAGCCTGCGGTCGATCAGGAAACATCCAGCAGCAAGCATCAGGCACCAGGCCCCCATGAAGAGGCTCTGTGTCGGGAAATTCACACCCGCGTCGATCAGGACGCCGGTGATGCCCGGCCCGATCGCTGTAGAGATGACCATGATCGTCACTGCCAGAGATCGGATCGCGCCGAGGTGCCGCGTGCCATAGACCACCGGCAGCAACACCCCCCAAAGGGCGCTGGCGGTGCCTTGTGTGATCCCGATGAATCCAAGCGCCACATACCATGCCCAGACCTGTTCAGACGGGGAAATCAGCGCAACCCCGATGCCCATAGGCACGAGCAACAATGTCAGCAGCCGCTGTGGCCCGAAACGGTCCGCTGCCCATCCTGCCGCGAGGGCCGACGCGACCGTCAGTGTCGCAAAGGTCGTATACCCCGGCGCCATGACCGTGAGGGTCCAGCCCTTGGTTTCGGCGATGTGAACTTGATGGAAAAAGACCACGGTGGTGATGAAACTTGGAGTCAGAAGAACCGGCAGCAGAGCGGGCAACAGCCAGTGCCTGGCAGCATCGCGTCGTTGCCAATGCAAGCCCTTGAGGCCCGGGATGCTCCTGGCGCTGGCGTTACCTTTAGGGGCGCGATCGTCTCGAAGCATGACCCACAAAAATGGGGCGATACCCATGATCAGGATCGCTGCAACGCCGAGCCACACGGGTTTCCACCCGACTGCGGCAATCAACAACACGACGAGGATGGAAAAGATGACTTCTGACGCCGGGTGCCCGAGATTGACGATGGCGACCGCCCTGCCGCGTGTCGTCTCGAACCAGCGTCCTATGGCCGTCATTGCGATATGGCTGAACATGCCTTGCCCGCAGAACCTGAGAAGAAACAGCGCCGCGCCAAGCAGCCAGACAGATTTGGCCGTGGCCATTCCAATGCAGGCCAGTGCAAACAGACAGGTGATCACCGGCGCCAACCTTGCCAGCCTGACCGTATCTGCGAATGAACCACTCCAAAACATCAGTGCGGCGGAAAGAAGCGTCGCGACCGTGTAGAGGGTCCCCCAACTCCCATCGGTCAAACCATGCTCGGCCTTGATCGCGCCCGCAAAAAGCGAAATAAACCATGTCTGGCCAAAGGCGGATGTAAAGGTGAGCAAAAAGCCAGCCGTGAGCCAGCGAAAATTCAATTTCAGAAAACTCAGCATTTTTCATATATCATGTCAGGTGGCCCACGTGGCGATCATGTCCGGCTTTCGTTCCGGCCTCTCAAGTCGCGCAATCGCGGCAGCGGATGGCAGTCGGATCGACATCAAGCCTGCGGAATCCGATGAACGCCCCGCAATCGATGCACCAACCGAACTCTTCGGCCTCGATCCTGTGAATGGCCGCTTCGAGCGCGCGGATCCGGCCATTTCTACGGGTTTCCTGCGCCGAGGCCATGGCCTGTTGCTGCATCGCATCCATCCGGCTCAGTCGGCCAACACTTTGTTGGTCAAGCTCGACTGGCCGGCGGTCGCCTGCCGTCTCCGCCGAAGAGGCGCGCAAAGCCCGCAGATCGTCTTCGATCCCTGCGAGATACCGCGACTTCAACTCGTCTGAATGAGGGTCAACTTCGTTCGTCATGCAGCAACTACAAACGAAACCTCTGCGAATGACAACATGCAAGTTTTACCCCTCCCAAAGTGCGAAATCACCCGGCGCCTTGGCTGGGCGCTTTGCACTCCTTGCAAGGCTTGATGCCTCTCCCCCACTTCAAATCCGCCAGACGCGCAGGACATGGGCAGCCTGTGAATTCGCCCATCTCAGTTTTCAAAATCCTGGACGTCGCGCCGCGCTCACTGCGTGCCGAGTTTCGGGCGCTCGGCCTCCAGAAGGGTTTGTACCCTCTGGGTAAACGCCGCTGCTGGCAGGCCCGGTGGAACCGGCTCCAGGTAGGAGACCGTGATCGTGCCGGGCTTCTTGAACGCGTGGGCCGCCCCCCAGAAGTCGCCGGAATTGACCACCACCGGCGAAACGGGCGTGCCGAGTTGAGTATAGAGCAATTCTATGCCGCGCCTGAAACGGATCGGCTCGCCCGGAAGCATGCGACTGCCTTGCGGGAACAAAAGAAGCGGCCGCCCCTCCGCGAGGGCGGCGCGGCCCTGTTTGAGCATCATCTTGAAGGCGGCAGAGCCGGTGTCCCGGTCGATGATGATCATCGGCGAGTGCCGCAGATACCACGACAAGACCGGAATGCGCAGCAACTCCTTCTTGGCGACGATTGCGACATCGGGAAACAGCACAAGATAGACGAGCGTTTCCCATGTCGATTCATGGTTCGAAATGATGATCCCGGCCTGAGGCTGGCGGTGGGCACGCCCCCGTTCGATGTAGGTGAGGCCGACGACAACGCGCAAAAGAAATATAACGCCCCTCACCCAAAGTCGCGTGAAGGCGCGGACCGCACCTGCGGGTCTGCCCGCAAGCCATAAAAACGGGATGCCGAGCGCAAAACTGCCGGTCCAGAGTGCGAACAGCCCATCAAAGGCAAGTGACCGCAGTTTGCGCTGCATTTGCGCCATCGTCGCTCTCCCTCACCTTCTCGTCCCATTACCCCGCCTGTCGTTCGCGCAAGGGTCTGACCGCTGCTGCGGTCTGGCCGGCCTTTTCGCTCTCACGCAAAGATACCTTGTTCTCATCGATATATGTCCGGGTGAGCGGCACCGCATCGACACGCCGCGCAAGCTGTATCTGATGAATGACGAGCCCTTGATAGCGAAACCCGGTTTCCGAAGACGCCAGATAGAACTCCCACATCCGAGCAAACCGTTCGTCATAGAGTGCGACAGCCTCATCCCTGCGGGCCATGAATCTCTCGCGCCAATGCTTCAGGGTTTCTGCGTAGTGCAGCCTGAGCGTTTCCACGTCCGTCATCATCAAACCACTGCGCTCAATGGCGGGCAGCACTTCGGAAAGCGACGGAATGTAACCACCCGGAAAGATATACTTCACGATCCAAGGGTTGGTGTGTGACGGCGTGGTTGTCTGGCCGATGTAATGCAACGTCATCACGCCATCGTCCTCGAGCAACTCGTGCATCTTGGAGAAGAATTCGTCGTATGACTTCGGACCAACGTGCTCGAACATACCGACCGAAACGATCCGGTCAAAGCGCCCCTGAATGGTGCGGTAGTCGCGAAGCTCAAACCGTGCCTGCGCGTTCAACTCGGCCTCTTGGGCACGGCTGTTGGAAATCGCAAACTGCTCTTCGGACAAGGTGACGCCCGTCACGTCAACGCCCTTGTGCTGGGCCAGATAGAGGCCCAATCCGCCCCAGCCGGACCCCACGTCGAGCACCTTTTGTCTCGGATCAAGAAGCAGCTTTGCGGCCAGGTGCCGTTTCTTGGCCAGTTGCGCCTCTTCCAGGTCATCCTGGGCGGACTCGAAATATGCGCAGGAATATTGGCTGTCGCTGTCCAGAAACAGCCGATATAGATCACCGCTCAGGTCGTAGTGATGGGCGACATTCATTTTTGATTTGGTAAGCGAATTGTAACCCGTGAGCCGGTTCAAAAATTTGAGGGCGCCGTGTGTCAGGCCCGCAAACCCGTCCAACTCATCAAGGGCAGTATTCCTGAACACGACCTCAAGCAGATCATAGACGCTCCCTTTCTCCATGCGAAGGGTCCCGTCCATATAGGCTTCGCCGAGCGCGAGTTCGGGATTCGTCGCCAGACGAAAGAGTGTCTTGCGGTCGGTGATCTCGACAGAAACCGCCTTTCCGGCTCCGTCACCGAACCGCGACCTGTCCCCATCTGGATAGGTGATTGACAGATCGCCTGTCGCGATCAGTCGGTCTAAAAAGCGCGTGAAATAGTTTTTCATTCGTCACCAGTATTTTTGACTTTGGTGAGACATGGGCTGCCTGAATGATAGTAATACGGATGTCGCGCGCCACACCGCCATGCGCCGTCGCCCGAGGGCGATCGATTCTCATCTATCAGGCTACAGATCACACCAAAGCATAAGCTATCAACTACGGTGCCAAGGGACGGGCATCCGGTCGTTTGCAATTGCCGGGGGATGAGCGCCCGGAGAAGCCACCCGGCGAAGCGGGTCCGATTTGCTTCCAAATAACAAAATTGTGAAATAAGGCAATGCATACCGGAATTGCGCTCAGCGCATATCTCGCGCGTCGCATCAGCTTGAGGGAGAAAAGGCACTTGGCACGGTAGAGGTTTGCATGGACGCCTTGAGGTTCAGCATCCCAAGCGTAAATGGCTACCTTTATGCCGCCACCAGCAGCTGTGAAAGCAGATGCATAGCCACGTTGTGCAACATAGGGCATCCACGTCAGATGCACCATAACATCCACGGAGACAGAAGCGATCCGTGTGACGAAGGGCACCGCAATAGCTGGGATCACCGAGGTGAGCGACTTAACGAACGTCATCGACAGGGCCACTTAAACGAGCCCGAGAAGTTCGAGCGCGGCGCCAAGATGGTCACCACGATGACCGCGCTCATCAACATTGTCAGCGGCGACCGGGCGGGTGGATGCGACATCTTGGGCGATGAACCCTTGAGTTTTCCTATGTCATCATGTCTATGCGGCATCAAAGTACAGGACCCGGTGAAAATCCGGGTGGCTCTTCCGGCCGCTGATCCGCCGGGTAACCCTATAATAATGCACTTTTGCACTGTGGACAGGCTTACAAAGGGTCTTCCAACAGAGGGTAGTATTACACTATGATATCACTTCACGACTACCGCCAACAATGGTTCGGCAATGTCCGCGGCGACGTGTTGGCGGGAATTGTTGTCGCACTGGCGCTAATTCCCGAGGCCATCGCCTTTTCAATCATTGCCGGGGTCGACCCCAAGGTCGGCCTCTACGCCTCCTTCTCGATCGCAGTGCTGATTGCCTTTGTAGGCGGACGGCCCGGCATGATCTCCGGCGCTACCGCCGCCACGGCGGTTCTGATGATCACGCTCGTTGCTGATCACGGGCTGGAATACCTGCTGGCCGCCACCGTGCTGGCAGGCCTTTTGCAGATCGGGGCAGGTTTTCTGAAGCTGGGGCGCTTCATGCGCTATGTCTCGAAATCGGTGATGACGGGCTTTCTGAACGCGCTGGCGATCCTGATCTTCATGTCACAGTTGCCGGAACTGAACCTGAGCACACCAGGCGTCTCGTTCCTGACCTACGGACTTGTCGCGGCCGGATTGGCGATCATTTACCTGCTCCCGCGTCTAACGACGATCATTCCCTCGCCGCTTGTCACGATCTTGGTCCTCACCGTGGTTGTCGTGGTCTTGGGCTTTGACGTGCGAAACGTGGGCGACATGGGCGATTTGCCCGATACGCTGCCGATCTTCCTGATTCCGCAGATCCCGCTCAACCTGGAAACCTTTCTGATCATCCTGCCATATTCGCTGGCCGTGGCGGTCGTGGGCCTGCTGGAAAGCCTAATGACGCAGAATATCGTCGATGATTTGACCGACACCAAGTCGAGCCGCGATCAGGAATGCATCGGACAAGGTGTCGCAAACACCGCCACTGGCTTTATCGGGGGCATGGCGGGGTGCGCGATGATCGGCCAGTCGATCATCAACGTGAAATCCGGCGGGCGGGGGCGCTTATCATCTTTTGCCTCGGGCCTTTTTCTTCTGATCCTCGTCGTGGGTCTCGGTGATCTGGTTGCGTTAATACCCATGGCGGCGTTGGTCTCCATCATGATCATGGTCTCGATCGGCACATTCTCTTGGTCGTCGATCAAGGCCATGTGGACACATCCCAGATCCTCTACCGTCGTCATGCTGGCGACGGTCGCCACGGTCGTCTACACCCACAACCTCGCCATCGGCGTGCTGGTGGGCGTGCTGCTCTCGGGTATCTTCTTTGCCGCCAAGATTGCGCAGCTCTTCCGGATCTCTTCCACGCTGTCGCAGGACGGACGAGCCCGGACCTACGTCCTTGAAGGGCAGCTTTTCTACGGCTCAGCTGAGGAATTCGCACGCGCCTTTGATTACGGTGAACCACTGGACCGGGTTGTGATTGACGTCACTCAGGCGCATATCTGGGACATCAGCTCCGTTCAGGCGCTGGATATGGCGATCCTCAAGTTCCGCCGCGATGGTGCGGAGGTTGAGGTCATCGGCATGAACGAGGCGTCCGAAACCATCGTCGACAAGCTTGCCATTCATGACAAGCCTGGCGCGATGGACAAACTGATGGGCCATTAAGGGGGGAAACGAATGGACAAGATACTCGCACTGCTGGATGGATCCGAATACTCCAAAAGCGTTTGTCATCACACTGCCTGGATTGCGCGCAAGATAGACGTCGGGGTCGAGGCCATGCATGTCCTTGGCCGCCGCGAGGGGGCGGAATCCACGGACCTCTCCGGCGCGCTCGGCCTCGGCGCGCGCTCGGCCTTGCTCGAAGAGCTGTCGACGCTGGACGCGCAGCGCTCCAAGCTGGCCCAGACGCGGGGTCATGCGATCCTCGAGGATGCCCAGAAGATCCTCGTGGAGGACGGCGTGCGCGAGGTCAATCTGCGCCTGCGCAGGGGCGATTTGCTGGATGCCGTACGCGATGTGGAGGACAACGTGCGCGCCATCACCATCGGCAAACGGGGCGAAGGGTCAGACTATGCGACGGGGCATCTTGGCTCCAACCTTGAGCGGATCGTGCGAACCTCCAAGGTGCCGGTCTTTGTCGCCTCTCGCGCCTTCAAGCCGATTGAAAAGGTGCTCGTCGCCTATGACGGCAGCGCAAGCGCCAAGACCGCAATCGATCAGATGGCGATCAGCCCGGTCTTTACCGGCCTCGATATCCGCGTCTTGTGCATCGGCAATGACGAGGCCCGCGCCGAGGCGACCGCGGCTGAAGCCGTGTCCAAGTTGCACGCCGCACATCTGACCGCATCACCGCGCGCCGCATCAGGCGAGCCCGAAGAGGTCTTGGGCAAATTGGTCTCCGAAGAGGGCTTTGATCTGCTGGTTATGGGGGCTTACGGCCACAGCCGGATCCGGAGCCTCATCATCGGCTCCACAACCACGGCGATGGTCCAGACGGCCAAGATCCCCGTTCTGCTCTACCGCTGATGGTCAAACGCTGATTCCGAGCGATGAAATCCGCAAAAACGGGTTTGATTGCACAGCCTGGTGCTGGTCGGTCCCGATCAAGTGGCCCTTGTTAAACGCGATGCAAACTTGCGCTGTTTAAAAGCTGTCGCTGAGCGTTGCATCATTCGGTTCTTTCTTGGTGCCTGTGAAATTGCGATAACCCTTGATGTTAAAGCACAGCTGTGACCTGAGGGGCGCGACTATTGCTACGGTCCGCACCTGAACGACGCGTAGGAATATAATGCGCAGCAGCACTGTTCATACAGTCGTAGTTGAGGTTTACACCGCAACCTGCGACCAATGCCTATGCTGACAATTTCGAGCATTACCTATTCGATCGGTGGACAGCCGCTGTTTCAGGAGGCTTCGGCTGATATCCCGACTGGCCATAAGGTCGGATTGGTAGGGCGCAACGGGACCGGCAAAACGACTCTCTTCCGTTTGATCCGGGGTGAATTACCTCTCGAAAGCGGCGAGATCGACTTGCCATCCAACTGCAAGATCGGGTGCGTTGATCAGGAAGTGCCGTCAAGCGCGCGATCGCTGCTCGACACGGTGCTGGACGCGGACACCGAGCGCGCGGCGCTCATGGCCGAAGCTGAAACGGTAACTGACCCGATGCGGATCGCAGAGGTGCAAACCCGTCTTACCGACATTGACGCCTGGTCGGCAGAGGCGCGGGCCAGTACAATTCTGAAAGGGCTGGGCTTTGACGCGGAGGCGCAGCACCGTGCCTGTTCGGAATTCTCCGGCGGCTGGCGCATGCGGGTGGCGCTTGCCGGTATTCTCTTTGCCCGACCTGACCTGCTGCTGCTCGACGAGCCGACGAACTACCTTGATCTTGAAGGAACGTTCTGGCTTGAAAGCTATCTCCAAAACTATCCGCATACGGTCATTATCATCAGCCATGATCGGACGTTGCTGAACAACGCGGTCGCGGGCATCCTCCATATCGAGGATTTGAAGCTGACGTATTTTCAAGGGCCCTATGACCAGTTCGCGCGCCAAAGAACAGAGCAACGCGCAGTGCAGGAGGCACAGGCGCGCAAATACGAAGCACGCCGCGCGCACCTGCAAGGCTTTGTGGACCGTTTCCGGTACCAGGCGAACAAGGCCAAGCAAGCGCAATCGCGCGTGAAGATGCTGGAACGGATGACCACAGTCTCGGTTCCGGACAGTTTGAAAGCGCCGGGCCTGACGTTTCCCGAGCCCGAAGCGCTGTCGCCGCCCATTGTCAATCTGGACGGCGCAGCCGTGGGCTATGGCGGCCCGCCTGTCTTGCGGCACCTCAATCTTCGGATAGATCAGGATGATCGCATCGCTTTGCTGGGACGCAATGGGGAAGGTAAATCGACCTTTGCCAAGCTCCTGGCTGAAAAATTATCGCTCTGCGAGGGGAGTGTGTCCCGGGCGTCAAAGTTGCGGGTCGGCTATTTCGCGCAACATCAAATCGACGAGCTCAATGCCGATGCATCGCCATTGCAGCATCTGACCAAGGTACGCCCCGAGGCCAGCAAGGCCTGGGGGCGGTCGCGGTTGGCAGGCTTCGGCCTTCAAGCGGATCAGGCCGACACGGCTGCTGCGCAGCTGTCGGGCGGCGAAAAGGCGCGTCTGTCGCTTTTGCTTGCCACACTCGACGCCCCGCATCTGCTGATCCTTGACGAGCCGACAAACCATCTCGACATCGAAGGCCGCGATGCGCTTGTCGAGGCGCTGACGGAATATACCGGCGCGATCATCCTTGTCAGTCATGACATGCATCTGCTCGGGCTGGTCGCGGACCGGCTTTGGCTTGTGCAGGACGGCACTGTAGCTCCCTATGAAGAGGACCTGGAAACCTACCGCTCAATGATGCTGAACCCTCCAAGCGCGCCGATTGAAAAGCCGAAACCTGTGCCACCGGTGCGCGTTTCGCGCAGCGAGATCGCCACTTTGCGCGCAGAAGTACGCAATTGCGAGACCCGACTGGCGAAGCTGAATGAAATGCGTGACCAGTTGGCAACCAAGCTTTCCGATCCGGCACTCTATGACGCTGAGATGGGGGGACAAGCCGATATCTGGCAGAAGAAATATGTCGAGGTCATGGAGGGGCTGGAGCGCGGCGAAGAATTGTGGACAGACGCGATGGAGAAACTGGAACAGGCTTCGGTGCAGGCGAAATAGTCGTTTGTTCAGTTGGCAAAACTGCCCTGTGCCTAAATTTGCACACTGGAAATATCCGCTGAACAGGCCCACAAATTTACGCGCGCGCACCGATTTTTTAGCCCGACCTTGCCACTCTGACTTAGGTAGTACCAAAATGCGTTGGTCGTTGCTGGCTGGAAGATCAAGCTGATAGCTTGAGCAGCAGCCGTCCTTCGATGTGCGCTTTTTCACGACGACGCACCCCCATACTTCCTTGAGAAACGCGCGCAGATACCAAACGCGGCGGACGATCATGGCAGGCCTCCGAATGGCTTGCCACGCAAAGCGACAGCGTGCTCATGGCTTGGCTACCGGAGCCGCAATGCAACTCGTGTCCGTCGTCGGACATGTTTGGGCTTGAGTGGTCGTTTCTGACCGACAATCCGGCCCTTGTTCCAAGCGGGGCGAAGCGCGCGAATGGCAGGTAAGTTTGGTGTTTCCATGACTGATCCTCCGTTTCGCCATACCCTCCCACGACGACAAACCGACGTTGACATGCGCCGTATACCACATGTTGCTGCGCTGCGTCCGAGGTCTGCTCTGATCCCAATCTGTATCCCAGCGAATAGCTGTTTTTGGGAAGGCATAGTTGGGATGTGCCTAAGCGTTTCCCAACAAATCTCGCCCGATGCGTTCAAAGATTGCGCTTCCGATCGGAATCAAATCATCGGGGAAATCGTAGTCTGGATTGTGCAAGGCCGCATGATCTTCGCCGGACCCCAAGCACAACATCGCGGCTTTTGCGCCCCATCCAAATACGCCGAAATCCTCCGATGCACGCATCGGCACGCTCTCTTGCCCGTGAGGAACACCGATTGCTTCCATCGCCCTGGTTGCGACATCATAGGCGCCCGCGTCATTTACCGAAGCCGCGAAATGGTCGTGGATCTCGAACGCTACGCCAAGCCCGTATTCGTCTGCAACAGCACATAACACCAAAATCCACCCGCGCTTTCCTCCTTGTCAGATTTGTCGCCGCTGCAACTCACGCTGACAGCAGCCACAAACCTTGGACCTTCCGGACCTTCGCTGCGCGCGCTCGATTTCTGCTGCGCCTGCGAAGGCGTCCGTAGGAAGGTCGGAGAACGGTCATTTTGCGGATGCGATGGATCAAGATCAATGTCCTTCAAGCGGACTTTCCCGGCTCGGCATTTAGACGCCGCTTCAGTGTTGCAATCTGACTCTACTCTGCACATCATGGCTTACTGTCTCGAACCCGATTTAGGTGAAATGATCCTATCTAATGCTTGACCAGATGTTCACTGCGGAGAATTTTCGCCGTACTTTCGATATCGAGAATCGCAAGGGGCTCGATTTGGCGAGCCGCTACTTCCCCACACTCGAACCGCTCACACTCGCCGTTCGAGCGAAAGTAAAAGATATACGTGATCATCGCGCTACCGAGGAGACGATGGCGGCGGACGTGTTCGAAGAAAAACGGCTTCTTCGCGGTTTGTGTGGGTGTGCGGGTCTCCGGTCAGTTCACGACCACACCAGATGTTGTGTCGTAGGGTGACGCGGGCAGGTGCTTGAGCCGACCGGCGAC
>NZ_JBAPKZ010000046.1:0-17029 GCF_037083805.1 Roseovarius sp. D0-M9 | reverse complement strand
GAACTCTGGCGCGCGGTTGGTCACGTCTGCGATCTCTTCACTGAGGAAGAGTGCTACAACTTCTTCAAGGCGGCAGGTTATGAAACTGATTGAACGCAACCCGCTCTAGCAGATCGATGACCGAGGTGGTGATAATGTTTTTGCGACATCGCATTCCGCAAGTAATCCGTTGATTTCGCTGCATGGAAATATTTGTTCGTCTACAAATCAAGGTGTTGACGGCATTCGGGCGTGTTTCGTGGTTCACCCGAAGCGGTGTTTGTCAAAGGTGTTGTCCGCCGATTTCATGCAGCGTCTCTAATTTCAGGGGCGCTGCGTTCGGGTTCGGGGTTCAACCAGACGGGTCCGGCTGGGTGCCCGTTGCGGGCTCTGCCTGACCAGCGTTCCAGGTTTTGGGCGCGTGCGTTTGCATAGAGAATGGCACCAAGATGACGTTGGTCCCACGAAAACTATCGTCACCAGACAGCATCAGTCGAAGGGCATTACCAACCCATCTCTCTCGACCATCGAGCGGTTACGCCCAAGGTCTTTTGCCTGGTAGAGCGCGCGATCCGCGGCTTTTACAAGATCGCTAAATGACAGGCCCGAGCCGGGCGGGCTACAAACGAGGCCGACGCTCACGGTCACGGGTGCGCAGTCTCCTGTCACGCTGGCCGCAGCTGCGTGAAGTCGCTGGCTGAAAGGACGGGCCTCTTCAGCATTTTCGGTGGCGATTGCGAAGACGAACTCTTCGCCTCCGTATCGGCCTGCGAGTTCATGTGTCCGCATCATTTGCTTGAACGCCACGCCCAGTTGACGCAGCACGTCGTCGCCAGCTTGGTGTCCGTGGGTGTCGTTCACTTCCTTGAACAGGTCGATATCGAGCAGGAGGAGCGTGACTGATGCGCCCTCACGGTCGGCCGCCGAGATCAGCTCAGCAATCCGGCGTCTGAACTCGCGTCGGTTCAACAGGCCAGTGAGATCATCCCGCGTCGCCAATTCCTGGAGCGCGCGCGCCTGCTCCTGAAGTTGATTGCGGGCGGCCAGTACCTCGGCTTGGAGCTGGTCTCGCTTGTCTGCCCGCATGAAGCTCCACAAGACCATGTCTGGATCGTCGCTGTGGACGCAGGCGTTGCCTACCACTGACATGCGCCCGCCAGACCCTGTCATTACGTTCAGCGCGATCTCGTCGCAATACCCCTGGTCGAGCAGAATTGGATAGACGTAGCTGTCGCAGAAGATTCGCGACGCCGGTGTCAGTAAAACATCAAGGCTAAGTCCGAGCAGATCTGCAGACGGTGTCTCTACCTGCACCCCGACACGCGCATTTGCGAAACGGATGATCCGCGCGCCGTCCGTGACCAGACAGCCGACCGGAAAGCGATCGATGCCGAACGGCTCTATTTTCGATGCTTCAGCCAGTGACGAAAGTCCGAATGAACTGCGCGACCTCTGCGGGATGGGTCATGTGAAGGCAGTGGCCATCGGCATCGATCACCTCAAGCTGGCTGTGGGGAAGCTTGTCGTCCACATACCGCCCTACCGAAGGCGCGGCGAGGGCGTCGCGCGCGCTTTGCAGCACCAGGACCCTATGCTGGGCCTGACCGAGGAGATCCCTATGGTCGGAAAGAAAGGTCGCTTCGGCGAAGGTCTTGGCGGTTATAGGATCGGTAGAGCAAAAGCTTTGCGAAAGTTCTTCCGACAGCCGAGAATCGGCCGGTTGCCCGGTGACGAGGGGGGCAAGGTGATGCGCCCAGCCGATGTAATTCCTGTCCATCAGGTCAATGAGTTCCTCGAGATCGCTCCGCTCGAAGCCCCCGGCGTATCCGGGCAGGTTGAGAAAGCAGGGCGAGGGGCAAACCATAACGACGTTGGCGAAGCGCTCTGGCGCATCAGCGGCGGCCATCAGCCCGATTGTGCAACTAACCGAATGCCCAACGAGTGTGGCGCCGTGCAGATCGAGTGCATCGCAAATCTCGCCCAGATCCTCGGCATAACCTTCCAGCTGACCATGCCGGACAGGGTCGAAAGCCGCGATGTCCGAGTCGCCGCTACCTGTGTGATCGAAGAGAACGAGGCGAAAGTCCTCCAGATACGGCTCAAGCCGACTCCACATGTTCTGGTCGCAGCCGAAGCCGTGTGCGAGCACGAGCGCATGCTCGCCATCGCCACGCACAACCACATTGTTCCGGTGCAAACTTTTTTGATGTAGCAAGGCAGGTGCTCCTCAGGTTTGATCGAGGCAAACGTCCGTGTGGGAAGTCTGTTGCGATTGTATTTATATCGGCGTTTGACCTATGCGCTCACAGGAGTGAAGTGACTAACCTCGCCCATCGCCAACCTTTTCGCTATGTGCGGATTCCAGAGGGTTTCGCTGTTGGGCATCGGATTTGCACGAGGTGTGAGAGCGAAGAGTAAATCCAATCCACTGAACCAAGGTGCGCTTCGCCCTGCTCGCAGGAGTCGTTACGTGATGTCCAGGAGGGCAGGCAAGCTGGCCGAATGGTCAGTTCCAAGGTAGGGTCGAAAATTGCCGAAGGGCTGCCTACAGCGTAAGCCTCTGGGGGCGGCCGTCTGATCTTGGCTTCGCTCCGGTGGTAAGTCCGGCCTTATGTCCGACTTTATCAACCGCCCTCAAATCGAAGTTATATCTGCTGCCGATGGTGATCGCCGCCGGTATTGGTCAGATGATGACAAACTGCGCATTGTGGAGGAGAGCTTTATCGGCCACCGCCAAGTGGCAACCACAGCGCGGCGGCATGGCATTTGCCGATCGCTGCTGACAACTTGGCGGCGGCAGTATCGAAACGGTAAACTTGGGTCTTCTCGCCCGGTATCGTTCGCGCCGGTGACCGTGACGAAAGCGCCCGCGCCACAGACCAATTCAGTGGAACCCTGTCCGCCTCCGGGCTGTCAGGTTGAGATAGCCTTGCCGAACGGGCGCCGGCTCATCGTGCCGGTGGGCGTGGAGCCTGAAGCGCTTGCAAGGATCCTGGCAGTGGTGGACGGGCAATGATCGCGTTTCCGGCGGGCGTGAAGGTTTGGATTGCGGGCGGCACCACCGATATGCGGCGGGGCATGAACACGCTGGCGCTACAGGTGCAGGAGGGTCTCGGCCGCGATCCCCATGCGGGCGAGATCTTCTGCTTCCGAGGCCGTAAGGGCGATCTGGTCAAGATCCTGTGGCACGATGGCGTGGGCATGTCGCTCTATCTGAAGCGCCTGGAGGCGGGCAAGTTCATCTGGCCCCTCTCGGCGATGCATGCATCGCCTGCCGGGCAACGGGTAAGCCGGTCTGGCGAGGCGGTGCAGATCTCGGCGGCGCAGTTGGGCTATCTTCTGGAGGGCATTGACTGTCGCAACCCACGCTGGACGCAACATCCTGCAAAGGCTGGATAAATCACGCTGATAGGCCTCTTTTTATTGGTGCAGCGCGATTGCCGATGGTAGATATCTGCCATGTCGAACATCGCTTCCGAACTCATCAGATTACGCGCTGCATTGAGCGGGCCGCCACCATGTATACCCCCAAGCAACCGGCCGATAGAGCCGTTGCCGACGATAGCAAGCAGCCGCGATTGTCGCAGCTGCAACGGCGGTGGCAACTACGTAGATAATGGCCGTCAGGCGACCATAGGGGAGAACGACGTATAAGATGGCGAGCGCCAGGCACAAGCCAGGCCACCAGCGCCAGCTTCTCCGGTGTATTGCCGCAGTGTCGTCATAACCCTCGCCTGCGTCATTAGGGGAGCGCACTGCCTCTTCCCGCATCTGCGTGCCCTTTGTTGGAACTTTATGAAAATTTTTGAAGACTCAACGTATACTTGCGCTCTTGGTAATTACCTACCTGCCTGCATGTCCTGACTGTTTGTTCAGCCCGCTTTCAAGGATGAAACAGGACGCTTGTCAACGGAGCCAGATCCGTTCAGCGGCTTTCCGGTTGACTTCCTCTTAAGCAAGGATGTCGTTTGTGCGCAAGGTTGTATCCAATTTCAGCACGATCCATCTGCGTCTCAATCCAATGCCTGAGCTGTGCTGAACACAGCGGCTTGCCGCGCATGTTGACAAGGCCGCAGACACGGACAACCTGCGCTCTGGCAATTTGAACTGGGTCAGCGCCCGGCCCATGCCCGTGAAGCTTCCTTGAAGGAAGCTCAGCGTCGGTGGAAGCAAGTGGATCAAGAACGACAGATCCTGCCCAAAGACCTGTCATTTCCATATACCAATCAATGTCTTAACATGGACAGCGCACATTATTCCCCGGCCAAATGCTACCCTTGTGATTGGAAAACACTTGCTGCAGGTTAATGATGTGACAATACGACCTACCCTGAACTTGGCCCCGGATGCGTTATTGCGCTCCGGGGTCTTTCTTATTCGAGGGCCAAGCTCATCTTCCCAGCCACCGGCGCAGGGTAGCTCTGAGTGAGGAAGGCTTTGAAGGTGGGTAGGATCGACCAACATCTTCCGGCTCGATCGTCTCGGGATACCAGCATCGCATGTGTTTCAGGCCTTCCCTCCGCGAGCTTTTGGTATCCTTTTTCTTGTTCAGGTGCTTGTCAGTCACTTGGCAGCCTCTTCTCAGTGTACTGGATCTGTATCCCCTGTGACTATGGCTGAACATGGGCTAATTAAAGGAAGTGACTTGGCATGCCCTCTTTGGAAAGCGAAAGGGCGCCGTGGTTCCCGGGTCAAGCTTTAATCAAACTACCTCAAGGAACTTTCGCAATCTTGAACGGAAGAGGCTTAGATTAGTTCCTTTTAAAGTTGTGCTTGCGGGCGATAATAAACCACAGCATAAAATCCACACTATCATACCAACCTACCTCAACTTAGCCCCGGTTGCGCATCAAGCGCTCCGGGGCAACCTTTCCGCTTTATGGATCAGATGATCAGTCAAGATCCTCCTGAGCCATCCAAGTGTACCGGGGCGTGGTTGTGAGACAGCGCTCTGCGCTGGTTAGGCCGCCCTCTTAACCCCCGTGGCGGCTTCGGGTTCAAGGCTTTTTTGCTCGGCCCTGATCTGATTGGGTGTCTTGTACCCGTGGCGCTGCCGAAGCATCAAGCGCCCAGTGCTTCGATCAATGAATGGCTTCTTTTGCCTTGTCGAAGCACGACCTGAGCACCTGCAGCGAAAGTCCGGAAACCGCCCCTTGAGAGGGACGTCAGACCGGTCGAGATCGGCCCAAATCCGGAACTCGAGCGCGGCCAGCTATGCTGCAATGCAGTTTCACGAAAGCGGACCTTGGCTGATGCACCGCCATCTGCCACGACTATCGAAGGTGAATGGGTGCTAATTATTGGGCGCCTTTGGGCATCGGTCATACCGCGTTGCAATACGTCGCCAATCCTTGATTCAGCCAAATATGAGCGGCCCTTTGCCTGAATCTGATTGAACAAAGAATATGAGGAGTAATGTTTGCTTGAAATTGGAGTCCTCTGATGGCAATCCAGTTCGCAACCCGCCCCAGGCCGCCAAAGAGTTTGGGGTAAGCTTGAACAACAAGACGCTGCAGGATCCGTGACGCACTGGCATCCCAACCTGCAGACAAAAAAAAGACAGGCAGGCAGATGACAGATATTATCGGAATCGCATATTGCTCCAAACCGGTTGGCTTTTCGTTCAAAACTGTCGACGAGATACTCACTGTTTCGCAGCGCAATAATCTGCAAGCTGCCCTTACTGGTGCGTTGGTATATGACAACAATAACTACCTCCAGTGGCTCGAGGGCGAGCCACTGGAGGTGCGCGCCGTAGTCGAACGAATATTTCAGGATGATCGGCACACCGACATCAAACTTCTGACGGTGAACAAGCTGAAGGGTCGGTGGTTTCCGGATTGGAATATGACGGCAGCGGTTACGCAAGACGAAACTCTGCGAGGACTCAAACTTGTCCCACATCTGTCGCTTGCGAACTTCGACCCCCAAGATTGGTCCGAAGCAGATATCGTTTCCTTCATGAACGCTCTCAGCGACTATCTGACCCGGCGCCCAGCACCAAAATCTGAACTGATGCCCGACAATGGATCGCAACGCCCACGCCGCGTTGACCCGTTAAGCCATCTTGATCGGCGGTTGAGGAACATTGCTCCAGATACGTTAAGTTAAAGCTCTGCCTGAACCTCAAAAGCTATGTTGGGTCCGACCTTCTGGGGCGGGGATCATAGCGCGCTGAAGTCAACTGAGAAGCCACCCTCCATCAACATCCACCGTCGTGCCGGTTACAAAATCGTTCTTGATCACGAACAGAATCCCCTCCGCCACCTCAGTGGCTGTGCCCGCACGAGGGATCAGGTGGTTTCGGGTCATCTCGTCATAAAGCGCTTCACGTTCGGCACCTTGCGCAGACACCATTGGGGTATCGATGATACCGGGTGAAACCACATTTATACGGATCCGAGGCGCAAACTCACGGGCGACCGCCCGCACCATGGCTTCGACCGCGCCTCCGACAGAGGAAAGTGCACTCTGTCCAGGCTGGCAATTACGCGCTGGCGCGCCAGACACGAGCGTGATCGAACCGCCGTCTGCAACGTGGCTGGCACCATATCTGACGACATTGGCGTATCCCCAGAGCTTGTCGAAGGAAGCCTTGTAGCCCTCCATGTCCATCTCAAGAAAAGGACCGATTGCGCGGTCGCCACCCGTTGCGGAGCTTACCAGAATATCAATGGGACCGATATCAGTCAGCAAGGCCTCGACTGCCGCACCGTCGAGGACATCGCAAGACCGTGTTGTGATCTCAGGAGACCGTTGTTCTGTCTTGGAAGGGTCGCGGCTCACAACTATGACAGATGCACCGCCATCAGCCAACATCTGTGCGGCTGCAAGACCAATGCCCGAAGTGCCGCCAAAGACGACAGCTTTCTTGCCAGATACATTCATGTCTAAATCCTTTCATAACCGAAAATTGGAAGGTGTGTCGGCTGAAATCCCGTTGGAATCTTTAGCCGACACACCCAATTCGAGCCTTTTGCAGCACCATTTCGCTGTTTTGGGGAAGTATCAACTCTCTTCGGCGCTCTAAGCTTTCTGATTGATCTGACCGCGGCCTGGACTTGGCGCTATACGCATGAAAGCCAACAGGTGCTTTATCTGGGTGCACTCGGTTTTGAATACGTGACCGCGATCCAGGACAGGGAAGTTGCTTGGGGGCGAGGATAGACGGTGCCCATACCTGCTTCTACAATCAACGCGACCCCGCCGAGCAGCACATCAAGGAAGGCAAATGCGCCTTCTACTTGACGCGGCGGTCGTGCCGGCGGTTCAGCAACAAGGAGGTCAGGCTGCAACTGCAGGCGCTGGCTTACAACCTGCCTCCCTTGCTATGCGGTGAACTGCCCGAGGCGATGGCCGACTGGTCGCTGGCCAGCCCCAAGCTCGAACTGATCAAAATCGGTGCCCACGTCGTCCGCCACGTCCGTGCCATCACCTTCCAACTGGCCGAGGTTGAGGTCAAAGGCCCGATGGTGCGCGCCATCCTCTTGTTGCGAGCGCCACCGCCATGAACGTCGCAATGAAACTGCCCAAAACCGAACGAAGATGGCAAGGCAGGTCTGCCTGCTGCGCTGAAAAACAGGACAGTCGGGCCGAGATGGGCGCGGGATCCTCGGTGCGTAAAATCGAAAAAAATCAAACTGTTCGGAACGAATGTGATGACTGCCGAGTTGACCCTTCAATAGACGCAAGACACTGCACGACGCCGGGATGCGTTGTGTGAATTGAATTTTAGGAGAATAAAATGACCAACTTTCGCAAATTGAGCACCGCCGCCGCCGCCCTGACACTGGGCACATTCATGTCCACTGGCGCATTTGCTATGACATGCGGCGAGTTCAACGAAATGGATGCCTACGATCAGTTGGGCGCTCTTTCCGAAATGGGCCGTGAAGGCGCTCGGGATCTCGCAACCGGTGAAGATGCCACCGAAGCCGGCATTGGCACCGAACAGGCAGATGCTGATGGTACCATGAACGACAATGAAGGAGGTCGTGAAGCCGCGCGCCAAGATGCACGTGGCGCAGATGTCATGGTCTCCGAAGTCATGCAGCGTTGCCAGGAAGACGATGACCTGATGATCAAGGACGTGATGCACCCCAGCGCGGGCTGAACGTGATAGCGCCAACCCCTATCGTGCGCCAGTCCTGTCCCTTCTGATAGGCACACGATCAGTTGGTGTTGTGACCCGCAATCCTTTTCAGGGTTGCGGGCTTTACTTTTTCGGGAACTCGGCTTTGATCGGATCAGCAGGGTCGCCGAAAATGCCTTGGAATGTAAGTTGTGCAGCGCGACATCGACATCCTCCATGGTGACAGGCAGGCCCAGACAAACCAGGCTTGTGGCACCATGCTGGGTAATGCTGCTCCATCCACATCAGGACAGGGAAGTCACCTTGGGGCGGGGATGACCGGCCCATTAAATCAGGCTTATGAATGTCTTTGACTGAGTTCATGCGGAGCAGCTGAGGATATTGAGCCCGGCACCGTCCCTGCATGTTTGCGATGCTGGGACGATCTTCCGGACAATTCTTGGCAATGATGTCGAGCGCCGTTGGAAGCGCCGTGTCGGCTCCGACGACCTCGCAAAAGCGGCGTTTGGAATACCGGCCGAACCGGCTGCATACCGAGCAGCTGATCTCGACAGTCTCAAAGGGAAAATCAAAAGCGCGCATGCCGAAGGATTGGCGCGCCATGAGTGTCCAGACAAGGATAAAAGATTTTCCGCACAGAGCACTGGGAGCGCCACCTCGCGGAGGCGCTCAATACTGCGCGGGCAAGGCCATTTGTCTGGGGCATTCACGACTGCCCAACCTTCGCGTTCGAGACACGAGTGATCCTGACTGGCGGGGAGGATGTGGCCGCGCTCTGGCGCGGGCGCTACACAACGGCGCTCGGCGGCCAGCGGGTCATGCGCCGCCTCGGCTGGGACTCGCTCGAGGAAATGGCGCGCGCCTTGCTCGGCAAGCCCCGCCCAGCAATGCTTCTGGCACAGCGCGGCGACATCGTACTGGCTGACACCGGCCTCGGCTTCGGCGCNGCGCGCCTTGCTCGGCAAGCCCCGCCCAGCAATGCTTCTGGCACAGCGCGGCGACATCGTACTGGCTGACACCGGCCTCGGCTTCGGCGCCTGCACCGGTGCCTCGACCGTCGACATGACGCCCGAGGGCTTGGTAGCCGTTCCACTCATTTCCTTTCGGCTTGCCTGTCCAGTTTAGCAAGCATGCCTTTCAGGTGATCTGAGCGGCTTGGCTGCTTGAACAAAGAGATCAGTTCTCCTTTTTTTCGTGACCGCCGTCCATCATTCCGCCGGACCTCATACCGTGTTCGGAACTGCCAGAGGATTTCTGCATCATTTCCATCATCATATTCATCCGCTTTTCCTTGCGCTCGATTTGCTCGGCTGGCGCGGTCATTTCCTCGGCGGTTACGGCGCCGTCGCCGTCACTGTCGAGGTGTTGGAAGCGGTCGACCATTGTCTCGCGGATCATGCGGCTGTGAAGAACCTCGAATTCCGAAATGCTGAGGGCGCCGTCGCCGTCCGTGTCATTTTCTTCCAGTAACTTTTGGAGTTGCGTGCGTGCTTCAGCGGCTTCGACCTTGCCGTCATCATTGGCGTCCATCAGGTCATGGAATTGCGGCCCCATCAGCTTCTTGGCGCCCATCATACCGCCACCCTGCATCATGCTTTTGTGCTTGGACATCATTTTTTGATGCGTGGACGCCATGTCGCCGCCCATCATGCCAGAGTCACCGGAAGATTGCTGGCCATGTTGGTTCTGTGCAATAGCAGCGCCGCCCGACAGCATGACCGTTACGGCGAATGCAGTGATATATTCTCGTTTCATTGAATGTTCCTCATAATTTGGACCGACAGGTTCGTCGGGCGGAAGCCCGCTATTGGGACAACCACCAACGTGAGATGTTTGTTCCTGATACTCCCGTGACATGCCGAGGCAGTCCGGCCACTCGACCGATCCAGGTATACTGGACGACAAGATCCTCTAATTGGCTGCCACCCATGCGACGCGGCATCCGTGAGCACCGCAAGAAAGCCCGAACTCACCCAATCTCGCCGGCTTGCCTGGCCAACCTGGTACCGGACACGGCCCATGCCTTTTATTGTCACAGCCGTCACAGCGATTGCGGGGGCGATCAGCGGCGTGCTGGCCGCTGGCGAGATCGGCTCGGCACGGATCCGGATCGGCGGCACGCTGCTTCTGTCCTATGCGTACCAGGCCCTGATGCCGAAGGCCCGGGCCACGCTGCAGCCTCGTACGGTCACGATCCGCGTGCCGGTCGTGCCGCGCGATCTTGTCTATGGCCACACGCGACCGTCATCGAGAAGACGCTGAGTGATGCTGGCGGTCCCTGAGACACCGCTTCCTGCACGTTGCTGACCTTGGTGCCTTGTGCAGCATTGGGGGCGTTGAACCTGAACCGGGAATGGCCGCTTTCCTGTCTTTGACAGGATGCCCTTGCAGATGCAGCGAACTCACACTTTCCGCCCCCTGCGACGGGCACGACCTCGACGACATGGACGGCCCGTTGCGGCCATTGACCATGCCTTCCCAATGCTGCGGTGCGGCCCGTCGAAGCGGCCACTCGTGCATCGCGCAGCATTTCATCGACTGAATCGTCAGTCAGCGGGACAAAGCGAGCTTTCGCTGCGCTGGCACGAACGGCTTTGGTTTGCGCTCAATTATGGCCCCGCATAGATGCTGAACCAAGCATCGTTTCGACGAAACCAGTCTTGGAAAGTTCTAAGCCTCTCACTAATAGAGAGAAAAGCGGAGTTTCCTTATGACCGAAATCTTGGCGCTTGCCAGCGCAAACCTTTTGTCCCCGATCATCTTGTCATTTGCACTTGGTCTTGCTGCTGCGATGGCGCGCTCGGATTTGTCTATCCCCGAAGCGGTCGCGAAAGGCATGTCGATATATTTGCTGTTCGCTATCGGCTTTAAGGGGGGTGCCTCGGTTGCGGATCATGGCGTCGATGCTGGCCTGCTGATGTCGGTTGGGGCGGGTCTTCTTCTATCATTTGGCCTTCCACTGCTTGCCTTTGCTTTGTTGAAGGTGTTCACAAAGTTCTCTCGGCTCGATGCGGCGGCCGTGGCTGCGCATTACGGCTCAATAAGCATTGTGACTTTTGTTGCCGCAACCTCGGTTCTTGAGGGTCGGGCGATTGCTGCAGAGGGCTATATGGTTGCGGTCGCCGCAGCGATGGAGGCACCGGCGATTTTGTCGGCCCTTTGGTTGGTCTCCCGAAATGGATCGGGTGGGCGGATGGAGCCGGGGTTGATGCGCGAGATCATGCTCAATGGCTCTATCGTGTTACTTGTCGGTAGTTTTGTCATTGGAATCGTGACTGGTGAAAAAGGACTGGCCGAAATTGCACCTTTCATAGTCTCTCCCTTCAAAGGCGTTTTATGCCTGTTCCTGCTGGACATGGGGTTGGTCGCGGGACGCGGGTTGAGACAATCGAGAGGAATTTTGGGATTCGGTGCAGTGGCATTTGGTATTGTGATGCCGCTGGCTGGATCAAGCATTGGACTTATCTTGGCAATGATGATCGGGCTGTCCACGGGCGGAGTTGTGCTCTTGATGGTGCTTTCTGCGTCGGCTTCCTACATCGCAGTGCCTGCGGCTATGCGGGTCGCACTGCCAGAGGCAAACCCTGCTCTCTATCTGACACTCTCGTTGGGCGTGACGTTCCCGTTCAATCTCACCTTAGGTATTCCTCTTTACGTGGCCGTGGCCACCCAACTCACCGGAGGCTGACATGCAGATGACGCCCGCGAAACGCGTCGAAATCGTGATTGAAAAGCCACTCGAAGGACGGCTTACCGATGCTCTGAACAAAGCGAACGTTACGGGCTATACGGTTGTGCCCGTCCGCGGAGGCTCGGGCCGATCCGGGCCATGGACGCGTGAAGGTCAGGTTGGCCCTGCCGGAATGGTGATGGTTGTTTGCCTAATCAAGCCTGAGCGATTGGACGGGCTTTTGAAAACCGCCTTTGCAGTGGTTGAGCGTCATATCGGCGTCGTCTCGATCAGCGATACGCTTGTCCTCAGGGCCGAGCGCTTTTGATGTCTAACCGTGACGTTGCGCTGCCATCGGGTGGACAATAAATACACGTCAGAAATTGCCTTTGGGTTTGGCAAGTCGTTGACTGTAGAAGTCATCCTTCCTGCCGCAGCGCAATCTGTCCGTCCGTATCGAGATAGACATAATGCGCATCGTCGTAGTGAGGCAGCCCGCTGGTATAGTACTGCCCCTCACAGGTCTCGCCGTCGTCGGCCACGACGAGACGGACCAGCCCGTTGTGGAACTCGGGCCTTGTGCGCGGGTCGCAAACCTTGATGCCGTCGATGTCATCGGGGACGAAGACCACTTCGCCTTCGGTGTTCACATAGACGAACGCGCGGCTGCCATCCGCTGCTTCCGTCAAGACAGGCGCCAATCCGTCGTGAAAGGCGCCAGCCGAGTCGATGGGGGCCACCCTTGGCTTTGCACCGTCCATACCGGCGAATAGGACGCGCTGAAAGGCGAAGTCGCTGGCGGTCATGAAGGCGCCCTCGAAAGGTGCCGGGGCGACATAGGCCAGTCCTTCCGAGAAGGGTTCCGCGTGATCGAGCGTCCATTTCCTTGGCAACTGCAACTCTCCGTCGGGCGAGATGAAGCCTGCCAGTCCGTCGTCCAAGCTTGCGGGGGCCAGGCCGTCGGAGAAATCTCCAGCGTCGGTAAACTCAGCCCCGATCACGACGGTGCCCTCCGGATCGATCCAGCCATGCAGGTCGTCAGGCGAGGTATCTTCCCGAAACCAGGCAAGGCCCTCCGAGAAGGAGCCAAAGGCGCGAATGTCGCGCGATCGAAGCGCCTCGGGGCCCTCGTCGCGCCAGTAGGTCTTGCCGTCGCGGTCGATGAAGAAGGTCGGTTGCGAACTGTCGGTGAAGATATCTGCCACGGTGCAGCCTTCCGAATACGGCGCGAAAGGCGAAGTTGCCCAGCGTTCCTCGCCGATCGTCTGCACCGAGGCCCCCTCGAACTCCTGCGGGACGATGGAGTTGCCCTCGCGGTCGATGATGCCCCAGCTGTGCTGGCCGCCGACCGCCGCTCGTCCCTCATGGAAGTCCTTGACCCGGTCCCATTGCGGAGAGATTTGCCATGCGCCGTCGCGGTCAACGTAGCCCCATTTCCCGTCTTTCGGCATCGGGTAGAGAGGGTCCCCCGTGGCCTCCACCGGTTGTCCACAGGGCAGCGGGCCTCCGCTGGCTTCCAGAGCGCCGCGCACAGACGCCATGCCCGCCACCTGATCGAACAGCGGTCCGGCGCACTGAGAGACACCGTCGCCCCCCGTCAAGCAACCTTCCAGGGCGCCGAGGACGGTCTCTTCCGATGCGTTATCGGGATCGACTGCGAAAGTCAGGTGCTTGTTCACGAAGGCGGGATTGGGATTTTCGGAAAAGGCGAATGAGATCTGGCAGGCCTCGCCGACCGGCCCAACAATGCTGTATTCCCCTTCCGCACCAAGTCTGCCGGGATCCTGCACGGGAAAGCTGACGGGATCACAGGCCCTGACGGCCTCAATGAAACAGGCTTGGTCGCCGCATGTTGCGTTGGCCTGCGCAAAGGCGCCACTTCCTATGACTGCAAAGCTGATTGCGGTAGGTATGATAATCTTGTGTCGCATGTTGTCCCTTCCAGATGCGGACGGTCATTCAGCAAAGGCCGAACCCTTGCGCGTTTCGCGATGTCTGCTTCGCGGGCTGTTCGAAGGCGATGGTCCCGACGTTGGGGTCGTCTATCTTGCCTCTCTCGATCATGTCTCGGGGTGGTCGCCGTGCAACCGGTCGATGATGCGTCGGACCGTGGCGATGTCGTCGAATACCCCGTGCAGGTCGTCCTCGATCTCGTCCGCGGGAGTGGTCAACTTGCCCAAGGCCAAGAAATCGTCGTCGCGCTGAAGCGCCAGAAAGAACGACTCGTCGTGAAATCCGGCTTCAAGCCCCTTGGCCCCATGACGCCCACCTTCGGACTCGGCGATTTTTACGAAGCTGTCCAAAAACGCGGGTGGCAATAAGTCCCTGGCCATGTCGGGGTTATCGGAATGGACTTGGAACAATTCCTCGAAGGCCGCGTGTCCGGTATCGACCTGGGGCAGGTCTCGCCCCGCGCCGCCGAACATGCTCATCAACTTGTTGCCCATGCCATAGTCACGGGCGATCAGGATGCGCCCCGGGATCGGGTCGGGCACGCCGATCCGCATCAAGAGCCCCTTGAACTGGGTGCGTGATGACCTGTCGCTGTTATCGTTGTCCGCGTTCGTGCTGCTTTGGCTCTTGTCGTTAGTGAGCTTCGCCTCGACGATCTCGAAGGGTACATCGCGGTAGGTTCCTGCCAGCCGGTCGCTGACCTCCGCCTTCGAGAAGGGCCGGATCACGCCCAGTTTCTGCATCCTTTCCAGCGGAAAGCCTTTCAACGCGTTGCGATCATGGGTCAGGTCGCCGAGAAAATCGCAAACCACGGGCATCACGTCCTTGGCGGCCGACCCGCTCCAACTCTCCGCCTGACGTTTCCACAACAGGAAGGCTGCGACGGCACCGAAAGCCAGCGGAACACCGAAGCCCACAAGCGCACCCGCCAGCCCGTCCGAGCCCGAACCGAAAAGCAGGAACAGCACCCCAAGTGTCGCGCCTGCCGCCAGAGCGATCGCGGCGTGACGCTTTGCTGTCGTTAAAACAGTCTGCCGTTCCTGTTCCAGTTCGTTCAGGCGGGGGGCAATGCGCGTCCTGTAGACGGCCGCAAAGCCGGTCTCGATCGGGCTGGATTCGGTAAAATCAGACAATTGCTCCCTCCACGCTATGCGTCTGGCTCGAGCTCCTCTAACCTTCAGCACCGCAACAAACGCAGGAAGGGTTGCACATCGGAAATCGTCAAACAACACGTCGGCCCTTAGAAATGAAAACGTGCTGTCGCGAGGGATGGTAGGAAGCGGTTGAAAAAACGAGACAATGCGGCAAGACTGAGGGTGGAAAGAGGGGCGCTGGCCGCCACGTCCGACCAAGGATGTCACCTTTACCACGCGGGTCTGTGTGTCGAAACGACCCATGGATGACAGTAACGCGACCCCGTCCGCCAACTGATGGAGGGATACATGGCACTTACAAAACCTATACCGATCGCGATCGGATTCGTCATCGCATTGGCGGCCCCCGCCGCCGGGGAGGATGGCGGCACTCTTTGCGGTGTCACGGGCACTGAGGCGCTGGATGCGGTATCGCGTCAGCTCGAGGGGCAATGGGTCAGTGAGGCCAAGGCGGGATATGTGGTGATGGGGCCTATGGTGATGCCCCACGGCGCCAAGGCTTCGGCAGATACTGGGCGTATCGAGATGCGCGACGGACGCCTGACCATCGTTCCTGACAACCCGGAAGGCATTGACCTCGCATTGGATTGGGAAACCGGTGTCGATTGGAGCTTTGGATCGCAGCCATCGCTACCAGATGGAAACACTGCGACAAACGTGCCTGATCTGGATATCGATGACGATGATGTCACGACTGTGGCGGGATGTGACGTGAACGAGCTGCCTCGTCTTGTCGGGGTCGACAGCATGACGGTCGAGGGTGTGTCGATGACCTATACGTTGCGCCTGATCGCGGTTGGCCCGGATCTGCTTTACGGGTTCCAACAGGTGCATGGCGTCGCCGAAGGCCAGCAAATCGTCGAGCGGCGCCCAATCGTGATGCACCGTTGACTCGCTGACCATTCCTGGCGACGTGGTCCGCTTAAAGTGGGTCTTGGCGATACAGCCGCGGTGCGAAGGCGCCATGTTGAGGATTTCGCAACTTGCTCCCAACGGCCGGGAATTGAATTGGCGGCGGCAAATCGTTTAGCCACTGGGTGACCTCACTCGCTCCAGATGGCCCAGACCAGACCAGACCAGACAGTTATTCCAACAAACTGCGCTGCAGCAAGAGCTGTAGCTCACTTGAGGGCCGCCAGATTAATCCTTGGTGACTTTAGATTAGGCATAGATGGCCTGCGGATACCGAGCCTTTGATTGACTTTCGCCCGGAGACCGTTCGGTGTATGCGCGCCTCTTATCTGTGAAGGCTTTCCTTGGGTGCGATAGCGTGCACCTTGGTGAGTGGATGCGCTGCGGCGCTGCATTGCCGGAGAAGATTGTGAACCGACCGCACACACCGCATAAGGCCCACTCTGAGCCTTCACGGCCTTACCTTGGGCTGGACATCCGTCCAGTCGCAGAGATCATCGGCCTTCTTCTTGTGCCAATGGGCGCGCTCATGCTGCCTTCGGCCATTCTCGATGGCATCCACGGCGGTCAAGGGTGGTGGGTGTTCGCGATGTCGGGTTTCCTGACCATGACGTTGGGCACCATCATCTACCTTGCGACCAGAAATCACGGCTCGCAAAACCTCGATATCCGGCAGGCTTTTCTCCTGACGACGGCGCTGTGGGTTCTTCTTCCGCTTGCGGGCGCGATCCCATTTGTCTGGGGTGTGCCGGACGTGCCGCTGACAGATGCCTATTTTGAGGCGGTCTCGGGAATGACCACCACCGGATCGACGATGTTCGTCGGGCTCGACGAGATGCCGAAGGGGGTCTTGCTCTGGCGTGGCATTCTGCAATGGCTGGGCGGCCTTGGTATTGTCATCATCGCGCTCATTTTCATGCCAGTAATGAAAGTCGGTGGCATGCAATTTTTCCGCGCCGAGGGCTTCGACACGCTGGGCAAAGTGCTCCCTCGGGCGTTGGATATCTCGCGCCGCTTGCTTGAAATCTACATCGGTCTGACGGTCTTGTGCGCTTTTGCCTACCGCATTTTCGGCATGACGTGGTTGGAGGCTGTCGTTCATGCGTTGACCACGGTGTCTACCGGCGGATTCTCCACCTCCGATTCCTCATTCGCGCTCTTTTCTGGTCCCTTCTCGTTCCGTGTGGGTAGTCGGGCGCACCGGTGCTTGAGCCGCTCCCATATTTCGTGCCTTCGGTAGGCGCGTCCGACGCGGAGACCTCAGCCATC
>NZ_JBAPKZ010000045.1:0-19088 GCF_037083805.1 Roseovarius sp. D0-M9 | reverse complement strand
CAACGATGACGGTGAGACGGCGATGATCGCCGCTCAGTGAACGAGCAACACCGGCTATGAAGAAGCAGGTGGACGCCAGTTCCTACACCACTTCCCGGGGCACTACCGGGAAGGAGCTCTACGAGATCTCCGCGTTCGAGATGCTGGCGAGCAAGTTGGACCGGGTTGAGCGCCCAGCCCATGCCCGCGAGGCTCCCTTCCAGGAAGCTCTGCGTCGAGGGCAGCCAGTGGGTTGGAAAGGATAGATCGCGTCCGAAAGCCTCTCGAGCCCAAGCGTTCTGGAGACGGTCCTTCTGGTTGAAGGTCAGGGCCGGTGCCTGCTCGAATGCTTCGGCCGTGACGCCGTCCGGGAAGTGGCGCGCGACAAAGTCCGGACTTGCGGTCGCATGATAGCGGAGCGATCCGAGCGGCGTAACGCGGCAACCTTGCACCGGGCGCTCCAGCGAGGTGACCGCGGCAAGGACCCTGCCACGGAGAAGCCAGTCTGCCGTGTGGTCCTCGTCGTCTATTGCCACATTCAGCAGGTAATCGGTGGTCTTGGTGAAGGCGGCGATGGCCTCGAGAAACCAGGTCCCGAGGCTGTCGGCATTCGTGGCCACATTGAGCGTCACCCGCTGCGCACTGCCATCAGACCCGGAAAGCTCGGGCAGGTGCTCCATGAGCTCCTTCTCCAGCATGCCGACACGTTCCATGTGCCGGCAAAGCGACAGGCCCTTCTCTGTAGCGGTGCATGGCGCTCCCCGCTCGATCAACACGGTGCCAAGGCGTTCCTCGAGATTTTTGATGCGCTGCGAGACGGCCGACGGCGAGACATTGAGCGCCGCAGCGGCTCTCTCAAAACTGCCCGTCCGGTTGACTGCGGCGACGGCCCGGACGGCCGCGTAGTCGATCATGGTTTAGCTCTCCTTCATTCGCATGAGCATCCTTAATTTGTCTAATCTTCTGTCGTCGGATAGCTCAAGGCAAGTACCACTGGATCGGACACCTGCACATGGACCTTCCCGTTTTTCTCACCGGCATGATGATGAGCCTCAGCCTTATCGTGGCCATCGGCGCACAAAACGCTTTCGTCCTGCGCCAGGGCCTGCGCGGCGAGCATGTCCTCGCGGTCTGCCTTGCCTGCGCAGTTTCGGATGCGATCTTGATCACCGTCGGCGTGACGAGCTTCCGAACCGTGTCGGACTGGCTTCCGTGGCTCGAACCTGTCATGCGTTTCGGCGGCGCGGTGTTCCTGATCTGGTATGGCACGAAGAGCCTCCTGTCGGCGCTGCGCTCGAATGAGACGTTGGCGGCGGACGCCTCGCTGCCGGTGACGGATCTCTCTCGGACGCTGGTCGCATGTCTCGCCATCACGTGGTTGAATCCACATGTCTATCTCGACACTGTTGTGCTGCTGGGGTCCATCTCGACCCAGTTCGGCGACAATCTGGGGTCTTTCGCCGTAGGCGCGGTCCTCGGATCGTTCGTGTTCTTCTTCGTCCTTGGCTACGGTGCCATCCGGCTCCGCCCGGTGTTCGAGCGGCCAGCGGCCTGGCGCATCCTCGAGACGATCATCGCTCTGGTGATGTGGGCTATCGCGTTCAAGCTGCTGGCCGGAACCTGAGAGAGTAAGCTATGGAGAACCTGAACCATCTGCTGGTCGTCTTCATCGCCTATGCGGTCGCCGCCGGAAGCCCAGGACCGAGCACCCTTCGGATTATGGGCGTGGCGATGCACCACGGCCGTCGCGCCGGCCTGGCATCGGCGGCGGGCATTTTTTCCGGATCGCTGTTCTGGGGGCTCTCAGCGGCGACCGGGGTTTCAGCCATTCTCGCGCGCTATGCCGAGGCACTGATCGTCCTGAAGATCTTCGGCGGGGTATACTTGCTCTACTTGGCGTTTCGCGCGGGCCGAAGCGCACTGTCCTACGATCTGGCGACCTCGGCCGGACCACCGCGTGACAACACGTCACCTACGTCTGCTGCATTCTTTCGGCACGGGTTGATCACGCATCTCGCCAACCCGAAGGCGGTGCTGGCCTGGATCGCTTTCGTCACCCTGGGGCGCGAAGGATGCATTACTCACCGGGGGCGCCTGCTGGTATAGCGTTGTGGCCGGCCTTCTCCCGAAGCCCGCCCTCGCGCTCGCGCGCGCCGCGCAGGCTGGCGACGCGGCAGAGGCTGAGCGCATCAACTGGGCCTTCCACCCTCTCTGGACGCTCTTTCGAGAGTTCGGGAGCTTCCGCGTGATGTTTGCCATGGCCGAGATCCTCGGCCTGGGTCGGATCAGTCCGCCGCGTCCCATCCTTCCGCTCGAGCAAGCATCTCGCGGCCGGGTCGAAGTCGCTCTGCGTCCTATACTTGAGGATATCTGAGGGCGAGCAGACTACTCGTGCAGCCTTTGCTTTGCCTGGCTTGGCCAAGCGGTGTCACCTTCGGTCAATGTCGGCACATTCTATTCTGGTTTGCGACAAATCTCCTGTCTTGCTGGAAAGTAAGGAGAACGGATCATGGCCTACTCTAAGCTGGGTTTCCGCGAACGGCGCGAGATTGAAGATATGTTGCATGCGAAGATGCAGCTCTCGCACTCCTGCCATTCTTACATCACGCAGCATTTTTGATGGGCAGATGGCGGCAGCGCGGGACGAAGCCTATTGTCCAGGCGGCCCAAATGGCCGCTTTATCCGCTCCAAACAATCGGCAGCCTTCAGGCTGCTTCGATCCCCGGCACCTGCACATCGGCATTCTTGAGTTGCCGCGCCATGATTTCGGTGAAGGGCAGGGTCGGGTTCGCCTCGGCCAACATGCCGACCTTCATCCAGAACTCCGCCTGAGCATTGATCGACCGGCACATGACCCCGCTGGACTTGCGCAGCTCCTCGTGCAGATCATCACCGATTTTTACGATACCCATCGACATGCCTCCTGATCGTTTATACATGAAGCATACATGATTCGTATATTATAGGGAAGAACCCAGGTCAAACTGCCTCGGTCGCCAAGACGCAGCTTACGCAGAGAGGACATCAGGTGGACAGCTATATCGACATGCCTGTCGCTCCGCGGGCACAAGACGCCCGAAGAACCGAGAGCATCAAGCTTTACGGACGGGATGCCTTCGAGGGGATGCGCCGCGCAGGAGCCTTGACCGCTACATGTCTGGACGGCGTGTCAGATCTTATTTCCCACGGCACGCCCCTGGCCGAGATCAACGCCTTCGTTCTTGATTTTGCGGCGACCCATGGGGCGACGCCTGCAACTCTGGGCTACAAGGGCTACGAATACGCTTGCTGCACATCGGTCAATCACGTGGTCTGCCACGGATTACCGAACGAGAAGAAGCTGCGCGACGGCGATATCGTGAATGTCGATGTCACGTTGGTCCTCGACGGGTGGCATGGCGACTCCAGCCGCATGTATGCCGTCGGAAAACCGAAGCGAGCGGCCGAACGGCTGGTCCGGATCGCGCATGAAGCGATGATGCGCGGGATCGGGGCGGTGCGCCCGGGGGCGCGTCTGGGCGATATCGGCCATGCCATCCAGAGTTACGCAGAATCCGAACGCTGCTCTGTCGTCCGGGACTTCTGCGGCCACGGCATCGGCCAAGTCTTTCACGACTCGCCGAACATCTTGAATTTTGGCAGAGCTGGCACCGGCCCGGAGCTGCGAGAGGGCATGATCTTCACAGTCGAGCCGATGGTCAACCTTGGGCGCGCCGAGGTAAAGGTGCTTGTGGACGACTGGACTGCCGTGACGCGGGACAGGTCTCTGTCGGCACAGTTCGAGCACTCGATCGGGGTGACAGCCGAGGGTTTCGAGATATTTACGCTCTCGCCCAAGGGGCTTCATGCGCCGGGGATCGAGATCAGAGCTACCCCTGAATAGCAGGCTTTGGTTGCCATCGCAGCAATCTGCAGAATTGGCGGATTTTGATGAAAAACTCTTCCTTGATCGAGACCTGAACTGCTGACTCAATTCCTGTAATTGAGGGGAGGATCGGCGATTACGGGACCGCGGCAGTAAGCTCACCAGCGCTATTCTACGAGTTCTCTCTGGAAGAACACGTCCCCACCAACAATCAAACTGGACCACTCGATGGGGGCAGACCACCTGAAGCAGTGGCTGCGCGAAACGTGACTCGAAGCTCTCATTGCGTTGGCGTTTTAGCTTTAACAATTCGCAGGATGCCGAAGTCAGTGGCTTTCGGGTCGTCCCGGACCGCCACAACCCGATGCTGCAAAGCATGGGCCAAATTCGGTGCGAAACATGCATTCGCGGGTTGATGTGGGGTTGATGTAGGGCGCTTGATGGGTTGAGTGTTCACATCGTAAATTATGGATCAGAACGCCTCCCCCCGCCAATTGCCTGTGACTGAATATCTGTTCAAATGAGGGCCTGATGACAGACGCAAACCAAACTGCATACCCGGCGAGCGGACACAAGCATGGCGTCTTGTTCGTCTTTGCCGCGGGTGTGCTCTGGTCGACGGTAGGGCTTGGTATCCGGCTGATCGAAGACGCGGTCGTTTGGCAAATACTGCTCTTCCGCTCGATCAGCCTTACCCTGTTTCTATACGTTGTCTTGCGCATTCGATCCGGCCAGAGCCCGATTGCTCAGATTCGCCGCATTGGGTTCCCCGCCGTCATCGCAGGCCTCCCCCTGGTCGCGGCCTATTCCGGAGGGATTTACGCGATCCAGGTCACGTCCGTCGCGAATGCGATGCTCCTTTTTGCGACCGCGCCGTTTATGGCTGCGGTGCTCGGGTGGATCGTTCTGCGCGAGCCCGTGCGCTTGGCCACCTGGATTGCCATCGCCGTCGCCATTGCAGGTATCTCCGTCATGGTGGCCGACAAGACCGGGAGCGTTGTCTTGATGGGTAGCCTTGCGGCACTCGGCTCCGCGCTTGGCTTTGCGATCTTTACCGTCGCGCTGCGCTGGGGAAAATCCGGGGAAATGCTGCCGGCAGTTTTTCTATCTGGGCTGTTCGCTATCGTGATCACCTTCGGGATATGCCTATACTTGGGCCTGCCTCTCGTGCTGTCGGCGAGCGACGGCAGTATCGCAATGGGCATGGGGGTCTTTCAGGTCGGGGCGGGATTGATCCTTTACACGCTTGGCTCACGTAGCCTGCCCGCCGCAGAACTGGCGCTGCTGTCTCTGGCAGAGGTTCTGCTTGCCCCGCTTTGGGTCTGGCTCTTGCTTGGCGAAACCGCCAGTTTCAGCACCTTGCTGGGTGGGGCCATCCTGCTTGCGGCCATTGCCGGGAATGCGGTGTCCGGAAAGCGGCGGAAACCTCCTCCGATCACTACTCCGTAAGCAACGGCCACGCCTGATGTTCGCCGCATTGCTGGTGCCTGCACTTGTGAATTCAGGCAAGTTTGACCTTCTCAGCCATCGCCGAAGATGAACGAGTCCGAATAATCGAAGCTACCTCGGGCGGTGGGCGTGGTCTCACCGGCATCTCGCGCACCAGCGCGATGATGAAGGCATCGAACAGCTGCGTGAAGCCCGACCCGCTGCGCGCCCATGGCACCGTCACCTGCCGGGTTTTGGAGCATTGGCTGCAAGCGACCCGCGGGACGNACATGGCCCGGCGCGTCCGCCGCTGCGATGGCTGAGGTCTCCGCGTCGGACGCGTCTACCGAAGGCACAACATATAGGGGCGGCTCAAGCACCGGTGCGCCCGACTACCCACACGGAACGAGAAGGGACCACAAAAAGTGAGCAGCAGATCGTGTGAGATTAACTCGAGTACACTCAGAATGCCTCGGTTGCGAACTCGCATACGGAAATGCGTCATTCGCTTTCGTCGACGGTAGTGACATAGACAAAGCATGAACGAAGCTGTGGTAGACAGGACGCTGATGCATAAAACCACTGGCGAACGGAGTTCACCTCACCCCAAGCGAATTTATCCTGCGGGCAGAGTGATGGGTTTTTCGGGGGCGGGGTAGCAAAATCTTGCTGCCGGACCCCATCAACGACCTGTTTTCTCGCGACAGTGCAGTATAATCAGCCCGTGAAGTTAGGATGAGTGAGTGGCTTTGCAAAGGTTGCTATCTGCGCATTGCTGGCATGATGGATAGTGCAGTATCGACGCAATTATCAAATGGCGATGAAGGGCGGCTTTTGCCTTATCTATCCATCAGTTGAGCACCGGCAGCGAATGGCCGCAAACCGCCCCCTGCGACGGACACGACCTCGACGACATGGACGGCCCACAGTTGCCTTTCACGAGTAGGCCGAGATGCTGCGGTGCGGCCCGTCGAACCTGCCGTTCGCTGCACGCGCATGATCTTGGGCCCGGTGAAATTGCACACAGCGGACGAACCAGGCTCTCGGCAGGTGGCTCTTCGGTGGGCGGCTCGATCCCAACCTACTCGGCGCGCTGGGAGAGGTAATCCCCATCCGTGACATGCTCCATCCAGTCTGCAGTCTTGCCATCGACGGAAGTCTGCACTGCCAGGTGAGTCATTGCGCAGTCGGGTGACGCACCGTGCCAATGCCGCTCCCCCGGCGCAAACCAGACCGTATCGCCCGGACGCAGCACCTGCACCGGCTTCCCTTCGGACCCGGCCAGCCCCGTGCCTGACACAACATGCAGCGTTTGGCCGGCGGGATGGGTGTGCCAAGCCGTCCGCGCGCCGGGCTCAAAAGTCACCGACAGGATCTTGACCGGAGAGGGATCGTCACCCGCAACAACCGGATCAAACCGGACCGTGCCAGTGAAATACTCACTGCTTGGGAATTGCGAAGGCCGGTCTCCGGCGCGGTGGATCTTCATGGCGGGCTCCTTTGTGCGTTGCTCAAAGGGACGTTAGCAGAGTTCCGGCCAAAGCCCACAGGTCAGAGGAACCCGATAGTTTTTTTGGACCAGTTGAGCGGCAGAACTGCGGGACTTTGCGGGCGTTCACTGCATCATGCATGACCGTCCGGTCAATTGATTGGCACCCACATGGCTATGGGCGATACGGGCACTCATGGTGCGTTACATTGCGGCCGAACGTGCCGCTTGATACGCTTTCTATGGCCTTCTCCATGCGGAGATGGCGTGAGCGAGACAACACGGAGAAAGCGGGCTGGAATGCTGGGCGAGGCTTCAAGGCGCGTCGATGAGTTCTGCGCGGCATATGACATGAATGCGCCGATCTTGATGGCCCCGATGGCCGGTGCCTGCCCTCCTTCTCTGGCCGCCGCCGTCGCCCAAGCTGGTGGTATGGGCGGATGCGGCGCGCTGCTGATGGACCCCGATGCGATCGCCCTCTGGGCAGCGGAATTCCGGGCCGCGAGCGATGGCCCGTTCCAGATGAACCTGTGGGTGCCTGACCCTGCGCCGAGACGCGACGCCGACCACGAGCGGGCAGTTTCCGGANATGAACCTGTGGGTGCCTGACCCTGCGCCGAGACGCGACGCCGAACATGAGCGGGCAGTCGCCGGCTTCTTGGAGGGTTGGGGGCCGCGTCCCACCGAGCTCTCTGCCGATCTTCCCGTGTCCTTCGCTGATCAGTGCGAGGCGCTGATAGAGGCCCGACCGGCGGCGATGTCCTCGATCATGGGCCTCTTCCCGCCCGATGTCGTCGACCGGATGAAGGCGAGGGGTATCCGCTGGTTCGCGACTGCCACCACGGTCGCAGAGGCGCTTCAGGCCGAAGCGGCGGGAGCCGACGCCATCATAGCGCAGGGCAGCGAGGCCGGTGGGCACCGTGGCGCCTTTGATGCTGACAGGGCGAACGCGCAGATGTGTGGGTTGATGGCGCTCGTTCCTGCGGTCCGCGACGCAGTCAGCGTGCCGGTGATTGCGACCGGCGGCATAGCGGACGCGCGCGGCGTCGTGGCCGCGCTCGCGCTCGGCGCATCGGCCGTGCAGATCGGGACAGCCTTCTTGCGCGGGCCCGAAGCCGCAATCGTGCCAGCCTGGGCCGATGCCATCGGCCGGGCACAGCCTGAGGATACGACGACGACGACTGCGTTCTCCGGCAGGCTTGGACGATCCTTGCGGACCGACTACATCGCCGCGACCGAAGGCGCCGACGCAATCGCCCCGCTTCCCTATCCGCTGCAGCGCTCGGCAACGGGACCGATGCGCGCGCTCGGCGCAACGGAAAACGACTTGGCGCGTATCCAGGCATGGGCCGGGCAAAGCGCGCGGCTGGCACGCAACGCGCCTGCCGGCGAGATCGTGCGCTCCATCTGGGCCGAAGCGCGAGCGGCGCTGGCCCAGTAACGAGCGTCCCGAGAGAAGCACTGCGAATGTTAGCAGGGGGGCTCCACAGCAGTCCTTCATGCATCGGGCGAGCAGGCTCAGAGCAGACCTCGGATGCAGCGCCGTATAGCGTTCTGGCGGGTTCCGCTTGAGGGTAAGGACCACCGTTGTGATGGGAATAGTCCGACCAGTCCCCGACAAAGGTTGCTGGCCTCATCTCTCCTTTGTCAGAATTTACGCGAGGTTTAGGATCGGCCCGTCAAGCAACTGCATCAGATCTCCAAAATACCCGTCGGAGCGGGCCGGCTGGGTTGGATTGGATGTGATCGCAACAGCAAGGTTACTCTCGCGATGCGTGGCGATGAGCTGCCCACCGTAGCCTCTTGCCAGCACGTAGCCGGATTGCGACAAGAACCAGCCATATCCATAAGACAGTCCGGACCAGGGCGACCGCGCCCGGGGTTGGAGCGAGGCTTCAATCCAAGATCTGGGAATAACCTGGGTCCCGTTGAACTCGCCTCCGTCACGCAGCATGGTCGCGATATCCAGCATGGCGGTCGGGCGTAGTGCCATTTCGTTGCCGCCAAGGTAGTATCCCTGAGGGTCGCGCGTCCAGGCGGGAATTTCTATGTCCAGCGGATCGCCAATCCGTGCGCGGGCCTGCATCAGAAGGCTCTGGCCGGTTGCTTCCGCCAGCGCCGCGCCGAGGATGTGGGTCGAGCCCGTTGAATAAAGCATCCGGTCGCCAGGTTCTGCGACCATCGGTCGCGTCAACGCGTCAGAAATCCAATCGCGGGAGTTTACCCAGGCGCCGTAATTCGGGCCCGACGTGCGCTCCAGGCCAGCCCGCAGTGTTACCAGATCCTCCATCGTGATGTCGGCTGCGCCAGACGTGGCATCGGCTGGCAGGATCCCGGGGGCGACATCAGCGAGTGTTGCAGTCACCGATGGGACTTCACCCCTGTCGATCGCAGCACCAAGAAGCAGGGCAACGATGCTCTTGGAGCAGGACTTGATGTTTGCGGGACGGTCCAGCCCCGGACCACGCGGCGCTTCGGCAAAGATCACTTCATCGCCGCGCCGGATCTGAAGCGAATGCAGCTGCGACAGGCGCTGGATTGCTTCGGTCAGATTGTTTGACTGGGCGCGACCAATACGCGGCACCGCAAGCGGTGCGGCAGCTGTGAGTATAAATGAGCGACGGTTCATCATGAACAATAGGTGCGCGAATGAGGGTGGGAAGTCTACACGGCGCACTGTCACAATCGCGTTGGAGCTTGGCTTGAATACCCGAATGTTTGGATGGTCTTGTTCTGGCCATGGCCCAAGAGGCCTTTGCTGCGCACTGTCAAGCTGGGCGCAAACTATAGCGAACGTCTGCAACCGGCCACTTGTGTCGAGGAACACGGTCGGCCCAAGCCGCCGCTCGTCGGTCGCTCCATCGCCGCGCTGCAGCTTTCGCTTTGCGGCCATTCGTTCTCGCCGCAGCATTCTCATTGACCGGAGACGGCGACGTGGACGGACCCGCCATTAAGGACTGCTTGCAAAGGCCAGTACCTTCGAGGAATATCGGATCGTTCTCAGGGCGGGGCGAAATTCCCCACCGGCGGTAAGCACCAGTATTGTGCCAGCCCGCGAGCGCCTTTCTGATGAGAGGATCAAGCAGATCAGGTTAAATTCCTGAGCCGACGGTTAAAGTCCGGATGAAAGAGAATATGCAACCGAACCGCGCCATGCGGCACGGGTTGCATGGGATCGCCTTGGGTGACGTATCGTAACCAAAGGAGATCATGATGACACCCACCCGATACGCCTTCATTAAAAAGTTTGGCTGGCTTTGGACGACTGAAACGAGTTGAACTCTTTCTGTCATCGCTCTGAAATCATGCCGTCATTTCTCTGACGTGTCGTGAACGGGCGGGATGGCGAGAACATCGATCGTAGCGCTTTTCAGGACATGTTCGGTAACACTGCCAAGAAGCAGTTTTGCAACCCCAGTCTTGCCGTGGGTCGATAGCACGACCAGATCCGCCTTTTCGGTTTTCGCGGCCTTCAGGATCTCGTGCTGCGCTGCGGCCTCTTCATAGCGCACCACCTGCCGGGTCCCTTCCAGGCCCACCGAAGATACGAAGCGGCTGAGATCACGGGCTGCGTGCCGTTGCTCGTCTTCGAGGTAATGTTTCTGGTCGTCACTTGGAATTGAATGACCAAAGGCCAAGCGTAGCGCAGGGGCATCAAACACGTAGAGAAGCGAGCTCT
Source organism: Roseovarius sp. D0-M9 (assembly GCF_037083805.1). Taxonomy (NCBI): domain Bacteria; kingdom Pseudomonadati; phylum Pseudomonadota; class Alphaproteobacteria; order Rhodobacterales; family Roseobacteraceae; genus Roseovarius; species Roseovarius sp. D0-M9. The sequence continues at coordinate 8,647 of NZ_JBAPKZ010000045.1, read as the reverse complement.
TCGCCGTGTCTCCGAGCTTGAGGCCTGGAAAACGGCGTAATGCATCCCGGGATCCGTCTGTTAGATCGGTCGTCTGCAAGACATGCTTGTAGGATCCTACTGGCGGTGCGTTGACCATCAGAACGGGGCAGGCCACCGAGCGGATCGTCCGTTCCGCCGTCGTGCCGATGAACACATCCTTGAGAACCTGCCGACGGTGCGGTCCGAGGACGAGAAGGTCAGGGTTCAGCGCGACCACCGCCTTGACGATGCCGGCGAACGGCGATGCCAGAATGACCTGCGTTTCGCAGTCTAACCCATCAACGTCGCGGAGTGTTTCAGCCAACTGCCGCAAGAGCGTGGACGCCTGTTTTTGCTCGGCATCGACGATCCGCCTCGGTTGGTCGTCGTCAATGACATGAACCACCGCGAGCGAAGCTTTGAGTTGTCGCGCAAGCAGTGTCGCGCGCCGGAGTGCCCGGTCAGACCGTTCGGAAAAGTCAGTGGCCACCAGGATTTTCTTCATCGCACTGGGTCCTTCCGCGTCACTTTCAAGAACTAGATTCAAAAAACGCCAGAACCTCCAGCTCTCTATCTGGATCATTTAACCTACAGTATATTACGATAAAGGAAGCCAAAGACTGTGAAAAGGCGTTCGGCATGTCTCGTGAAACGAAAGGACAGAAGACGTGATGGAAGTGATCGTTCAGTCCCAGTTCGCAGAGATCGCCGCGCTTCTGGTCATGGCTGCGGTGATCGGGTTCCTCGGGATCATCCTGCGCCAGCCGCTCATCGTCAGTTTCATCGCGGTCGGTCTGATCGCGGGGCCCTCAGCGCTGGACCTGGTGCGATCGGACGAACAGATCAGCCTTCTGTCAGAGCTCGGTATCGCCGTTCTCCTTTTTCTTGTCGGCATCAAGCTCGACGTGAAACTCATCCGCTCGCTCGGAGCAGTGTCGCTTCTGACCGGGCTTGGACAGGTCGCGTTCACATCGATATTCGGGTATCTGATTGGTCTGGCGCTTGGGCTTGGCGCGCTCACCAGCCTTTATGTCGCCGTCGCGCTGACATTCTCGTCGACGATCATCATCGTGAAACTGCTATCCGACAAGCGCGAGATCGACAGCCTGCACGGACAGATCGCACTTGGCTTTCTGATCGTCCAGGACCTGGTCGTCGTTCTGGCGATGATCGTGCTGTCTGCCATCGGCATCGGCGCTGCTGGCGACAGCGGGCATGGTGGCGGGTCGGTGAGCATGGTCCTGACGTCGGGTGTCGCCATGGTGGCGCTTGTCGTTTTCTTTGTGCGCTACGTCGCCAACCCGCTGACCGAGCGCTTGGCACGGGCGCCCGAGCTCCTGGTGATCTTTGCCATCGCGATGGCGGCAATGTTCGCGGCTGTGGGCGATATCGTGGGATTGGGCAAGGAGGTCGGCGGGCTGCTTGCGGGCGTCGCATTGGCCTCGACACCTTATCGCGAGACGATTGCCGCCCGCCTCGCACCGCTACGTGATTTTTTGCTGCTCTTTTTCTTCATCGCGCTAGGCTCAGCAATTGATCTGTCTCTTCTGGGGGCGCATGTCTTGGGCGCGGTTATTTTCTCGCTCTTCGTTCTGATTGGAAACCCGCTAATCGTGCTCGCGATCATGGGAGCCTTGGGTTACCGCAAGCGGACGGGCTTTCTTGCCGGGCTGACAGTGGCACAGATCAGCGAATTTTCCCTGATCTTCGTGGCCATGGGGGTTTCGCTGGGGCACGTGCAGGAGGACGCTCTGGGCCTCGTCACGATGGTCGGCCTCGTGACGATTGCGGCCTCAACCTATATGATCACCTATTCGCATCAGCTTTACGCTGTGTTTGAGCGTTTTCTGGGGGTATTCGAGCGAAAAGGCACCCCAAGGGAACTCTCAGATACGGGCCTGCACCGTGAAGACGGTCACCAGGTAATCATCTTCGGACTGGGCCGGTTTGGCACCGCTATCGGACTTCGCCTGCAAAAACGCGGCATCAAGGTACTCGGCGTGGATTTCAATCCTCTTTCCATACGGCGCTGGCGCGAGCTTGGCCTCGAGACCGAGTTCGGAGATGCAACCGACCCCGAGTTCGTGGCTGAGCTGCCGTTGGCGCGCGCCGAGTGGATCGTCTCGACCGTGCCCCTTCATCCGACCGGGCTGAGCCATGAGGATACCCGCACAACCTTGATCCAATTGACCCGCACATCCGGCTTCTGCGGCAAAATCGCCGTTGCATCGCATCACCCGCGTGACACGGAAGAGCTGTTTGGTTCCGGTGCCGACCTTGTGCTGGAGCCATTCCAGGATGCCGCCGACCGTGCGGTCGAGCTTCTCTGCGGCGCCCCGGAAGAGGAGCGCACTGAAATCCCGTCGATTAGTTCGGAAGAACAACAGGTATCCTGAACGGTGCCGCGCACCGCTGTTCGCACGCTTGCTGGTGTTGCTTCATTTCTTGATGCGTTCGCCCGTTGACGACAGAAGGCTTTGCGGGTCGATCCCACGTTTCTTGGCGCTGGCCTCGACGGCCTCGCGCACGGCGGCACTGCGGCCGAGCAAGCGGCGGAAACGTTCCTCGTTGAGAACAAGCAGGGTCGACGGAGCGATGGCGCGCACTTCATTTCTGCGGGGTCTCTTCATCAGAATGGCGATCTGGCCGAACATTTCGCCGCGCCCCAGTCGCCACGTCTGGCCTGCGGTTTCCAGCTCGACCGCGCCGGAGGCAATGAAGAACACCCGTTTGGCCGGGCTGTCCTTGTCGATGATGATGTCGCCGGCATTGACATAGCGGGTCTGAAAGGCCCGACCCAGCCGTTTCAGCCCGGCATCGCTCAGGCCTGCAAAGATCGGGAGCTGCCGCACCAGCTCGATCCGCTGTAGCGCAATATCGAGATGTGGGCGTTGCTCTGCCGCCGCCCGGCGGGCCGCGACATCCTCCATCAGTTTGGTATGGACCTCGGCCCCGATCAGACCGTCCTCGCGCATGATGGCATATTCGCGCTCTTCAAGTCTGAGCGCGGTCCGGCGGATGAACCGGCGCTCCAGTTCTTCGGCGTAGCCCGGATATTGCAGGCGGAGGCTTTCGAGGGCGGTTTCGACCGCTTCAATCCGGCGGGACAGAAGCTCGCGCAGCAGATCTGCCAATCGCCTGCCATGGATGCGGCGGATGCGCCCGTCAATGAAGGCACCAAGATCGCGCAGCACCAGACGCTGCGACAAAAGCAGCTCGAACCGGTCAGCAGTCATCCGGGCCAGCAATCGCGATGCGCGAAATCTGTTGTGCAGAAACACAGCCGACCGGAATGCGCGACCGTAAGTGACACTGCGCCGCGCGGCCCGCTGATAGCCGCTGCGCCCGCCCGACCGCGCGCCCTCGATCAGACGATCTGCATTGGACAGCGCCTGTTCTGCCATCCGTGCGGAAATGGTCCTTTCGCGCACCCGCACAAGGATCGTGTCCCGCTCGTGTCCGGCCAGCGCGATCAGGCCCAGCGTCACCCGGTCACGGTCAAGGATATCGGCGCTGTCCTCGGCTGTTTTCACGGCCTCATCCAGTCGATCGCCAAATCGTTTCGCCTCGGACCGCACGATGTCATGGCTCAGATCATAGTTGTCGGTGGTGCGCGACACATCCTCTCGCACCGTCTGAAGCGCAACGGCGACAACCTGACGTGAGAGTGCCTGGTCGATGGGCGAGAGCTGATCCAGCCCAAGCCGGCCGATCACCCAGCGCAGCGTCGTCCCCTGCACGATCAGCGTAAACAGCGTGAAGCCGGTGGCCAGAATGCCGACGACGCGCTGTATCCCGTCCGGCACGCGAAAGCTTTCGGTGACCGCGAGCGCGAGGGCCAGAGTGACCGCGCCCCGCAAACCGCCCCAGAGGATCGCCGCCCGGTAGGGGCGCTCCACCGCAGGCGAGACGCGCAAGAGCGTCAGCAGCGGCAAGAGGCCGAAGAGAACCACGACCCGCGCGGCGATGGCCGCGACGATCACCACGCAGACCAAGACGAAATCCTCGATCCGGACCTCTTCCAGAAGGCGCGGAATCAAGAGCGCGGCGAGGATGAAGATCAAAGCCCCGGCCCAATGCGCCAGCACCTCCCAAAGCTCGCGCAGATTGGCCCAGGCCTGAGGCGGCAGGCGCCCCGGACCGGACAGATTCAGCGTCAGCCCGGCGGCGACCACGGCGATGACACCCGACGCACCGATGCTCTGCTCGGCCACGATGTAGGCCAGATACGGCAGTGAAATCGAAATCGAGATCTGCGCCAGTTCGTGCCTGTTGAACAGCGCCATGACCCAGACCGCGACCCGCGCGGCAAGCCATCCCGTGAACGCGCCCCCCGCAATCAGGACAGGAAAGCGCGCCAGCGCCTCGCCGAGGTCGGGATCGGGTATGCCCAGCATCACGAAGCCCATGAACAGACCGAAAAGCGCAATGGCCGCAGCGTCATTCAGCAGGCTTTCGCCCTCGATGATCCGGGCAAGGCGACGTGGCGCTGAAATCGACCGAAAGATCGTGACAACCGCCGAAGGATCCGTCGTCGATACGATGGCCCCGATCAGCAGACAGGCCGCCAAGGGAAGCGCACTGACCCAAGACAGCGCATATCCAACGCTGAACGTCGCCACGACGACCGCCACGACGGCAAGGACGATGATGGGCACCCAGTCATCGAGCATCCGGCGCAGGTTCATGCCCAGTGTCGCCTGAAACAGCAGCGTCGGCAAAAAGACGTAGAGGAACACGTTGGACCGGATCGGCAGACCGAGGATCGCTTCGGCCACCGGGTTCAGCGCATCCGTGAGGTCGGTCCGCAAGAAGAAGATCGCGCCCGCACCGATCAGGATGCCGACCACGGCCAAAATCACCGTGTAGGGCAGCCGCAAACGGGCCGCCAACGGCTCCGCAAGCCCGATGACGAGAAAGAGAGATGCGATCACGGTTGTGACGACGACGATGTCCATAGTGCTGAAATAACACAAGGATCACCGGGCGCACGGGGCAATAGTGAAGTTTGCGAATTTTACACCCACCGTCCGCCTCCATTTGACTGGATCAGATGTCAAATTCCGCAGTGAATGACCCTTGTCCATCCCGCAAACGGCGACACCAAGGTTTTCAGGTATCACAGCGAACATCGAATTTGGGTTGCCAACGGCGGCCGCCAGTCAGGGTAGCGCTTGAGGCAGACCCGCTGGCCTATCTGGCAGACATCCTCGACCGCATCCACGATCACAAGATCAACCGGCTGGATGAATTGCTGCCGTGGAATTGGGTGCCGATGGCATCCGCGATCGCATAAGCTGCGGTATCAACGGAGTGCTTACCTTCCACTCGGCACCGCATACACTGTTTGGACCGGTATCGGTGCAGTCGGCGCATTCGCTGTGGGTGTCATCGTGCTGGGAGAAGCTGCAACGCCGATGCGTATCATCGCGGCGCTTCTTATCGTCGCCGGCATTGTGCTCATGAAGCTCTCGAGTTCTGCTACATAGTAAGACGCATACGTCGGAGCGCGACCTCAGGCGGCCGGCACGATCATTCCGGCCCCTGCCAGCGCGTGTAGCAAGGCATTCACGTCCGCGATGACCCTCTCTTCGTCCTCACCGGGGAAGTGGCTGGCCAGTAGTTTCCCAATATCCGTGGCCGACCCGGGGATCTCCAGCATCGTCCAGATGGCATATGCTTGTGAATTCATGTGCCAGATCGTCTGAGTGCCGACTTTCCAAAGAAACGTGGTGTCGGCCTTCGTTTGCAACATGATATCACTGTCGCGCATCCAGCGCAGGGTGGGATCGGTTTGCACTGCGGGAAGTCTATCATCCATCTGATTGCAAATGGATGGGTGGATGACCGTGCCGGGCGCTACCACGTCATTACCGCCGAAGGCTTCTCGCAGAAGCACAACCGCATCCTCAAGATCGGCGTAGACCAAACGTAGACAAATGACTTTCTCCAAAAACTCTGATAACCGAGCGAAGGCTGCGTCAGCGCTTACCAGGTCGGACATGTTTTGCGACAACAGGTACTTTAGGGCCTCGCCCTCCTTGACAGAGTGCAGCCTCGCGCGACCCTCAGCGCGGCGATCAAGTATCAGAAGCACCGACAGTTCTGCCCGCGTGCCGTGGGTCGCTACTGTCGGGGTACAGACATAGCCATAACGGTCGTCATGCGGACCCAAATTTGCAGCAACATGGGTTCCCAACGCGTCAGTGCAGGTGGCTGGAAGCGGCAGGCGCAGACGAGGTGCAATGCCAAGGGCGAAAGCCTCCCCATCTATCAAAGGTAGGATATCGTCGCAGAATATCTCCATATCAGGCTCTGCAGTCAGGCGTGCCGTCAAGGTGCTCTTTCCTGCACGCGATGGGCCGGTCATTGCGATCAGACGCCCGTTGTAGCGAAAAGCACCACAATGCAGCGCCATGCAGCCGGGGCGCGTCTCAAAGAAGTCCTGTGCCAGATCTGCGATCACCGCACAGGTGGCCGCGGCCACGCCCAGACCGCGCAGCGTCTCATCAAGGTAAATGGATTGGGTTGTGTAACCTGCCTTCTCGCGGCGCACCTTCGATTGGGGGGATGCATCCTGTTCGGCTGGCATGTCGTTTGGGCACCAGCCTCGAAGTGCTTGGCGCAATGCCCTGTCAATTTCTGGCGCATCATCAAGGGTGACCGTCAATGAACTGCCCGGGTAGTGCAATCTTGTGTGTGTGGTTAAGGCCCGCGTCTCGCAGACCTCCCGGTGTGTGGTCCGATTTGCCTTCATCACCAACCTAAACCTGCTCCGAATAGTCGACGATAGATTTGTTCCACCGAGCCGGACGGCGATGACCACGGCCGCGAGGGCCCCCGCGGACGAGAGGGCCATGATGGGCGGGAGGGTCGCGATAGTCCAGATCCTCGGCCCCAGCCACGATAGCGCGAAGGGGCAGACAAGCGGCTGATACTGACACCACTTGCGCGCGCAACGTCGAGTCCTGCAAATGTCGGCGCAAAATATGCCGCCCCAGCCGCAAGCCCCGACTTCATAAGCAAGGAACGCCGCGAGATGGTTTTGCTTTCGTCTTCAGGCATGTGAGTCTCCTTGTCAGCCGTATTATTTTTCTTGCCTTGTCTTGGAAGAACGATCCCGCGAGAGAATTATTCCCCGCTGGTGGGAAAAAAATGAACGCCACCTTTGCACTGACCGGGCGCGGACAGCAGACCATTGCCAAAGACCGGGTCATGCCCAGCCTCGCCAAGGTCATGGGCGCAGTCGAACAGGGCCTGCATGGCCGTAGGGATGTCGCTGCCGGCGCTGCGCCTTCGTTCGATTGCAAGGGCTGCCGTCACGAAGGGCGCCGCATAGGAGGTGCCGGACCGGAGCCGTCCACCCGAGATTGAGGCCGCCGTCCAGATGTTGACGCCCGGTGCCGCGAGCATGACATACGGGCCTTGATTGGCCTGACGGTAGGCCCGCCAGCGCGCGTCCACTGCCGTGACCGCGATGACCTCGGGCCAGGCCGCGGGATAGGCCGGATCTGCGCCAGGGCCGCCATTTCCAGCGGCCGCGACCAGCCCGATGTCAGCTCCGGCCGCGTGCGTGACCATCCTACGGACAACTGCGTTGGCGGGTCCGGAAAAAGACAGGTTGATCACCTCGGCGCTTTCGCCGATCAACAGGTCGAACGCCGTGACGATAGAGAAGGCATCCGCCTGCTCTTGTGTAGCGGCTGTGTGAAACGCCTCGACCGCGATCAGGTCGGCATCGGGCAAGAGGCCTGGCACGCGACCCTCGACACTGCCAATCAGCATCGCGGCGATCGCCGTGCCGTGCTGTCGCCCGGCGGCGGCGCGCTCGCCCAGGTCAACCTGATGGACTGCGAGGCGTTGGCCAGTCAGCGCTGGGTGGTCGATATTGATACCGGTGTCGATCATTCCAAGTCGCGGACGCATGGCACTGGATGGCCATCCAGTCCATCCGATCATCGCGTGAGCAGCGCATTCCGCACCGTCGCAAAGAAAGTCATCAGGGGTATAGAGGTGGTTCGCATCTGTTACCGCACCGGGCAGAAGCCTGGCCAGTTCATTGATGGCTTCGGCCAGTCCGCGATCCGGCGGAAGCGAAAAGCGTGAAACACGGGCGGATAGCACTGCTACCTCGGCTTGCGACAAGAGCGTGAACCCGGCCGAAATTGCAGCGTCAATAGGCTGGTCCGCTGGGACCAGCGCCACGAGTTCCGTTGGCGCAAGCGAGTTGCGTGTTTCTTGCGTTCCCGGGCGTGACGGAGCTGAAGGGCGCGATGGGCCAGACGGCCTGGAGATGCTGACACTGCCGGCCGAGGCTCGTGCAATATCCAATCCAGCGAATGTGGTTGCAACATACGCAAAACCCGCCCCAAGTCCGATCTTGCGCAATAGCGCTCGCCTGAGTGTGTCCACTTCATTATCGGGTTTGCGATGCATTCTCATATCTCTATTGGTATGACAGGCGTTCTGGCCTCATGTGGGGACAACATAGCCAGATCATGTTATGTTCATGATTTTCCAAATACCCACGGAATAAAGGTGGTCCCTTCTCGTTCCGTGTGGGTAGTCGGGCGCACCGGTGCTTGAGCCGCTCCCATATTTCGTGCCTTCGGTAGGCGCGTCCGACGCGGAGACCTCAGCCATCGCA
>NZ_JBAPKZ010000044.1:0-21663 GCF_037083805.1 Roseovarius sp. D0-M9 | reverse complement strand
GAGGTCGTCCTCCTGAAAGCTGCATGTTTGGCGTCGACAACCAAAACATACGGCGTTTCAGACGGTTACGCTACCTCCGCCGCCTTCTCATGAATTATCCGGGTTAAGTGAACGATCAATCAGTATAGATTTGTCGGACACAACCAGGTTCACGCCTTCGAACTCCCGAACTACTTACACACAACCATGCCTAACACATTTACCACCACGAGGCATCTTCAACTAGCTCACCAGCCAGCAGGACAAACTTAAACTTAAAGCCGAGCTGAGCAAAAGGCTATTTGGTTTCGAAGTAAAAGTTAAGGGAAGGATCGATCATTTACGCCCCCCCATCCTGCCGCTCATCTTCGCCCTTCTTGACGATATGCATGGCATCCTCTGGAAACGGTCTCAAAAGATCGTGCGCCTCACCGGCACTGCCCTCCAACCACTGCTGATAATCATCCGGCTGGAGGATGACCGGCATGCGCTCGGGATGCACTGGCCTCACCAAGTCATTCGCCGTGGTCGTGATCATCGTGTAGGTCTCGCATTCATCTTGGCCGTTGAGGCCGTCATAGCGTGAATGCGTCCATAGGCCAGCGAAAGCGAACGGTGGTCGAGGTTCGTCACCACGTAAGCCAAACCAGAAATAGGTTGCTGGAGATCTGCCCTTTGCCTCGCAGAACGATGACGCAGGTATCAGGCAGCGGCGTGCATGGAAGCTTTCCTTCTAAAGCCCGGATGTTCGCACCTTGTCGTCATGGGCGTTGTTCCATGCGGCAGCCTGGAGGATCTTGCCCGTCTTCTTGCTGATTTTGGTGGTGCGGAAGCCCCAGGACAAGCTAACCAGTTCGCGGCGACCTTGATCATTATGCCTGACAACATGTCCAGGATACTTGGGCCAGATAGCGGTCAGGGGTTAGGCATTGCCGAGATGCACGTCCTCCACTGAGACCTTGAACAGGTTGCGCATGGCGCTCACCGCTGTCGTATTGGAGTAGAGGTTACACATCCGACCACCATCGCTGTAATGTAAGGGCCGTCAAGCGTAGAGCAATGTCCAGTTCGCGGGGCCGCTTTGCCCTTCGACCCAGCTGCGCTGTTAACACCGCGACAGTGAAAAGGGTATCGGGAGGTTGGCGGACACAGGACATCCGCTACGCTTCACACGGATAGCGGTTCTCCGAGATGGAGCGATCATTTGACCACTGCCTCCATAGGCCATTATCCTCGATCGCGCGAGCTACCTGTAAAGCATTTCCGCAAAGTGTCTCACCATCGGATCGGTGCCTTCGTCAATCTCCTTGAGATACGCGATGAAGGCGGCTGGATCGGCGAAGGAAAATATTCGCGCCTTGTAGTCGAGTTCCGTGTTCAGCGTGACCTGCCCCTTTTTTCCGGGCCACTCGTAAGTCGAGCCTGTTCTCCTTTTGTGTGCCATCATTCGGCGGCGTGAGCAATGGGCGCGGGCGCGGAGCCATCAGGTAGCTCAAGCGGCTGCGCCCATTGCGTTTTGTCGAAGGGTCTTGCGGCTGCGAACTCCTCCGGGGTCTGATATTTCAGGCTGCTGTGCGGACGCTCCGTGTTGTAATCGATCCTCCATTCTTCGATGATATCGCGGGCCTCGCCGATGCTGGTGAACCAGTGCTGGTTCAGGCATTCCTCGCGATATCGGCCGTTGAAACTTTCGATGTAGGCGTTCTGGGTCGGCTTGCCGGGGTCGATGAAATACAGCTGGACGCCGTGATCATCGGCCCATCCGTCAAGCGCGCGCCCGCGCAGTTCCGGGCCGTTGTCGACGACCAGGATGTCGGGATATCCCCGCTCACGGGCCACGCGCTCCAACATGTCCACGACCCGCTCGCCCGGCAGCGAGAAGTCCACCTCGATCGCCGGGCACTCCCGGGTGCAGTCGTCCTTGAGATTGGCGGTGCGGAACTTGCGACCGTTGGCCAGCGCGTCGCTGGTGAAATCGAGCGACCATCGCTGGTTGGCAGCGATCGGGCACCAGCTGCCTTTGCGCGCCTCGCGCGGGATCTTCTTGCGCTTCGTGCGGCGCAGCCACAGCCGTTCTTCGCGGTAGATCCGCTCGACGACCTTGACGTTCACCTTGAAACCCTCGCGGACCAGCTTTGCGTGCAACATGCGGTAGCCATACCTCCGGTGCTTGCCTGACAGCGTGATCAGGCGTTCCCTCAACCGTGCGTGGCGGTCTGGCCGAGCCTGATAGGCCAGGCTTGACCGTGAAATCCCGACCAGCCTGCACGCTCGCCGCTCCGTGAACTGATGCTCTTCCACCAGCGTCTTCACGGCATCCCGGCGGCGCGCAGGCGTCAGAAGTTTTTTGCCAGCAGCCCCTTTAGACCGGCGTTATCCAGCATGGCATCGGCCAGGAGACGCTTGAGTTCGGCATTCTCCGCCTCAAGATCCTTCAGACGGCGCAGCTCGGACACCGTCATGCCGCCATACTTGGCCTTCCACTTATACAGCGTAGCATCCGACATGCCGTGCTTGCGGCACAGCTCCGAGACCTTCGCCCCGGCCGCATACTCCTGCAGAATCCCCACGATCTGTTCTTCGGTGAAACGTGATTTGCGCATCGTCTGTTCTCCTTGTCGTTTTGAACGTTACGAGAACAAACTCTACTTTTGAATGGCCCGGTTTTTGGGGGGCAGGTCACATGAACTCCGCGCAGGTGCGACGCAGGAGAGGATGAAGGTTGCAAAGCTACCGAACAAGCAGGGCCTTTGCTCACCAGCGCCCACAAGCATCGTCCCGATAGACCAGAGGTCGACCATGCACTAACGTTCAAAAAATTGAACCGATCGGTGAGGCAGGCCAGATCCATGTGTCACTGCACTGGATCACCAGACACGGTCAAGCAACCCAAGCCAATTCTCACCCATGATCTTGCGGATTTTGGCCTCACTCCAGCCGGCGCGCTCCATGGCAGCGGTGAGGTTTGGAAAATCGGCGATCGATTCTAGCCCGTCGGGAAAGTCGACTTTCCATATCTCAGTCAGTTGGCGTCCGATGCCCTTGTCGCGGTTCAGATACTCGAAGAATCCCTCACTATACCCCATCGTGAAATCGGTGCCAAATCCGACGCAATCCTCGCCGACCAGATTTACGATGTAATCGATCGCCTCGACATAATCATCGACCGACGCATCGTTGCCACGCTTGAGGAAGGGCGGGAACATCGTGACACCGACGAAGCCTTCGTGGTCGGCAATGAACCGCAGTTGATCATCGGACTTGTTGCGAGGATGGGCCTTGAGACCACTGGGCAGGCAGTGACTGTAGGCCACGGGCTTCTTCGAAGCGCGAATAACCTCTTCGGACGTCTTGGGGCCGACATGGCTTAGATCGCAAAGCATGCCGACGCGGTTCATCTCGGCGACGATGTCATGGCCGAAATCCGAAAGCCCGCTATCGGTGCCCTCGTAGCAACCGCTGCCGACGAAGTTCTGGGTGTTGTACGTCATCTGCACTATACCGACGCCCTGCTGCTTGAAGATTTCCACGAACTCCACCCGGTCCTCGAAGGCGGACGTGTTTTGAAAACCAAGAACGATTCCTGTCTTGCCGTCACGTTTGGCGCGCCGAATATCCTCGACCGTGGTGGCCTTGGTGATCAGATCGGCGTGATCGGCGAACATGCGGTTCCACTGGCCGATGGCTAGCATCGTGTCGCGAAAATTCTCCCAGACCGAGCATGTGCAGTTCGCAGCGGTCAAGCCGCCTGCGCGCATGGCCTGAAACACGCTTTCATCCCAATTCGAGATGATGAGACCGTCGAAAACAATCAGATCGTCATGCAGATTTTGGTTTGTCATTTTATGCAGTCCACTCTCTCAGAGGTAAATATTCTTGATGATGGCATCGTGATTGCCCTCCATCGCCTTCACGTCGCCACCATCCACTACCAGCCCGTCGCGCAGCACGATAAAGCGGTCAGCGGCGCGGAAGGCCAGTTTGAGGTTCTGCTCCACCATCAACATCGTCACACCATCGGCTTTAAGAACATCCATCAGCTGTGCGATCTCCTCGCAGAATTCCGGCGAAAGCCCGCCAGACGGCTCGTCCAGCAGCAGTAAGCGCGGGCCAGACATCAGCGCGCGGCCGATGGCGACCATCTGCTGTTCGCCACCCGACAGGGTGCGCGTTGCTTGTCGGCGCCGCTCGGCAAGCCGGGGAAACCGGTCATAGATATGCTCAAGCGTCTGCCCGGCTTGCTTGCCGCCGCGCCGCATGGCGCCAAGGCGCAGGTTGTCAGCGACAGTCAGATCTGGAAACAAATCCCGCTTCTGGCTGACCTGCGCGACACCGTGCTGGAATATCTGGTGGGGAGCGAGGCCGGAAAGTTCCTCACCGCTTAGCAAGATCGACCCAGAACCGGGCCGCACGAAGCCGCAGATCGCATTGAGAGAAGTGGATTTCCCCGAACCGTTGGCGCCCAGAAGTGTCAGGCATTCGCCTGGCTGCACGTCGAAGGCGGCACCGCGTAGAATGGGTTTCTTTCCGTAAGCGACATGCAAGTCGCGAATGATCATCAATGGGTCAAGCATGTCCAAGATAGGCCTCCAGAACGGCGCGGTCCTCGCGGATTTCCTGCGGTGTGCCCTCGGCGATGCGTTGTCCTGCCGCCATAACGAGTATGCGGTCAGCGCCAGCCATCACCAGCTCCACCGCATGTTCGATCAATAGGACACCCACACCCTTTTCGCCGGCCATGCGATGTATGATTTCCATCATCTGATCTCGCGCTAGCGGAGAGAGTCCGACGGCAGGCTCGTCGAGCAATAGGATCGGCGGATCCGACGCAACGGTGCGGACGATTTCGACTATCCGCTGTTGCCCGCCCGAGAGGTCTGCGGCGCGCATGTCGGCCATCTTCTCCATCTGCATCAGCGACAGCAGCTGGCGGGCACGATCTATCATCTCGCGCTCGGATTCCAACGCTCGGCGGCGCCCCAGCAGAACGTCCAGAAAATTGCCCCCCGTCTGGGCGTGCAGCCCTGTTAGCACGTTCTCCAGCACGGTCAGCGCCGGGAAGAGGCCGCCGTTTTGAAAGGTGCGCCGGATTCCGTGTTGCGCAATCGCATGCGGCGACGCACCTGCGACATCGCGCCCCTTCAGCCGGACCTGTCCGGACGAGGGCCGCACGTAGCCGGAAATGGCGTTGAACAGCGTCGTCTTTCCCGCGCCATTGGGTCCTATCACCGCTAGGATCTGGCCCGCTGTCAGATTGAGGGATACATCCTTGAGGGCATCCAGACCAGCGAAGCGCACGCCAAGTCCCTCGACTTCGAGCAAGTTATTCATGCCGTCACTCCCTGTAATACCGCTCGACGAAGATCGGCGAGACGCGCCGCAGCAGACTGGCCAGCCCCTGCGGCAGCACTAGAAGCACGGCGATTACGATCAGGCCGAAGAACAGCTCTTCCATCCCCGGAAAACTGCGCAGATATTCGGGCAGGACGGTCAGTGCCGCCGCCCCCAAAACAGCACCCAGAACGGAGCCAAGGCCGCCCACCAGCACCATGGCGAAGCTGACGATCAGATGCAGCATGCCAAAGCTCTCGGGGAAGACGTAGGATGTGTGCAGTGCGAAAAGCGATCCCGCGCAGCCCACGACGAAACCGGACCAGATGAAACCAGTGACGATGATGCGCGAGGTCGGGATGCCCAGCGATGCGGTAGCCACCTCGTTCTCGCGGACCGCCATGATCGACCGCCCCACATGCGAGCGCAGCAGATTGAGCGTCGCCTTGAACAACAGCACCGTGACGACGAGAAAGACGTAGAACTTCACCCTGTCGTCGGTCAGCGAGTAGCCCAGCACTGTTTCGCGCGGCAGGCTCAGCCCATCGGTGCCGCCGGTCAGGGGCTTGGCGTGAACATAAAGCCAGCGCATCAATTCGCCGAAGGCCAGCGTGATGATCGCCAGATAGTAGAACCGGATTCCGCGCAGCGCAGCGCCCGAGGCCAGGAAGCCGCCGATGGCCCCCGCCACGCCAGAAAGCGGGATCGTGACCAGCCACGGCAGCCCCATTGACGTGGTCGCGATTGCCGACGCATAGGCCCCGATGCCGAAGAACGCCGTGTTGGCGAAGGCAAGCTGGCCCAGATTGCCGATCACGAAGTTGAAGCCAAGCGTGATTAGAGCGTAGATCAGGACGCTATTGACTATGAACTGCACGTATGGATTGACCAGAAACGGCACCGCAAGAAGCGCCACTGGCACCAGCCAGAAAAGCACTGTGCGCAAGCGAAGTTGTGATTTGGTTGGCATCATCGGGTTACACCTTCACCACGGACTTGCGTCCGAAAAGGCCGTGCGGGCGCACCAGCAAGACGATGACGATGACCAGATACGCGGTGATGTCGATCAGCGCCGTGTTGATGTAAGCGCCGGCATATTGCTCGGTCACGCCAAGTAGCAGCGCGCCGATCACCGCACCATGCAGCGAGCCAAAGCCGCCCAGCGTCATGGCGGCAAAACCCTTGATTAAAAAGCTGGCCCCTATATCTGGATGCAGTAGCGACACAGGCGCGATCAGGATGCCGCCCACGGCCCCCAGCGCGGCTCCGACACCCCATGTCATGTCGTTGAACCGGTCCACGTTGATCCCAATCAACTGGGCACCGCGCTGCGACTGGTAGACTGCCTGAACCATCTTTCCAATATCGGTCAGCGCCAAAACCGCGAAGAAGGCGATCAGCAGAACGGCGGTGGTGCCTATGATGAAGATCGCATCCCCTGTGATGATGAGATTGCCCAAAAAGATGGGCGGCATATCGAAGACGCTCGGCATCGGCAGCACCTCGCGCCCCCAGACGATGCGGGCTATTCCACGCATGACGAACCCCACGGCAATGCACATCAACGCGAAGCCGATATGCGGCCCACCCCGGATCGGTCTGATCAACCCACGACTGAAGCACAACCCCAGAACGAACAGGGCCAAAACGGCAAGCACCGCTGCGGGCAGAAAGGCGATACCCAGCATCACGGTCAGGACATAGGACACGAACGCCCCCGCCATCACGAAATCGCCATGCCCGAAATTGACGATGGTGGTCGAGCGGTAGACCACCGTCAGAGAGAGGGCGACCAGCGCATAGATCGCGCCCTGCGAAAGCCCGCTGATCGAAAGTTGTAGAAACATGCGCTGTCCTTTCTAGTCAGAGCGCCGGAGGGCAATGCCTGCTCTCCGGCGCGGTATACTGGATCAGAAGCGTTCGCCCCATGAGCGCAGGACAGTCGGCTGGCCATCCACGAAACCGGCAACCGCAGAGCCTTTAACTCCCTGATGATCGTCTGCCGTGAAGGTAATCGGATGCGACAGGATCCCGGTGTCCAAATTGTCGATCTTCTCGAGCTCCGCGATGAACTTGGACCGGGTCAGATCCGGGCCGGCATTCTTCAGAGCCTCGACCACGGCGACCGCAGAGCCGAGTGAG
The DNA here is from genome assembly GCF_037083805.1 of Roseovarius sp. D0-M9. Taxonomy (NCBI): domain Bacteria; kingdom Pseudomonadati; phylum Pseudomonadota; class Alphaproteobacteria; order Rhodobacterales; family Roseobacteraceae; genus Roseovarius; species Roseovarius sp. D0-M9. The sequence goes on along the minus strand of NZ_JBAPKZ010000044.1, from coordinate 14,211 downwards.
GCAAAGCTGAAAGTGCTAAGCTGTTCATCAGGGTAGTATTTGGTGATCATGTCGCCCCAGGGCTTCAGGCCTGCGCCGTCAAGGCTGTCGATATAGGAATGGATCACGAAGTAGTTCTTAACCGTTTCGAAATCGCCAACCCGCTTGAGCGTGTTTTCCAGATCGGTGCCTGCCGTGCCCATGACCGGAATGTCGCTCATCCCATATTTCTTGAGATCGCGCAGAAAGATGGCCGTCTCCGCTTCATAGAGTGCGGCGATGATGAAATCCGGCTTGGCTTCGCGAAGCTTCAGTATCTGGGCCGTCGCGTCGGTCTGGCCACGCTCCATGGTCTGGTCCGCAACCGGCTCGACCCCCTGTTCCTTCAGGTATGCACGGGCCGGATCAGAATAGCTGTGCGCCCAGTCGTTCGAATGCTCTATGATTGCCACGCGCTCGGTATCGGGTCGCGATAGGACGAACTCGGCCATGGCGCGGCCATTGGCCGATCCAGTCGGCAGGCCGTGAAAGATGTTCGGTGCCAGCGGATCCGATATGGAGTCGCTCGCCGCGTGCGCGATAACCCACGGCAGCCCCGCCTCTTCGACAACGGGGCGAATGGCCAGTGCGACCCCGCTGCACGAATTGCCGTGCAGCATAAACACCTCGTCCTGCGAAATCAGCTTCTTGACCGCAGCCAGACCCTTGGCCGGATCGCAGGCCGTATCCTCCTGAACAGCGACCAGCTTGCGGCCGTTGACGCCACCCTCGTCGTTAATCTTTTCGTAATAGGCCATCATCCCGATCTCGGCCTTACTGTAGGACGCCGCATTGCCCGAGAAGGGTCCCATGACGCCAATCTTGATCGTGTCGTCTGTCAAGCCCGTCGTCTCCTCGGCCGTGGCGGGAAGGGCTATCAGTAAAAGGCCCGCGAAAATTTTCATCGTTCGTTTCATGTTGGTCTCCCAGTGTTGGTTTCTTTGGTTAACGCCCGATCTGTCTCAACGTCGGGCTTTTTAAGATACAAGCACACCAGTCTGTTTGTATCCATTCGGATCAAGCGATCATCTTCTCTTCGCTCGCACCTTCTCCTTCAAAATGTCGCTCAGGGTGGCCATCATCCCTGCCTGATAGGCCCTGTCAGGGCGCAGGACCGCTTGCACGGCCATCCCCCGAAACATGTTCATGGCAAGGTTGAATATCGCCGAGGGGTCCGCATCGCTGCCCTCGCAAGGCTCGAACGTGCGCCGCCAGATCGCCTCAAAATTGATATGCAAATCCAGGATGAGGGGCGTCAACCGCTTCTGCAACTCCTTGTCGCCCCGTGCGGCGACGATCATCTCAAGTGACGAATAAAACCAATTCCCATGCAGCATCTGGTTCCAGATTTCTGACAGAAATTGATCTAGAGTGAGGTCCCCGTCGCAGAGGCGTTTTGCAAGAAGTTCGATGTCGTTCAGGAACCCGTTGAACATGTCCTCAGTCGCCGCAACGATCAGGTCGATCTTGCCGGGGTATTGATGACTCTGCGCACCCCGCGATAGGCCCGCACGCTTGGCGATGCTGCTTGTCGTGGTGTTGGCATATCCAACGTCCATAAGTGACGCAACGGTCGCCTTGTGCAGCGCATCACGCGTCCGCGCGCTTCGCTCATCCTGAGTTAGCTTGGGATTTCTGACCGGAGGTATCATACAGACCAGTCTGCTTGTAAACTATAATATGTCAACCTAGAAATTCACCCATAACCGAAACCGTTGATCGACTTGCGCGGTTCCTTGTGAAACGCTGAGGACAAGCTAGTGGGGAACGACCACATTATCAAAACACCCTTTGGCCCGACGGCCTTGCGGCATCACCAAAGCTTCGCTTTCATCAGTCGCTTCGGACGCCTGTTCCTTACGATCAGCTTTACTGCAGGACAACCGCACTCACCTTCCTGTGCGAAGGCCGGAAGCCGGTATGTCGCTCGACCTGGTCTAGCGTATGATCAACGGCGCAAGCCCACTTGCTCTTCACCGCGAATGGCGAGGCCTTTCGACCGCCGAATTGGCGTGACAGTCTGGCGTCAACCGCGTTCGGCTTTTGGATATCGAGGCCAGGCGCAGAAACGGCTCGATAGCCACGATGAAGAAGCTGGCCGAGGCACTTGATATTTCGGTAGACGACGTCGTTTAATCACGATCCAACTTACCAAACCCAGTAAATATTTTTTCACATAGCGAAAAGCAACACTTGCGACTGGGCGCAACCTGCTGCAGGCTATGGCCACGACTTTAAGGACTTTAGTCCTTTCCCATACCTAGCCCCGGTTGCGCACGGTAGTGCTCCGGGGCTTTTTTCTTGTTTCAAAGCTTAGGCTAGAACCTCAGAGCACCTGCATCTGCCGCGCCACCATATATGGATCAAGATAGCTGACGGTCGGTCGCCAGAACTTTTTTTATCTCCCGGGCGATCACAGACACATCACCGATAACATTGATCGGGCCATGGTATGAACTCGCACTCTCTGGCGTGCTGGGCCATGGTTGACCGGCGGGATTGATGATCATCGTCCAGCCTCCGGCGTCGTGGATCTCCTGCAAGCCCCGAGTGCCGTCGTCGAGGGACCCTGACAGCACCACTCCGATGGTCCGATGGCCTCCGATCGTGGCGACCGACTGGAACAACAAATCGATCGTCCGATTCCCGTAAAATCGTCTCGGATCTTCGGTCAGGCCGCCGATGCTACTCGATAAAAGAATTAAGTGATTTGAGGGTTCGCCAATGTAGACACAACCAGGTCGCAACTGCTGTCCCTGACCGGCGATATGCACCGGCATGTGTGACGAAAGTTGAAGGACTTGCCGCAGGTAAGATATCCCGGTCCAAGGCCTATGCAAAACAATCATCACGATGGCATTCAGGTTTTGCCATTCTGCCAGCAGTCCGCGAAGATCATTGAGGCCCGCGGCCCCAGATGCTCCGATTGCAATAACCCAGGGAGGCGGTTGGTCTGTCATAAGGCAGGTATGCCTTGCCCGGATATCTTTGATAAGGGGCAAAAGTTGCACTTGCGAAAAAGGGAAAACTGTTGCACCCTCATTACACCCCACCTTCGGAAAGCCCCGGTTGCGCTTTTTAGCGCTCCGGGTCTTTTTATTCGCTTGGCGAGTTCGCCTCATCGATTCCTGGCGCATTGCCGGGCCACAATTGAAAGAGCCGGAGGACTGTTGACGCTGGATACACGAGATAACGGCTTTATTGGGTAAAAGTTTTCAGGCAAAGCGAATGAAGAAAAAATAAAGGAATTCCCGCTCGACTTCGTTCTCGGCACTCAAAACCTCTCACTGAGTTTGTTTTTGTGCAAATGAGGGTTGTCAGGACACAAAGGGCCTTGCGGCAGTGTAAAAGCAAAATCGCAGCAAAGACGCTCAGCTTTCCCGAGCAGATCTCTGCGCCCTCTTGAAGAAATGCCGCGTAGCCTGCTCACGCGCGTCCTTGTCGGTCATGACGATGTTTCGCATCTCGTTGTCGTTCTGGAACATCTTGACCATGCCTTGGAAGAACGCTTGCGAGAAGGCGTTGTAGACAACGTCGGCTGGGTTGTTACGGACCATTTCGGTCATGTCCTCGTCCATGATCTCTCGCGTCACGCGCTCGAAGCGGAGGAAATCCTCGCGCGAGAAGCTCGTCCCGTGCCGCTCGTTGAAGGAGTCGATGATCTCTGAGAGTGATCGCTCCTCCTCCTCGGTATAGGCGTTCGCGCCGAACTCGGTGATCGGGGCCAGCGTCGCGGTTTCACCAGCCGCGAGAGATGCGCTGCCCTCCTCACCCTTCTGGAGCTTGAAGGCCGACAGGGTCAGCATGTCGTCGGTGATGGCGATGTCGGCGGGCACGTCGCGTGACGGCAGCAGTCGCGAGAGCCAGGCCGAATAGGCGTAGAGCTTCTCCAACCAGGCGTCGTTGAGCGATACCACCTGCGCTACGAACGCGTAGAAGCGCAGAAAGCTCTTCAGGAGCTGCCGGAACTCCTCCTGCTGCGCCTCGTCTTCATCAAGCTTGAAGCGCTCTACAGCGAGGCGCACAGTGCCCTCGAGCGCCAGCCGGTCTTGCGTCGTCAATTCACCCTGGAAGAACTGATCCGCGAAGCGCTCCACCTCGTCCTGGTGGAGATAGGTGGCGTTCGTGATGCGCTGCTCCAGATCGTAGATCTGGTTGAGGTCGGTGCGCTCCTCCAGAGCTGTCGTCTCGAAGAACGGGGCAAACGCCTCCCGGATGTCCTCCATCGTGTTTTGGAAGTCGAGCACATAGGTGGGCTTGTCTTTCCCATAGCTGCGATTCAGCCGGGCAAGTGTCTGCACGGCCCGCAGCCCTGCGAGCTTCTTGTCGACATACATCGCCACCAGCTTGGGCTGGTCAAAGCCGGTCTGATACTTCTCGGCCACAACGAGGACCTGGTATTCGCCTGTATCGAACTTCTTAGGCAGTTCGGTCTCAGCAAAGCCGTTCGCCGTCGCCTCGGTCCAGACATTGCCATCGATCGTCAGATCCCCGGAGAAGGCCACCAAAGCCTTGAGGCCTGTATAGCCTTTGTCTTCGATGTAGCGGGTCAGTTGCTGCCAATAGCGCAGGGCGTGTTCGCGGCTCTGGGTGACGATCATCGCCTTCGCCTGTCCGGCGAGCTGCTTTGCAACATGGCGGCGGAAATGCTCGACGATCACCTCGACCTTCTGATCGATGGCTGTTGGGTGCAACGAGGCGTAGCGCGCGACCCGGGACTGCGCCTTGCGGCCATTGAAGGCAGGATCGTCCTCGATCGTCTTCTCAAGCTGGTAATACGCCTTATAGGTCATGTAATTCTTGAGGACATCGACGATGAACTCTTCCTCGATTGCCTGACGCATCGAGTAGAGGTGGAATGGGTGCGGCTTGCCGTCCGTGCCGATGCGGCCGAAGCGCTCCAGCGTCACGTTGCGCGGTGTAGCGGTGAAGGCCAAGAACGAGATATTCTTCTGCGGCCCCCGCGCCTTCTGGAAGGCCAGCACAATGTCCTCAATATCGTCGGAGCTGGTAGGGTCACGCGTTAGCGCGTCGCTCATTGCTTGCGCAGCCTTGCCGGACTGGGAGGAGTGTGCTTCGTCGATGATCACAGCGAAGTTCCGGCCGGACTGGCCAGAGATCGTCGCCAGGTGCTCTGTGCCGAACTTCTGGATCGTCGTGATGATGATGCGCGCGCCCTTCAGGATCGCGTCCTTGAGATCGCGCGATGTTCCGTCGATCTTCTTCACCACGCCCTCGGTCTGGGCGAAGCCGCCGATGGTGTTCTGCAACTGCCGGTCCAACACCAAGCGGTCGGTCACGATGATCGCGGTGTCGAAGAGCGGCTGGTCGGCCTCATCATGTAGATTGATGATCTGATGCGCTGTCCAGGCGATGGTGTTGGACTTGCCCGACCCGGCGCTGTGCTGAATGAGGTAATTCTGCCCGGCGCCCTGTATCCGTGCATCGGCTAGGACTTTCCTCACCGCATCAAGCTGCTGGAAGCGAGGGAAGATCAGCACCTCTTTGCCCTCAGAGCGTTCGAGGTGAATGAACCGCCCGATCAGGTCGAGCAGCACCTCGCGCGAGAAGACAGCGCGACCCTCGGGCAGGTCCTTGTAGAGGTAGGCGACGCGGTTCTCGCCCGGCAAATCGGGGTTGCCAGCTCCGCCATCACGGCCGCGGTTGAAGGGCAGGAACCGGGTCTTGCCGTTCATCAGCCGTGTGGTCATCGACACGTTGTCCTGGTCGACAGCGAAATGCACGGTCGCGCCGCGCTTGAAGGTCAAGAGCGGCTCACCCCCCGGAGAGCGGTCCTGCCGATATTGTTTCTCGGCGTGGCGCACGTTCTGCCCAGTCAGCAGGTTCTTCACCTCCAGCGTAGTGACGGGAATGCCGTTGACGAAGGTCACGATGTCGATCGATTTCTTCGGGCCCTTTGCGCTGTAATGCACCTGGCGCATCACCGACAGGATGTTCGCCTCATAGAGCCGCGTAAGATCCGGGTTCAGGTTCGAGGCGGGCTTGAAGAAGCACAGAGCGAAGCGGATGTTGGGCACCAGCTTGATGCCCTCGCGCAGCACCACGTGGGTTGGGTTGTCCTTCAGCGCCTTGTCGAGCCGCTTGAGCACCTCCGCCTCGGCCTGGGCGCTGTAATGGTCCTCGAGGGTCCGCCACGCCTCGGGCTGCGTGGTCCTGAGGAAGTGGAACAGCAGTTCGGTGTCGAGCGCGTGGGCCACGTCATAATGCGCCGCACAGTCGCGCTCGACATATCCCTGGTCAACAGCCAGGCAGGCAACGATATGAGCTTCGAACACCTTCTCCTGATGAATGTCCGCGGTGGTGTGGGTGTCGGTCATGACACCGCTTTCCGTTCGGATGCGTCGGCAACAGCGCGGAGGTGATCGAAGAGGGCAAACATCGCATCACGGAAGAAGCGCAATTCCGTGCCAATGAATGCTGGCGCGCGTTCACCGATGCCACCATACCGAAGATCTTCGGAATTCGGGTCGATTGCATTGAGTTCTTGAATGCGCCTCAGCGCCCAGGGGTCGACACCCGAGACCATGTTCGCGAGTTTGTGCAGACTGTGTTCGTTCCCCGCCGGTTCGCCCGACTGGGCAAGAACGATCCGTTTCAGCATGACTTCGACCGCGTGCCGCGTCAGGTAAATGATCGGGAACTGCGCTACAAAGTCTTCCAGATCGTTCTTTAGAACCCGCTCGATCAGCACATCCGCGCATCGGAAATAGTTCTCGGCGATCTGCCCAAGGTTTTTTTCTTCAAGCATGTCCATGTCACCAAATGCGAAAGCCTTCGGTTCGCTCCACTCGTCGAACCGTTCGAACTCGATTTCAGTTTCCCAGAACAGCTGATGTTTTTGCACGTCTCTCGGTTTCACGCGCCCATCTCCTCTTGAATGGCGTCGAGGCGGCGGTCGGAGGTGCCGGATTTGGTGTAGGTCTGCACGTCGACCTGACCCGTGACAGCGGCGGTGATCAGGGCGGAGCGGTATTCTTTGAGGCGGTCGATGGAGGCGTTGATCGTTTTGGTGAGTTTGTCGATGCGGGACAGAGACCGATCTATCCTGCCAACGATCTGTTTTTGCGAATCTAACGGCGGCAAAGGTATTTGGATATTCGCTATACGGATCAGTCCGAGATCGTTGTTCGTCGCGCCGCGTGTAGCGAGTTGGGACTGCTCATAGCAGGGCACGCTATTCAAAGCGTATGCCAGAAACTGCGGGTTGCATATGCGTTTTCTCAGTTTCAGAAGCGCGACATGAACCCAAATATGGAAGTCGAAGTCGAGATCGACTGCACGAGCGACGCCTGTCGTTCCACCCTTGGTATAGAGAACATCACCGACTTGCGGCTTGGACTTCCTAGTGAGTTCTTTGAACAACTCACTAGAGATATACTTAGCGTCGTCCAGCGACCAACGATCAACCTTGATGTTTCGTGCAGATATAAAGGGAATACCATCATCCACATAATCAGGCGAAATATGGGGACCATCAGAGATTTTCGTCGTTACGTGTTTCACCCGAGCAAGCGCCCAGTCCGACGGTAGTTCAGGAAACCATTTTGAATGCCTTGGTGCGCGATGTGCCGTCCCTTCTCCGCCCATGATCAATGTGGTGATGGTTGCGCCACGCTCTTCACCCAGCAACGCCACCAACCGCTGCTTTTTCTCGATCAGCAGGTCTATTCTTGCGGTCTCACGGTCCAGAAAATCGGCAATCAGGCGTTGGATCGCGAGCTCGGGAACGCGCAACCGAATATTCTTCATGTCGGCATAGCGGGTCGTCCAGAGGTCCGCGACGATGCCGTGTCCCCAGCGATAGAATTCTTCTTGGAACGCAGGAGAGCGCAGTAGGTGATGCGCGAAGCGCGGATCGATATTGCGCGGTTCAAGAACGATGCTGATCAGAGAGACTGACCCTTCGCGGTCGGAAATGCCGCCCGAACCTTTGCGGTCAGAGCGGCTGTTGATGACATAATCACCGACACGGACAATCTTGCGGTTATCACCATCATCGGTTTTCGCGGCAGTTTCGATTTGCGGGACGATACCGCCCATCGTAACCGAGAGCGGCAGAAAATCTCTGTCGCTGCCCTTCTCTTTTCTCTCCCTGAAGAGTTGACCGAGGCGATAGAGCTTCCAGTATGGAGGGCTAGCGAGGGTCATAATGTCGGTCACTCAATCACCTCCTTCAGTAGTTCTGCGGCCCCACGAACATGCCAGTATCTATCCCGCGTCATGCTGTGTCCCTCCATACCGGCAGCTCCCTCCAGCCTTCAGGGAAGCCCATGCTAAGCGGATCGGCAAGGGGGCAGCCGTCGATAAGAGCGACGACACGTCGTGTCCACCCACTCCCCGGCGCGATGATCATGAGCAGGTGATCGAGCATGACCAGGGTGTTGTGCAGATATCGCGCATCAGCATTGCGCATGGCCACGGTCAGCCTCGCCGGATAGGTCGGAACCATCATCCTGACCGTGAACCGCTTGTTCCACAGTCGCCCGTGATGCGCGCAGATATTGCGAACATGACTCATGTGGTGCGCGAATGAGGTGAGGATCTTCTCATCTAGGCCAAATGGCTTTGCGATGGCCTTTCGCTCGGCCCGGCGATTCAGATCTCCGAAGAACTTGGACAACAGCCCGAAGGACATGACCTCCGCCGCCATCCAGATCGGTGGCAATTCGGGGCTGGTGTATTTCTCGCGGTAATGGACGGCAAAGGTGTCGCGTGACCGGTCGAACTCCTTGGTCAACTCCGCCACGGTTTTAGCATGTCGTTCTATATGCGCGTAGTGCTGCTGCTCCAGATAGCCGTGGGGGCCATGCGTCATCGCCATGTAATGCGCCCAATGCGCGCGCAACGCGATCTCGACCCGCTCGATCGCATCGAGAACCAGCAGCCGTAATTCGCGGTCGAAGATGTAGAGAGACAGCACATCTTCAAACCGGGTGACGTTGCGAAACGCGTGATCGCCGTCCACCTCGGGGGGCACTTCGAACGGAAGCCAGTAGGCGCGGAGCCGGTAGTAGGAGATGAACTGCATGTAATGGCGGGCGGCAGCCTCGTCCTCGATAATCATGCCGCGCGTCCTGAGAAGCGCGATTTGATCCGGGAGCGAGGTGGCAGGCTTGGAGAACTTCATGCAGCGTCACCTTGCTGCGAAAATGAGGCTCCAGAAACAAGTAACCCGCCTGGGTGCGCAGTGCAGAGCCGAGGCTCTGCCCGAGGCGTGGCGGGTCTTGTTATGTCAATAGATAGGATATGATCCTTGCTAAAGCAATAACAAACCGAACAGGCGAGCACAGAAATCACTCAACCACCTCCTGCAACAGCCCTGCGATCTCGGCCTCAAGCGCCTTCAACTCGGCGTCGATCTCCTCGAGCGGGCGGGGTGGGACGTATTTGTAGAAGTAGCGGTTGAAGTTGATCTCGTATCCCACGCGACCCACTCCGCCATCCCGCGCGTCGGTATGGCTCTCGTCCACCCAAGCATCGGGGACGAAGGGCAGAACCTCGCGTTTCACGTAAGTTTTCCAGTCCTCGGTCAGCGGCACCAGTTCGTGATCGCGCAGATCGGTGTCGGGCTCGGGATTGCCCTTGGCATCAGTGCAGATCTCCGCCGCCTCGTCGCGCTCCGACAGGGCAGCCAGAATGGCCTTGCGCACCGGCGCGCCGATCTTGACGCCAGAGGCCCTGAGCGAGTCGCTGAGTGCGGTATCGAAGGCGCTGCGGCTAACCCACCGCTCACCCGCCAGATGCTGCTCCAGCGACTCCACAATGGCGCTCTGCGTCGCCTCGTCGAGCCTGGCAAAGGGCTTGGCCTCGCGCAGCGCCTCCAGCCCCTCGGGCGTTACCGCGAAGGCCAGTTTCAGCGGACGCTCGACCCGGATCTCACGATAGCCGAAATCGGTCGTGGCGAAAATCTTGGACACGTCGCCCCAGTCGCCATCGCCGTTCAGCATCTCTGCATAAAGCTGCGCTATCAGATCGCAGGCCTTTGGCGTGATTTCCCGGCGCTTTGAGCCAAGCGACTTGCGCATGGACTTCCAGAACCGCTCGCCACTGGCGTCGATCAGCTGCACCTTGCCGCGACGGGCCTTGTCCTTGCGGTTCGTGAGCAGCCAGACATAGGTCTGAATGCCGGTGTTGTAGAAGAGGTCCGTGGGCAGTGCGATGATCGCCTCGACCCAGTCGTTCTCCAGCATCCAACGCCGGATCTCGCTCTCGCCGGATCCGGCCCCGCCGGTGAAGAGGGGCGATCCGTTCATGACGATACCGATGCGCGAGCCCTGCTCGTCGTGGCGCATCTTGGAGATCATGTGCTGCAGGAACAAGAGCTGCCCGTCCGAGATGCGCGGCAGTCCGGCCCCGAAGCGCCCGGACATTCCTTGCTCGGCGGCCTCGTCCTTGATCGGGTCCGCGTATTTCTTCCAGTCGACGCCATAGGGCGGATTGGAGAGCATGTAGTGGAACCGCCGATCGTCATGCGCGTCCTGGGTCAGCGTGTTGCCATAGGCGATGTTCTCAGGATTATGACCCGTCACAAGCATGTCGGATTTGCAGATTGCGAAAGATTCCGGATTGAGTTCCTGACCGAAGAGTTCAACGCGAATGCGATCATTCAGCGCCTTCATCTCCATCTCGGCGATGGAAAGCATGCCACCAGTGCCGGCGGCTGGATCATAAACCTGGCGAATGACACCCGAGCCAGTGAGCGCATCGCGATCATTGATCAGCAAAAGCGACACAATGAGCCGGATCACCTCGCGCGGGGTGTAATGCTCCCCCGCTGTCTCGTTCGAGATTTCCGAGAAGCGCCGGATCAGGTCCTCGAAGAGATAGCCCATCTCCAGGTTAGAGACGGTATCGGGATGCAGATCGATCTGCGTGAAGCGGTCGAAGACCTGATAGAGCAGCCCGGCATCATTCAATCGCTTGAGCTGATCTGTGAAGAGGAACTTGTCGAGGAACACGTCACGGACGTTGCTCGAGAACTTGGTGATGTATTCCACCAGATTGCGATGGATGTCCTTGGGGTCCTGGCCCTTGAGGGCGGCGAAGGAGAACCGCGACTCGTTGTAGAGCTGAATGTTCTCGCCCACGACACCGGACAAGAGCGCATCACGTGCCTCCTCATCCATGTCCTTGGAGAGGGAGGCTGCCATGTCGAGGACGGCGGGCTTGGTCGCCTCCAAGATGCAGTCCAAGCGCCGCAGAACCACGAAGGGCAGCACCACCTTGCCATATTCTGACTGCTTGAAATCGCCCCGTAGGAGCTCGGCGATCGACCAGACGAAACTCCCGAGGCTCTTGATGTCGCTGCTACTCATTATTGTCCCTGACTTTTTCTCGCTTAGGATGTGCGGTGAGTCACGAGACTGCAAGCGCTGATGGGGTGGGCCTGGTGGCTTTTCTCCAGAAGCATTGCTTGCCACCGCCTTCATTCATGCCGAGCGCAGCCCGCTCGAGCGTTCGACGCCAGACAGCCGCCCACTCACGGTAGCGAAGGCGCGTCTACGGACGAAGACGCCGGCGCAGTGTGTCTTACCTTCCCCGGTCAGTCTGATTTGCATTCAGTCACGGGAAACGTGTAACCGATGGCAGGAAATGCCTCGGTCATTGCGTAGCCGTCTTCATGGTCCTCAAAGATCGCTGAAGTCTGCCGTGTCGTGATCCTCATAGGAGGGCCACCGTCCTTTTGCCAGGTGATGGAAAAGATCTTTGTGAATACGGACGCGCCGCCATCCCTGTTCGTGGCAAGATCCGCAGACATGCATTCGCTTGTCAGACCGCTCCTGATGCATTTCAAAACTTCGGGCTCACGATGCGGCCAGTTGGACACGAAGATCAATCGGTCGTCCTCGAGGGTGACGCGGCCACCACCGTTGACTTCGTCATAGGGGACCTGACACCGCCATGTTTCGGCAAATGCCGGGCCAGCGAGCAGGACAAGAACTGCGAGGAGCGTTATCGACTTCACGATGGATCTCCTTGATCAGACGAACACGCGGCCGGGGTCGCAGGGACAGGATGCGCGGTGAGTTTCAGGAGTGCAAGCGCTGACGGGGGGGGGTAGCTGACTCTCTTTAGATGCGCCCTAAATATTTCGGTTTGCGTTTCCTCCCAGGTGAGACGCGCTTGGTCATCTGATTTCAGGAAGACGTGTCTCTCGTGAACATTGTGCTTTGAGATGCGCATCCGGAGACAGCGTAAGATCAGAGAAATGTGCATGCGATAAGGCCCTTGACGGAGCATCTCGGATGCTGACTAACAGTCAGATCTGTGAGGGTGAAGAAACCACGCCGAAGGCACCCTTAATGTTAGAATCGCCAGCAGACAACAACCGAGGGTGATATGTCTCTGCCAACATCAGCCAAGCTTGAATCGCTCGATCCGACCAGGCCTCTTCGCGAACTGACATTCATGGAATCCCCGGTGGCCTCCAAACAGGCGCGATTTCAAAATCGCCGGATGCTCATTCCTGAGATTGATCTGAAGAACTATCGCTTCAAGGCGGTCATTGACTACATTGTAGTCCGGGTATTCACCCACAAAACCCAGCATCAATGGATACAGAAAGAACTTCGCACAGTTCTGAAGCGGGACAGTTGGATTTCACCCAGCAACCCTGGTGCCGGCGAGGTAGCTGAGGAATTCGACATAAAGATCCAGGAACCCAGCTCAACGACACTTGTGGCCGCAGCTATCGAGGCTGTTGGCAAGCGGCGAGGAGAGCGCAGAGCACCACAACTTCGCGAAATAGAATTCAGCTTGGACGCCTACAGTCGCAACGCCGCAGATGACGAGCGGGAAAAAATGGTGGGCCTCCTGCAAAGGACATATTTTGCAGATACAACACGCTGGCAGAACGACAGGGATATGCCCCGGTCGACCGCCGCCAAGGCAGATCATTCTGATTCCAAGACGGAAACGAGCTATTTAGCGCCTGAGATGGGAGCAGCGCGTGATGCGTCGTTGACGGTGCGCCCCGAGCCGGATGAGTTTCGCAGCCCGTTCCTAAACGGCACAATGTATCTGGGTGAGAAAGAATCAAGCGGCATGATCCGCATCCAGAACAAGGTGAGGGATCAGCAATACCCTGAAAGAGGCACGTTCAGCTCGCTGGCTGCAGATAAGGCGAGAGCACGCGTCGAGGTCACGCTCAAATCCAGTGACCTGGAACATCTCGGGCTTCACGAATTGCGCGATCTAGACGGGTTCAACTACGCAAAGCTCCAAAGAAAATACTTCCAGTTCATGCTGCCAACGTTTGCTGGCGACAACCCGGAGAAGAGCTCAGTCTTGAACACCGTTATCAGCCTAGACCAAAAAAGTCGCGCCACCATTTTTCTCAAGTCTGGCTTGCTGGCGTTACTAAGACGAGATGAGGTCTGGGAGCACCATAAGGCTTTGGAGCGTCCGCAGATGAAGAAGGTGCTTCGCCTTCATGGTCGGCCTATGACTCGAAACAGAGCTGGGAGCGGATCGCGCTCCACCATGATTTCCTTTGACCTCCTGAACAAACAGGTTGCGAGGGCATTTCGTCACCTTGGTGAGAGGGAACGGAGAGCTTGGGGAAAAAGGTGAGGAAGGACCCCTCACCCTGTGAAGTTGTATGGTCTTGGTATGAGTGGGAAGCACGAACATGAGTATGCAGTTACTTACAAGTAAGAAGGCCGCGTTTGAGCGAGGATGGCTAGCCGCCCTGAGAATATTGGCGCTCTTCCGACAGATTCTGATCAACCTGCCTTCCCAAAAGTAGAAAAAACTTGTCATTTGAGGCCGGGACGTCGGTTCAGAAATCTGTCGCGGCGGACACCAGAACCGCGGTGCTTCATGGTGGTTACCGCAGCGAAAGTCGAAGGTGCGCGGCGTCGCGCTGAACGCAGAAGAGGCCCGTGATGGCCGCTGAGTGCGCGTGTCGGCCCTTTACTGCCCCACGGTAGCCCTCGCGAGCATGTTGGCGCTCAGTGACTATCGTCGCTCTGACCCACACCGGGCATCGTTTCAGGGATACGTTCAGGTCGTGAAAGAGTGTTATGCACGCAAGCGCCTGGTAGCCGCACAGATAGGCGCAGCATGGGAGCTTTCATCCCCCGGAAGCGGCGGCGCCAAGACGCATCCCCATCGATCGCTCTGGTAATCTCTAGGACTTCGAGTCAATGCCGGGACCCGGCGATAGGTCTT
>NZ_JBAPKZ010000043.1:0-23792 GCF_037083805.1 Roseovarius sp. D0-M9 | reverse complement strand
TCACTTCGTCCGTCCCGCGCATCGTCACCCTCACTGCCGCTACCGTGCCAGAAGTGAATCATGTTCTCGCAACCGCGTCGAGACCGGCCTTTTTCAGCAGCCTGTTAGGGGCTGAAGGAAAGAGGGTGTGGTATCGAGCATGATGGCTCTCCTGTTTTGGTTTCGGCGCACCGCCCTGCCCTGCCCTGTCCCTTTCTTCCGGGGGTGGCGTTTCGTTCGGCGCGTCCACAAAGAGACGCGCCGGGCGAACGGCCCCCCGCCCTTCCTTCTCCCTTCTGATCAATGTTTGTTCAGCATTCCACGCTCTGGCGAGAAGCATTGCCTGCGTAGGTTCCCGCCCGGCAAATCCAAGAGTGGCAAAAGCACTGGGATGCGGTGCTCCTGCGGTATACGGGCCCGCCAAAGACCCTCTACAACCGTTGGAAGCGGTGGAGCTACATGGGCATTCGCCCGGATGTCATTGGATTTGGCCGATCAGGGTCGTTGTCGTCTCATTCGAGGGAGACCTCAGTGCTGCTGACGGCCGATCACGAACCTGTGTTCGAAAATCCTTTTCCCCCGGTCCGAAAATGACCCGATATCCCCGACATCAACAACTTAAGCAAAGGCTCTCCCATGAAACCCAACGTGACCGAAACCCTCCTCGACTCCCCCTACACCTCCGAAGCGATCCTGGCGGCCATCAAGCTGATCGACTTCAGCTGGACAGACTGGACAAGCATCCTGAATCTCAATTGCTGTCCGTTTTCACTGCGCCGTTCCACGCTTCAGGAATCTGCGTCGCTGCAGGCTGCAATGCTTGCCACGTGTGTCTATGACAATGACTCATGCGACGCATCGGTTGATCTTGCGCGCCGCATTGAGGCGCTGCACGACATCTTCAAGTACGCGATGTTCGAAGTGAATGACCAGTTCTGGGCACGGGCAGACGGGGCGGTGGACATCGCTGAATTCCAGGACAGCCTTGGCCTGGTCGTCAGCGCAAGCAACCATCAGCGCATTGCGCTCGAAAAACAGCGTCAGGAGTTGATCAAGCGCTACGATGTCTGACGACGCAAGGGTCAAGCGCAGATGGTCGCGGAGGGACGACCCTACCAGATTTACCTGTTCCAGTTCTCCGATGCCATTCTTTACGTGAATCTCTCCTGGCTCCAGGGCACCTGGGGCCAGGAGCCTTGCCACGCCAAGATGCGCCCCTTGATGATGATGCTGGAGGGGGCACGGTCGATGGAGGATGCCGAGCGCAGCCTTGAAAAGACCAAGCGGCTGATGAAAGTCTTTCGCTCCGCACTGCCCCCTAAGGCCCGGGCGAGCCTGAATCGTCACCTTGATCTGCCGCGCGCGGATGATTTCTTCGCCAACGGCGACGCGAGCCATGCATTCGTGCGGTAGTCTGCTTTCACCGCCGGGCGGGCATGTTTCCACGCTCGCCCGGCGATATTGGCGCTCCCTAAATTTGCGCGGCGCAAGCTGAACAACAGGCGCGAAAAACCTTCGGGAAAGTTTGCTGTGCTCTGAAAAGTTCCCATTTCCTCGTAAGGATGCCCCCCCTCCAGAAAGGACCATCCAACGCAAAGGATCCCCGCATCGATTGCATCGTGTCTGGTGTCAAACCCGCTTGGGAGACGCTGGAAGCCGCGCCTCAAAAGAAAAAAGCCGAACTGGCCGTTTTGGTTTTTTTGTCGGCACAAAAGATCCCATTTCATTCTTAGAGATCGACTAATCGAGCCTCGTTCAGTCGAAATCAAAACCTGTCAACGCAACTTCGCCGACACCTGTTTCTCCTATCGGGAGCAACGCCCGGCGATGTCTCACCAACGACCCCAGCCCGCCCTCGGTGACATCACCAAGGGCTACAATGTTTCCAAAGGAACACCAGATGACACAACCCGTCAATTTTTTCGCGAGTTACTCTGATGAACAAGAGCAAGCTAAACGGCAGCTCGTTGCAACCCGCGCCACACTTCTCGATGAACTGCGCGCTTCAGGCGTGACCAACGCCGAGCTTTTCTACGAAGGGTATGATGACGACGGCAATGTCGAATACATCGCACTCACGCCCGCCCACGTCTCCCTTTCGGAGGAATTGTACGACCGCTTGCAAGCCTTCGGTTGGGATTTTGCCTATTCATATAACCCGGGTCTCGAGATTGACTGCGGCGGGAATGGATCTTTGGATTGGGACCTGCAGACTGACAAAATCGATCTCAACTACTGCGTCAACGACGAAGAATCCGTGCGCGAAGAATATAGGGATCAATGACATGGCGCACCCTCTCCATCACTCGGCGAGTTCGGCACGCCGCTTCGGCGGCGTTACGAATGACTATCAGGCGATCCACAATTGGTTCGATGCCTCAAAGGAACACATGGCCTATTTTACCCATCGCGCCTTGCGTCACCATACGCAAGGGATCTTCGAGGCCGAACGTGTGTTCGGTCCGTCTGTGACGAACAGCGCGGGCCGGGTGATCCCTGTGCGATGGATCGGCGAGCAACACGTCAAGGAGGACTGCCGCGGGAGGATCCCATCGCTGTGTGACTGGCTCGGACGCATCAAGCCGGAGGGCTGGATGGCCAACGGCCATATTGACGCTGAAACAACTCAAGCCGGGAGCGATCCTCTCGCCGATTGGATCCGCGCAGTTGCAGCGCGGCAGACCATTCTCGGCTTCGAGGAATGGCTCCAAAAGGCCCAAATTGAAAATCTGGTCGACACACCCACTGCAGAATGAGGCCCACCCGCAGGGCACACGGTTCCGTCCAAGGTCAATGATCCCGCATTATCCAAGCCGATCTCTGCCTTGGATAATGCGATATGAACGCTCAGTCGAAAATATGAACAAGCGCGTGCGCCGGGATCTGCCACGGGATACGGCTCTGCTGTCGCTTCCAAATCGATATATAGGATCGATTTGTCAGCGCCTGAACACGAGCCCGCGAAAATGTCTGGGCACAGAAACCCAGCGGAAGCTTTCAGGGACGAACTGATGAAACTGGAACGGCGATGAGCTACCCTGCCCTCGTATACCGATGCAATCGGAATGGAACTCACATAACAAAACCAGAGCGTCTCGGTGCTGAGACGCCAATGCTCGAGGCCGAGCCCGGTCAAGCATCGCCCGGCTCGGGTGAAAAATGGTTGCAATAGAGCAAACGCGTTGAATCCGCTGTTTGCCATCCCATCCTGCCCCCAGCCCGGATGTGAGCGGTGTCCCCCTGCTCCAGCACTTGCTCGCCGCCGCTGCCGGTAAGTGTCAGGCGGCCCGCAAGCACATGAACCAGTTGGTTAGAGAAAACGGGCATCGAGAGAATCCGCGTTTCTGACCACTCACTGATGCCGACTTTCAGCGTTCCCGCGGCATTTAGGAAATGCACCTGGTCCGACATGATCGCGCCTTCAGCGCGCGGTGCGCCGTGCTCCAGTTCCGGCACCGTGATGCGCTGAAGCGATGGATTCTCGGCATCCTCGGGCACCGGGCCATCAAGGATCACGAAGAACTTGCGCAGGTAACCTGGCTGCTTCCATTGGCATTGGAAGCCCTTAGGGATGAGGAAGGCGGCGCCCGGCGCGATGGTGACCTCGGTTCCGTCCGGCATCGCCATGACCAATGTGCCTTCGAGGATCAGCATGAACTCGTCTACCCCGTAGGGCGCCATCTTTTCGGTCTGGGCGGTGCAATCCCAGACACCGGTCAGATATCCGTCGTTTTCCTGCTCGTAGTAGACGTGGCCGCGCTGCACCGGCTCACCCGTGACGAGGCCGGCGGGGTCGATCGGATCCCATTCGGTCATGCCGGTTCCTTCCGGCCCATTCTCGTCGAACCGGGCGATTGTCGCAGTTTCGTGGGTCATGGCTTCGCTCCTCATGTTGCGGGACTTGGACAGTTGACTTTACTCCGCATCCTCTTCCCAGCACAGAAATACGGAATTGGTGATACGCCGATACATTCGAAGATGGGTGGCTGTTGTCGAGGATTTCATTCTCTCCTCGATATGTGCATAAGCTTCATCGAGCTGAGCGCGATTACGGAAGCACATGATCGAGAAAAATTCCTGCGCGTAATTATCGCCCGTGTCCATGGGAGTATCGCGAACACGTCGGCCTGGCGGGTCCGCCGCCAGGATCATGCACGTCGCGTGCAACTCAGTTATGAAATCCTGATAAGCGGCACGAAAGGCCGTCTCGTCCTCACCCGGTTTAAGGTTGAAGGCAGAAAGCATTCTGATCATCGTCATGCGCTCCTGATGAAAAGTGGTCCTCATGGTGCGCCATGGGTTCCGTGCGGTGCCGGTCAGTCTTGAATCACGAGCTTCTGTCCCTGGCGCAGCATTCCCTTGTGTCGCGCGTCGCAACTGGCGCAGGCCGCTTGCGGTGCTGCCTGTTTCGTTGCGGTTGGCCACCCGCCGAGCGACGTCACCGCCGCGGCAACAAATGCTACGCTGATCAACGCGGCGGCCAGCGACCGCAGCCTCATGCCGATCCGGTTTCGAGATAGCGCTGCATCGGTGCCGCGCTTTGCGGATCGCCAGCGGCCTCGCGCTCGAGAAAGTCGATGGCCGCAGTTTCATGGGCCGTCAACACCTTTAGGGCAGGCAGGTCCTCGGCCGGAGCCATCGCCTCCAGTCGCGCAAAATCGTCCATAAAAGCCGGAAAGCTCTCGCGCATCTCGGCGATCAGGCTGTCCCAGTCCCCGCTTGCGTTTTCGGCCTGCGCGCGCCCCGTGCGATGCAGACCTTCGGCATCGCGCGGCACCAGCCCGTGTTTCAGCAAAAGCGGATGCACCGCCGCCGCAGCATAGGTTTCGACATCGGCCATGAGACGCATCTTGTCGCGATGTTCGGGGACTTCCAGCCGCTCGGCAATAGCCGCGAAATAGGCCTCGCCTTCGATTTCCTCCTCGTAATAGAGCTTCAAGGTCTCCAGGTATTCGCGGCTGGCCGCGCCCTGCCCCCCTGCCGGATGCCGGCCCTCGGGCGTGGCGCCCACGTCGACGCGGTCGTGCTTCAGCGGCATGTCCACATCCTGCGGCGCATCGAGGTTCCGCGCATAGCGGTGCCCAGCATAGACGGCTGCAGCAACAATCGCTGGAGCCTCGCAATCTCCGATCCGCGTCAGGGTGAAGGGCAGTTTGGCCGCGTCGCCGTCCACCGTTTCCAGAAGCTCGTAGTAGAGGGCATCGTTCGGTGCGCGCTGCGTGACCATCACCACGGCCGCAACGGGCAGCGTCTTTTCGGCGCCGGTATATTGGCATGTCAGAGCCGCCTCGGTGCCGTCGAAGCGGATCAGAGCATGCGAGACCTCGATCCCGACGCCCATTCCAGAGAGATGGCTGCGCACGCGCCAGCGTTCGGTCGTGTTGGCGGCCCAGGGCGAGATGACATCGGAGGGCGTGCAGATCGTGACCTCGGCGCCGTCCCTGCGCAATTTCTCGGCGATGACCCCGCCCAGGTAGTAGCCATCCTCGTCATAGACCAGCACTGGACCAGAGGGCTGGACGCCGTCCATGATGTCGTCGGCAGTCAGAATCTCGGGCGAGGTGCCGGGCGCGGCGACCGACACATAGGCCCGGCCGTCAAACCGCTCCTTGCGCCACTGCGCGCCGGTGGCGATGGCGACGTGATCGGCACCGACATCCATCACGTCCTGCGCGCCCAGACGGCTTTCTCGGAAGATATCGACATTTGGCAGATCCAAAATCTGCTGCGCGCGGTAGTCGCGCACGCGGCCATATTCGCTGAGCCCCGGCAGGGCCGACTCGCGCGTGACGCGCCCGCCGATCTCGCTGCGCCCCTCAGCCAGCGTCACCTTGTAGCCGCGCTTACCCAGCGAATGCGCGGCTTCTAACCCGGCGGGGCCGGAGCCAACCACCAGAACCGACGCGTCCGACCCCTTTTCGGCGATCTTCTCGGGGTGCCAATCCTTGCGCCACTCCTCGCCCATCGTGGGGTTCTGCGTGCATCGGATGGACACGCCGAGGCTATCGCCCGAATAGCAGATGTTGCAGCCGATGCACTCACGGATATCCTCGATCCGGCCCTCCTCGATCTTTTTCGGCAGGAACGGGTCGGCGATCGAGGGACGCGCGGCGCCGATGAAATCGGTGATTCCGCGCTTGAGCTGGCCCACCATCGTATCAGGCGAGGTAAAGCGGCCCACCGTCACCACCGGCTTCGTCGTCATGGATTTGATGAAGCCCATATAGGGCTCGAGCGCGGTGTCGGGGGTAAAGCGCGACACGCCCATCTCGACCCCGTAGTCAGCGATATTGATATCCCAAAGGTCCGGCAGTTCAGCGAGGAGCGCAAACATTTCGCGGCGCTCGCCCTCAATGGGGATGCCGTCCTCGCCGATCCGCTCATCGGCGGCAAAACGCACGGCCACGCCGCAGCGGTCGCCGACCGCATCCTTCGTTTCCTCGATCAACTCGCGCACAAGACGCACACGGTTCTCAAGGCTGCCGCCGTATTCGTCGGTGCGCGTATTTATGCGCGGATCGAGGAAATTGGACAGAAGATAGGTGTGCGTCGCATATACATAGACGATGTCGAAGCCTGCATCGCGCGCGCGAAGCGCGGCCTTGCGGTGCCAGCGGCGCAGGTTGCGGATGTCGGTCTTGTCCATCGCGCGGGTCTGGAACGGGTGTCCAGCACCGTTAGGCAGGGACGTCACGTCCATCGCGACCTCGCGCGTCAGCAGATTGCTGGTGCGCGCGCCACCATACCACAGCTCGGCACCGGCCAACGAGCCATGCGCGTGCACCTTTTCCGTCATCAGCGCATGCGCCCTGATATCACTGTCATCCCAGAGCGAGGCCGACAAATGCGGAGTGTCATCGGACGACGGATGGATCGAATTGTATTCGGTGCAGACCACGCCCCAGCCACCCTCGGCCTTGACCTCGCGCATCGCGGCCAGTGCGCGGGGCCGCGTATAGCCCATGCCGGTGCAATGCGGCACCTGGTAAAAGCGGTTCTTGGCCGTGACCGGGCCGATCTGCATGGGCTCGAACAGGGCGTCATATCGTGGATCGCAGGCCATCTCGTGTCTCCTTTCAGGACTGCGCCGGATCGCCGGGCGCAAGGAATTGTCGGCGGAAGGGAACCGCGTCATCCGGCGCGGCGCCGGCCTGACGCGCGTAGCGGTGTCCGCTATGAACTGCGGCGGCAATGGTGGCGGGCGCAAGGCAATCGCCGATGCGCGTCAAGGATTTCAGTCCCTTATCCTGCAATGCGGCATAGAGGTCATCGATCGGGACGCGCATGGTCACGAGGACGCTCGCCGCGCAGCCCAGGGTCTCGGCCGCGCCGGAATAGATGCATTCCAGATCCGCCGCGCCTTTGCGCAGCGCGGTGACGTTCCGCGCGGTTACGATGCGCACGCCAAGCTCGATCAGGCGGGCTTGGATGACGTGCTGCTCCAGCGTGTTATGCGTCCAGGACGCGACCTCGGGCGCGGGCGTGACATAAATCACCTCGGCACCGTTGCTACGCAGCTTTTCTGCCAAGACGGAGCCCATGTAATAGTGATCGTCATCGAAGACGAGCACCGGCCCCTCGGGCGCCGCGCCATCCATGATATCGTCCGGGGTCAGGACCACCGCATCCTCCGCGATGTCGATCCCGGTCGGATTGGCCCGGCCCACGCCGTCGGCGGTCCATTTCGCGCCGGTCGCCAGCACGACGTGATCGGCACCGAATTCCATGACCTGCTCGGCGCTCAGCGCGCTTTCGAGATAGCAATTCACGTTGGGCAGCTGGCTGATCTGGTAGCTACGGTAATCCGCGACGCGGCCCCATTCGGCGAAGCCTGGCAATTCGCGCTCGCGCGCGACACGCCCACCCAGCGCACTGCCGGCCTCAGCCAGCGTCACGTCATAGCCGCGCCGTCCCAGCGATAACGCCGCCTCAAGCCCGGCAGGCCCGGCGCCGACGATCAGGTAGCGCGCATCCTCGGTCTTCTCGGCGATGCGCTCGGGGTGCCAGCCGCTGCGCCACTCCTCGCCCATCGTGGGGTTTTGGGTGCAACGAATGGGCACGCTATGATGATCACCCGAGACGCAGATGTTGCAGCCGATGCATTCCCGGATGTCCTCAATCCGGCCCTCCTCGATCTTTTTCGGCAGGAACGGGTCGGCGATGGAGGGGCGCGCGGCACCGATGAAATCCAGCACGCCGTTCTTGATGAGCGAGACCATCGCATCGGGGCTGGTGTAGCGCCCAACGCCGACGACAGGCTTGGTTGTGACCTGCTTGACGAAGGATACGTATTCATCCTGATAGCCCTGCGCCTTGAACCGCGACGTGGCGCTGTCATTCTCCCACGTGCTGAGATTGACGTCCCACAGGTCCGGCACTTCGGCCAGCATCTCGACCAGATCGCGGCCCTCGCCCTCGCTGGTAAAACCGGCTGATCCCATAAATTCCTCGACGGCAAACCGCAGCGCGACGCCGCATGTGTCGCCGACGGCGTCCTTGGTATCCTCCAGCACCTCACGCAAAAGGCGCGCGCGGTTTTCCAGGCTGCCGCCGTATTCATCGCTGCGGTGATTGCGCTCGCGCGACAGGAAATGCGAAATTGTGGACAGTTGATGGCCCGCATAGACGTAGACGATGTCAAAACCGGCCGCCTTGGCGCGCAAAGCTGCCTCACGGTGCCAGCGGCGCAGGGCGCGGATGTCGCTTTTGTCCATCGCGCGGGCCTGAAGCGGATCGGGCAGCGCGATGGGCGCATGTGAAGGCGCCATCGGCGGCAGGCGGCTATAGCGGTTGGCGGCCATCAGTCCCGCGTAGTTCAATTCGGCCCCTGCAAGGCTGCCGAATTCGTGAATGCCCTCGCACATCCGCGCCAGCACCGGCATGTCACGATCATCCCAAAGCCGCCCGCCCGACCAGGGCGCATGCTCGGCGGTCGGGTGGATCTCGATCTCTTCGGTGCAGATTACCGCCCAGCCGCCCTCGGCCTTGGTGCGGCGCATCTCGGCCATGCTTTCGGGATAGACGCGGCCCATGCCGTTGCAATGGGGCACCTGATAAAAGCGGTTGCGCGCCGTGACCGGCCCGATCTTGACAGGCTCGAAAAGGCAATCGTATCTGGGATCGCGTGTCATGCAGCCTCCTTCATGCCAGCGCGGGCAATTCGCGGCGGAAGGGCGTGCCTTCGGGCGCAGGCTCGCCTAGCTCGCGCGCGTATCGGTGCCCGGCATAGATCGAGGCGGCGATAGTGCCAGACGCCAGGCAATCGCCGATCCGCATCAACGTCTTCGGCATTGCTGCCCCCTCCTCGCCCAGCTTGGCGACCTCGTGATAAAGCGCATCGTCGGCCTCGCGCATTGTAACCAGAACGGCGGTGCCGCAGGCAATGTCATGGGTCTTGCCGGTATAGACGCATTCTAACCGAGCGTAATCTGCGCTCAGCGAGGCGAGGTTGTGCAGCGCCTTGATCGTCACGCCCATTTCCATCAGACGGGTCTGGATGCGCTCCTGCTCCATTGTGTTGTGGGTCCAGTGCGAAACATCAGCCAAGGGCGTCACATAGGTCACGTCATGCCCATTGCCGCGCAGCTTTTCAGCTAGAATTCCGGCCATGAAGTAATAATCATCGTCAAAGATCACGACGGGCCCCTCGGGCGTCTTGCCTGCCATAATGTCATCAGGCGTCATGATCCGCATGCCATCCGCAGAAGGGATTCCTTGCCGGTTGGTGCGGCCAATGCCATGGGCCGCCCAGCGAGATCCGGTGGCTATAGCCACGTGATCGGCTTCGAATTCCAACACCTCGCGCGCGCTCAGACGGCTTTCCAGATAGAGCGAAACATTGGGCATCTGGCTGATCTGGTAGTCCCGGTAATCCACCGCACGCTTCCACTGGGCAAGGCCCGGCAGGCGGCTAACGCGGGTGGCGTGGCCACCCACTTCGCTGCCCGCCTCGGCCAGCGTCACCTCATAACCGCGCTTACCCAGCGCATGGGCCGCCTCAATTCCGGCGGGGCCGGAGCCGACGACCAGCACGGTTTCTTCGGACGATTTCCGCGCGATCTTCTCGGGATGCCAGCCGCGGCGCCATTCCTCGCCCATGGTGGGGTTTTGCGTGCAGCGCAGCGGAACGCAGAGGAAATCCGCGGTCACGCAGATGTTGCAGCCGATGCACTCGCGGATGTCCTCAATCCGGCCCTCCTCGATCTTCTTGGGCAGGAACGGGTCGGCGATGGAGGGGCGCGCAGCGCCTATGAAATCCAGCACGCCCTTCTTGACCAGCGATACCATCGTGTCGGGCGACGTGAAGCGACCAACGCCGACCACCGGTTTGGTGGTGACGCTTTTCACGAAAGAGATGTATTCGTTCTGATAGCCCTCGTCGGTAAATCGCGACGTGGCGCTGTCATTCTCCCAGCCACTGACATTAACGTCCCAAAGGTCCGGCAAATCGGCAAGCATTTCGACGATCTCGCGGCCCTCGGCGTTGGAGGTCAGGCCACCCTCGCCCTTCATCTCGTCCACTGCCAGGCGGATGGCCACGGCGCAGCTGTCCCCGACGGCCTCCTTCGTATCTTCAAGAACCTCGCGCATCAGGCGCACGCGGTTTTCCAGGCTGCCGCCGTATTCATCCATCCGGTCGTTGCGGTCCCGGGTCAGGAAATGCATCAGCGTGGTCATGTCGTGGCCGGCATAAACGTAGACGATGTCGAACCCCGCCTTCTTGGAGCGCAGGGCCGCATCGACGTGCATCTTGCGGAACGCCTTGATGTCGGCCTTGTCCATGGCGCGCGATTGGACCGGCTCCAGCAGGTCGATGGGCCGGGCCGAGGGGCCGATGGGCACCTCGCGGCTGTAATTGTTCGCCGCTCCCATGCCCAGATGGGCCAGCTCGATCCCCGCAAGCGCACCGTGAACATGCACTCGCTCGCACATGCGGGCGAGAGCCGGTATATCGCTGTCGTCCCAGAGCCGCGCCTCGATCACTCCGCTCAGCTCGGAGGTATGGTGAATCTCGGCCTCTTCGGTGTTGACCACGCCCCAGCCGCCCTCGGCCTTGATGCCGCGCATCTCGGCCATGCTCGAGGGGTATTGATGCCCCATTCCGTTGCAATGGGGCACCTGGTAGAATCGATTGGGCGCAGTGACGGGGCCTATGCGCACCGGCTCGAAGAGGATGTCGTAACGGGGATCTCGTGTCATAGGTCAGTCTTCCAGCAGTTGGGGGTCGAAGGTGGCGGCATGCTGCGGGAAAGTGGCAGCGAGATAAGCGCGCACGCGGCGCATGGCGTCCTGGCGCGTAAAAATCTTGGGATAGATTAGGATATTCAGGCAAAATCCATCATAAAGCGCCTCGAGCGTGGCCGAGATCTCTTCGGGTGCGATGCGTTCATAGCCGCCCTCCTCGACGATCCGGCGGCAGAGTCCGATCGAAATCTCGATCCGCTGCCCGTCCATCTCGGACATGATCGCGCGGTAAGCCTCGCGGTTCGCCGCCTCACCGTAGAAGGCGAACCAGACGGTCAGCTTCTTGCGGTTGCAGATGGTGGGATGGAAGTGCGCATCGACGATGGCCAGCAGCTTGGCCGCGGGATCGAGGTCAGCATTGTTTACGCTTTTTTGCCACTGGGCGTGATGCTCCTGCCCAAGATGGCGCAGCGTCTCCTCCAGCAGTGATTGCTTGGTTTGAAAATGGAAATTGACCGTGCCGGCGGACAGCCCCGCAAGGCTTGTTACCTTGGGCGTGGTGGTGCCAGTAATGCCATATTTCGAAATCGAGGTGATCGTTGCATCGATTAGCTGCTGTCGTCGGACCTCCTTGCGGGCGGTCCGACCAACTTCGCTGTTGAGTTTTGCCGCCGCAGCGGTTGGCTTGATCATCGTCCTGTCCGTATGTTGCCCGCGCCCGGATGAGAACGGGGATAGGTGTTTTCAGCCTCCGAGATGATCTCAATCGTCTCGTAGCAGCACGACCGATGCTCGGCTCCAGGTCAGCCAGACCTTGCCTTTCTCGGGGCGTGGTAGCGATGCATGTTCACGATTCTGCGCCGAGACGGCGACCGGCTGATCGCGTCCCTTCAGCGAGACGAAGAAGTGACTGCGCTCGCCCAGATAGGCGGTGTTGACCAACTGTCCCTCAACGGCACCATCATTCTCGACAGGCCGCTTGGGGCTGATTTCCAACTTTTCGGGGCGGATCGCCGCCTGCACACTCTCTCCCACTGAAAGCTGGCGCCCGCGCTGATCGCCCGCGTCGATGCGCCCCAACCCTTCGGCCTCGACAATGACGGATCCGCCCGAAACCTCGCTGACGCGGGCCTCAAAGAAATTCATCGTGCCGATAAACGACGCCACCTGGCGGCTCTGCGGTCGCTCATAAAGGCCGTTCGGCGTGTCGAGTTGCAGAACCTTGCCATGCGACATCACGGCGATGCGATCGGATAGGGTCAGTGCCTCTTCTTGGTCGTGGGTGACAAAGACAAACGTGATGCCAACGGTGCGTTGAAGATCGCGGAGCTCCAGCTGCATCTGCTCGCGCAGCTGCTTGTCCAGCGCGCCCAGAGGCTCGTCAAGCAACAACACCTTGGGCCGCAGGATCAGCGCGCGCGCCAGCGCGACGCGCTGGCGTTGCCCGCCCGACAGCTCATTCGCCTTACGATCACCGTAGTCGGGCAGCTTGATCAGATCCAGCATCTCATCGACCATCTCGGCGCGGCGGGCCTTGCTCAGACGCTGCTTGCGCAGACCATAGGCGATGTTGTCGCGCACGTTGAGATGCGGGAAAATTGCGTAGTTCTGGAACACCATGTTCACCGGGCGCATGTGCGGCGGCACATCCGACATCTCGCTTCCGTCGATCTTGAGTTCGCCAGAGCTGGTATTCTCAAAGCCAGCGAGGATCCGCAAAAGCGTGGTCTTGCCGCAACCCGACGAGCCTAGCAAGGAAAAGAATTCGCCATGTCCGATGTCGATCGAGATATCGTCGAGGGCCTGAAACTTGCCGAAATACTTGTCGACGTTCCGGATCGAAATGAAGGCTTGATCGCTCACGTGTCGTCCCTTTTCAAAGCTTTGATCTGAACATCCCTGTTGATCCACTGGCTGGTGAGCACAAGTAAGAACGACACGCCGATAATGATCGACGCCAGGGCTAGGATGGACGGGAATTCCTGCGGAAAGCGAAGCTGACCCCAGATATACATCGGCAGCGTCGGTTCGGTCCCACTAAGAAAGAAAGCCAAGATGAACTCGTCGAACGAGACGGTGAAGGTCAGCATCAAGCTTGCGATCACACCAGGAAAGACCATCGGCAGCGTCACACGCCAAAAGGTCCAGAGTGCGTTCTCGCCCAAGTCCGCGGACGCCTCCTCAATCGAGCGATCAAAACCCTCAAACCGCGGAATGAGCGTGGCGACCGAAAAAGGAAGGCAGATGATCAGATGCCCCACGCCCACTGTGTAAAGTGACAGCGGAACACCCAAATTACTGAAAAGCACCAGAAGCGCGACACCAAAGATGATAAGCGGCACAACGAGCGGGAGCATGATGAAACCCACGACCGGCCCCCGCCCCGGTAACCGGTAGCGCGTGATCGCCTTAGCCGCGAATACTCCCAAAAGCGTCGACAGGATCGACACGCAAACCCCAATCTTGACGCTGTTCATAAGCGCGTTCCAGACCGGCTCGCGCTGAAAAAGGTCACCATACCATTCCAGGGTGAACCCGGTTAGGGGAAATTTGACGTAGATCGAGTCGTTAAAGCTAAACAGCGGTAGAAAGAGAACTGGCACATAAAGCACGATCAGAAAGATCACCGCATAAATCTGAAGAGGCCTGTTCGGACGTCTGATATATGATCCTGAGCTCATGTAATTCGCTTTCTGACAAAGAGAGTCAGCACGATGAAGGCTGCGCAGATCGCCGCGATGCACAGCATCAATGAGATCGAAAGCGCAGCACCCATTGGCCAATTATTGATCGCGCCGAACTGTTTTTGGATCAGGTTGCCGATCATAGTGCCATCTGGTCCGCCCAAAAGCGCCGGTGTAATGTAGTCGCCCGTCGTCGGAATAAATATCAGAAGGCTGGCCGAAATAACCCCCGGCAGCGACAGCGGCAGCGTTACACGTAAAAACCGCATTATCGGGCCGTCACCAAGGTCCGTCGCAGCTTCGAGCAGCGAGCGGTCGATCTTTTCCAGTGAGACGTAAAGCGGCAGGATTGCGAAAGCCGCCCAGGCGTGGGCCAGCGTGATGATGACCGCAGACTGACTGTAGAGAAGAAATTCCAGCGGGGCGTCGATCAGGCCGACCGACATCAGGGCCGAATTAATGACACCTTCGTATCCCAGAACCACCTTCCAAGCAAAGACACGCAAAAGATAGCTGGTCCAAAAGGGAAGCGTCATAAGCACGATCCACATCATCTTGTTGCGATGCACGTGGAAGGCGACGTAATACGCCATCGGATAGCACAGGATCACCGTTGCCACCGTCGCCACCGCCGAGATATAGAGCGAGCGTCCAAGGAGGGCCTGATAGATCGGCCGTTCCAACATGTCGCGGTAGTTGCCCAGCGTCCATGACCTATCAAATTCGAAGCCGGATTGGGTCCAGAAGCTCATCACCACCAGGATGCCGAAAGGGATTAGGATTATCACCCCCATGAAAATCAGTGTTGGCGACAAAAGGCTGTATCCGCGTAAGGTCTCCGACCTGTGCATCAACCTGGTCATGACGCCTGGGCGCCGCACCGACGTTACGCGGCGCGTGTCAAATTCCTGCAAGATCTGCTCGCTCATGACAGTATAAGCCTCGACTGGGTGACCAAGGAAGTGCCCACTCCGGTGCCATGCCGGAGCGGTGCGTCGATGCGATGGGCTTTGATGAAAGGCAAGGCTCTAGAAGCCAGCCTTGATCTCTTCAAAGAGGCCGTTCATCTTGGTCTCCCATTCCTGCGATTGCGGGATCTGGAAATGGCCGACATCCAGCACATCCTGAGGGTTCTTGCTCAGGCCGAGGCCGGTCAGCATCTCATCATCGAAGGACTCGAATGATTTGGCGTTGGAATGACCATAGCCGTAATCGTTGATCATGAACTTGCCCGCCTCAACGCTGAGCAACGAATCGATCACCTCGTAGGCCTTTTCAAGATGAGGTGCGTCCTTGTGGATCATCAAGCCGCAAACCCAGGTCAGCGCGCCCTCTTTGGGATCGGCGAATGCGACTGGCACGCCCTGCGCCTTAAGCTGCGTCGCCGAGGAGGCCCATGTCATCGCGGCGACCATCTCGCCCGAAGAAAGTGCCTGCTCTAGTGTGGTGGTATCATCCGTGTAGGTGCGGATCAGTGGCCGCTGCTCGCGCATGACCGCAGCAATCTTGTCAAACGCCTCAGGCGTGTCGATATTCTCGAAGTCGACGCCAGCTTTGATTGCGCCGCACCACCAAGCATCCCCTCCCGAAGCAAGGCTGCCCAGACGGTTCTTGTAGCGTTCATCCCACAGCATATCCCAGCTCTCCTCACCCTCGAGCTCGAAGAGATCAGTGCGGTAGGTGATCGAGGTGCGCCCCCAGTCGAAGGGCGCCAACCAAATATTGCCGTTCTCGGCATCGTTTCCGGACAGATCCACCAAACCGGGCAGAACATCAGGCCAGTGGTTAAGGCGAGAGGGATCGATCGGCTGAAAAAGGCCACTTTGCACCCAACGCGGCAGGCTCTGGTTACAGGGGTGCGACACGTCCACGACGAAGCCGCCGCGCATTTTGGTCAACGCCTCCTCCGAACCGCCGAACACGGCGAAGTCGGGCAGCGCTCCATTTTTTTCCTCGTATTCACCAAAGAGCTCGGGAATGTCGTAGCCGCCCCAAGTGAAAAATGTCGCCTGCGCGTCCTGCGCACCTGCCAGTCGCGCGCCCATCGGGACCGCAGTCACGCCGACCCCCGCCGCCAGCAGCGAGCGCGCAAAGGCACGACGGCTCAGCTTGCCTTCCTTCATTGATCCCAGTTGGTCGAGAACGTCCATTTCCATCTCCCTGATGTAACTGGCCAGGCTTCCCCCGGTGTATTTGATCTTCTCAGATCGGCCTCCGCCATGTTTAACGGCGCGAATACCCGCGACGCCGAAGCAATGATCATGCGTATAATACGACTTGGAATACGGGCTCAAAGAGCCTTGGCTAAATGATCATTCATTCAACAATGGAATCATATGTCGCATTCTGTCAAGGCTTAGGTTGGCGGCTCAACTACGCCGGTGTGCAGATTAAGCCTCACCCGGCGACCAAGCGTATCCTAGATGCGATAACCGGCATGCGCCGGTCATTGCAGGATTAGCTGCCAGAGATCCTGACTGATCGACATGCGAAACGCCCTGCAAAGCAGGTGTCATTTGGGACGGGTTATTGTCCAACGTCAGTAAACTGGCGGAGACACTACCCAGATTGCGATGGCTGGCACATCGCCCGGATTTTCCCAGGCATAATCCCTTTCCTGAAACTGGAAGCTGTCCCCTGACGCCAAGGTGACGCGCACTTTGTCTACGATTAGATTCAGTGCACCTGACAACAGAACGCCTCCGTGTTCGCTCGGACGCAGAGATTTTATTGCCCCCGATCGTGCCCTTGGCGCGAAGGTCGATTTTATCATTTCGAACGATCCGCTCAGCGTGGGCGACAGTAGCTCCTCCACCAATCCGGTTTCGGAAGTTCCTAAGGGGCTGTGATTCTGGACGCGCACGACAAGCCCTCTCTCCTCCTTGTTCTGCCCTGACGACCGGAAAAAGAAAGATATGTTGACGTCGAACAATATCGCGATTTGCCTGAGGTCATTGATTGCGGGTTGCGCCTGCCCTCGCTCGATCAGACTGAGCCATCCGGGCGAGCGCCCGATCGCATCGGCCAAGTTTTGCAGGGTCATCTTGCGTGACCTGCGCATGGCTCGGATATCAGAGCCGACGAAACTTTCCAACGGTCTCTCCTCGCATATGTCTAGTCATATTGACGTCACAACATACAGAATAATAAAATTCTTGGGAATGATAATACGGATTCTAAATATTTTCATTGATTTTTTAGCTCTGCGGGTCTGATGTGGGTCAAAATCATTACGTGAGCATCAAGCATGACCGTTCTTCCCTCTTCCGCGCGAGTCGTCATTATCGGCGGCGGTATCTCCGGCGCCTCCGTCGCGTATCATCTGGCTAAACAGGGCTGGAAAGACATTATCCTTCTGGAGCGCAAACAACTGACCAGCGGCACTACATGGCATGCGGCAGGCCTTGTGGGGCAATTGCGCGCAAGCAAGAATATGACGCGCTTGGCAAAGTATTCTGTCGATCTTTACCGCACGCTCGAAGCGGAAACAGGACTTGCCACAGGCTTGCGCCAATGCGGGTCGATCACTTTGGCGCTGACCACTGAGCGTCAAGAAGAGTTGCGCCGTCAAGCCGCGATGGCGCGGGCTTTCGACGTGGAGGTTCACGAATTGTCGCCGTCGGGAATCCTGTCAATGTATCCGCATCTGAACATGGAGAGTGTGATCTCGGGCGTGCACACGCCAGACGATGGCCAGGCAGATCCGGGTAACATAGCGCTGGCGCTGGCAAAGGGTGCGCGGATGTTAGGTGCACAGATCGTCGAAGGCGTAATCGTAAACGAAGTTGTGCAAGCCAACGGTCGCGTCACCGGCGTGACCTGGCAGCGGGGCGAGGAGACAGGCAGGATCGCTACCGAAAACGTGGTGAATTGCGGCGGCATGTGGGGCCGCGACTTGGCTGCGCGTAACGGCGTCACCCTACCACTGCATGCCTGCGAACACTTTTACATCGTGACTGAGAACATACCCGAGCTGGCACAGTTGCCGGTGCTGCGTGTGCCAGATGAATGCGCTTACTATAAGGAAGATGCGGGCAAGATCCTATTGGGAGCGTTCGAACCCAAGGCAAAGCCATGGGGCATGGACGGCATTCCGGCGGACTTCTGTTTCGATCAACTGCCTGACGACTTCGACCATTTCGAGCCTATCCTAGAAGCCGCCGTCAACCGGATGCCGATTCTGGCCAAAGCGGGCATCCAAACCTTCTTCAATGGTCCCGAAAGCTTTACGCCTGACGACCGCTATTACTTGGGCGAAGCGCCAAGTTTGACTGGCTACTGGGTAGCGGCAGGCTACAATTCCATCGGGATCGTGTCGTCAGGCGGAGCTGGAATGGCGCTGGCGCATTGGATGGACAATGGCGAACCGCCCTTCGACCTTTGGGAGGTCGACATTCGGCGCGCGCAGCCATTTCAAAAGAACCGCCGTTATCTGCAAGAGCGCGTGACTGAAACGCTGGGTTTGCTTTACGCCGACCACTTCCCCAATCGCCAGATGGCGACTGCGCGGGGCATCCGCCGTTCGCCGCTGCACGACCATCTCAAGGCCCGTGGTGCCGTCTTCGGCGAGGTTGCCGGATGGGAGCGCGCCAACTGGTTTGCCGACGCAGGTCAGGTTGCAGAATATGCATACACTTGGAACCGTCAGAATTGGTTCGAGAATAGCCGCGCCGAACATATAGCCATACGCGAAGGGGTGGGCCTTCTAGATATGACGTCCTTCGGCAAGATCCGTATCGAGGGGCGCGATGCGCTGGCTTTTCTGCAGCGGATGTGCGCCAACGAAATGGACGTGGCCATGGGTAGAATCGTCTACACCCAGCTGCTCAACGACCGCGGAGGAATCGAATGCGACCTGACCGTCACGCGGATGTCGGAAACAGCGTTCTTCCTAGTAGTGCCAGGTGCGACCCTGCAACGCGATTTAGCCTGGCTGCGCCGCCATCTGGGCGATGAATTTTTGGTCATCACTGACGTTACCGCAGCCGAAGCCGTGCTGCCACTGATGGGCCCAAAAGCGCGGGATTTAATGAACGCGATCTCGCCCGCCGACCTGTCGAACGATGCTCACCCTTTCGGCGTCGCACGCGAAATCGAGGTCGGCATGACGCTAGCCCGCGCACATCGCGTAACCTATGTGGGGGAGTTAGGTTGGGAGCTTTATATACCAACCGATCAAGCCGCGCATGTCTTCGAAACGCTGGTCGAGGCCGGGGCGGATCACGGGCTGAAATTATGCGGGCTGCACGCAATGGACAGCTGCCGGATAGAAAAGGGCTACCGCCACTTTGGTCATGATATCACCGACGAAGATCACGTGCTTGAAGCGGGTCTTGGCTTCGCGGTGAAAACCGACAAAGGCAGCTTCATCGGCCGCGACGCCGTGCTGCGCAAGCGCGACACCGGTCTCGCACGACGAATGATCCAGTTCCGACTGACCGACCCCGAGCCGCTGCTATTTCACAACGAGCCGATCCTGCGCGACGGCGTGATCGTGGGTTTCCTAACTTCGGGTAACTATGGTCATGCGCTCGGTGGTGCCGTGGGCTTGGGGTATGTGCCATGCCGCCATGCGGGAGAGTCTGGGAAGGAAATACTGGCCTCCACCTATCAGATTGATGTGGCTGGCCGCATAGTCGACGCTGAGGCGTCTCTCGGCCCTCTCTATGATCCGAAATCGCAGCGCGTCCGTATGTGAATGAATTTAGGGCAAACTGATCCTACATCTGGCAGTGGTAATCGTCCCGGGCTAAGGCCCTCGAGAAACAACTTAAGATGGGACAGCTCTGGCTGCCCCCCCCCTTTCACGACATTGCTGCGCAACGCCCTGCCGGGCAGTTATGTGTCTATTCCAGCAGTTGCGTTGTCGGCAATTGCAGTCTGAAATCCCAAACGCAGTAGGAGGCGTAAAATGATCGAAATGCTTTGCAACACGCTCGGAATCGAGAAACCTTTTCTTTCGGCGCCGCTTGGTGGTGCCGCCGGACCGGAACTGGTCGCGGCGGTATCCAATGCGGGGGGCTTCGGCGTAATCCCGCTTTGGGGCGATCCATCCGAAGAGGTTCGCGAGGGAATTCGGCTGACCCGCGCGATGACGGACAACCACTTTGCAGTGAATCTCAACGTGTCAGTGGATTACCGCGACGCCCTGCAAGTCTGCATCGACGAAGGCGTCCACGCGGTTTCGTTGTTCTGGGGACATGATCCATATGCCATCGAAATGGCCAAGGCTGGCGGGCTGGTCGTCATGACCAACGTCGGTAGCGCGCAGGAAGCGAAGATCGCACAAGAGGCTGGCGCAGACATCATCATCGCACAGGGGTGGGAAGCAGGCGGCCACGTCTGGGGCAAGGTCGCAACGATGGCGCTGGTGCCAGCAGTCGTGGATGCCGTGAAAGTGCCAGTCGTCGCTGCGGGTGGTATTTCGGATGGGCGCGGGATGGCGGCAGCCCTGATGCTTGGCGCGGCGGGTGTCTGGGTCGGCACAAGGTTTCTCGCGTCGCCCGAAGCAAAAATCCACGCCACTTACCGAGACGCCATTTTGAACGCCACCGAGGAGCAGGCCGAATGGTATGCAAACCTTTACGATGGACATTGGCGGGACGCGCCGCATCGGGCCTTGCGCAATGCGACATCAGAGACATGGCTTAGGGCGGGCTGCCCGCCCTCTGGTAGCCGCCCGAACGAAAAAGAAGTCATTGGCACCCGCCCCGATGGTGGCGCTGTGGCTCGCTACGAGAGCTATACTCCCGGTCCCAACACAACAGGAGACGTGGCCGCTATGTCTCTTTGGTCCGGGCAGTGCGCTGGTAACGTTCATGCCGTCAAACCCGCAGCCGACATCGTCGACGAGATCTGCAGAGATGCAAAGCGGATAATTTCTGCAGTTCAAGTCTCGGCTCGCGTCTTTCCTGATTGATCTGTCATGGACCTCTTGGGGTCTATTTCGTGACCGTCCCAGTGTCCCCACCCGCTATCCTTGTTTCCATGAACAAAGGCCTTTCGCTCTTCCGCAGGAGATCTCGTTCGTTCAAAGCCAAGATGGCGCCCGGGCTGTTGTGGCCTAAATAGAACGCGGCCCTGCGGTCTGACGCATAAAAAAATACCTGCAAGCCGTCGAGCAAAATTGGTCTGCGGTCCGGCAGGCGCGCCATATCTGGCTCACGCTGCGGGAGCCTGTGCAAACCCTGGAGGCCTCCACGGCGGACCGCTATGCGCGCAAGGGGCAGAAACTGCGTCGGTTCAAGACCTTCTTCTATGCGGCCCGGTCGTGGTCGAAAGGCCGCGTCGCCATTGTCGCTCGGACCAATGGCGCTCCAATTGGCGACCATTGCCCGCATCGAGGTGGGCCCCTTGGGACGCGACACCCACTTTATTGTGACCAATCTGATGGGCCCGCGCGGCAAGCACCTTTACGAAAAAATCTACTCCGCGCGTGAGCAGGCCGAGAACCACATCAAGGGCTGGAAGAACCACCTCATGTCGGACCGGACATCGCGATCGAAGGCCAGCTCCAACCAGGTGCGGCTCATGTTGCACGGGTGCGCTTACTGGCTGTGGTGGACGCTACGCGTGGCCTGCCCAAAGCGCTCCCAGTGGCGGCATGCTCAGTTCGACACGCTGCGCCTTCATCTGGTCATGCTTGCCGCGACCATCGTCGAGAAGAAGACCCGGATCGTCATGACCCTGCCAACTTCGTGCCCGCGCCAGAGCCTCATTCGGCTTCTGTTCCACGCGCTGGCCCCGCCCACCTGAAACAGCAACCCGAAAAAACTCCAGATAACACCGCCGTCCGCGGGGAAACCCCGGACGAAGCCCCGCGTGCATCCAACATCGAATGACCGCGGACAACATGGTGTCAGGGCTATCTACAAAAGCGTCGTAAATTATCCGGGCTAGGATCGGACAGCTGTTGCGATATCAGCAGCACAGCTCGGCTATCTTCTGGAAGGGATCTATTGGCGCAATCCGCGCTGGACGCAAAGGCCCGGAACAGCAGGGTAATTTACGTTGAAGCGCTCTTTTTTATTGGCCTTTCACGGCGTCTGTGGTAAGTAATTTCCATGTCAGATGCCGCTTCCGAAATCGCCAAATTAAGAGCTCCCCTTGCCGCGCAGACCGGACGTGCGCAGGCTCGCGCCTTGGCATCCTGCACGGACGCGATGATCCAGGAATTGAAACTGGAAATCGTCAAGCTGCGGCGCGACGAATACGGCATCTCCTCCGAGCGCCTCGCGCGGCCGATCAATCAGCTGGAATTGCAGCTTGAGGAATTGGAAGCCGCCGCCACAGAGAATGCGCTGGCACTTGAACAAGCCGCTACTGCAGACAAGACCAGCATGCACTAGAAAGAGCCATCAGTGCCCATCACGGAAAGCAAGTTTCGTCGTTTTAATCGGTTTGAAGTCGCAGAATTCAACTGCCCAAACCATGTGTTCTCCAAGCATTCACATGATGAGTTTGTTATCGGAGCAAACATCGTCGGTCGCGAGACCGTGACCCTGGATCGTCGCACGTTCGAAGTAGCGGCTGACCAGATTACACTCTACAACCCGGCGCAGGTCCAAAGTAGTTACGCAAATTCGGCCAATTGGTCATTCGTTTCAATCTATCTGAACCCTTCTGAGTTAGCGGTTCTTACTGGGATGGAAGAGGCCATGGCCTTTGGCCAGGCTTCACTCAGTTCTCCGTTTCTCGCCAAATCGTTAATTACTTTCGTGCGTGATGCCTTAGATGTTTCTGCTCAAGAGGAGGTCCTGGATTTGAAAATTGGCAGGCTTCTGCTCGATTTGCTGGACCTATCAGGTACGGAGCCACCACGCGAGGAGCGACTACCTGAAACGCAGATACGCGCGGTAGCTGAACAGCTTTTGGATCAGATAGCCGAGCCACCGCGCCTCGCTGACATCGCCGCTCAACATAAAACGAGCCCCGTTGCATTGGTGCGTGCTTTCAACAAGGTTTTTGGGTTGCCTCCAATCGAGTGGTTGAATGTGCAGCGCATCAACAATGCACGACAGAAGTTGCGGCTTGGTCGCCCGCTTCGTGAAGTTGCGCACGATCTCGGCTATGCTGATCAACCGCACTTCAATCGGCGTTTCAAGGCCGCAACGGGCATGACACCATCAACATTTCTGCAGATGAAATAGCGTTCAAGACCAATAGAGAAATTTCCCTTACATCCTTTCAAAAAGGGGATGATTCCATGGTCACGTTATTCGTCTCAGCCTTTCTCCTAGGCTTACTCTTCAACGCCGCGCCTGGAGCTATCTTTGCTGAAAGTCTTCGGCGTGGGATCAAGAGTGGTTTTGCTCCCGCATGTGCGGTGCAGTTGGGGTCGCTGATTGGAGACTTTGCTTGGGCAGTTCTTGGGCTTTTGGGTGCGGCGGCACTGTTTACGTTGCCCTATGTCGAACTACCGCTTGCGCTGGCGGGCGCAGCATTACTGCTCTGGCTCGCGTGGCAAAGTCTTCGTGACGCAATCGGCCCGATTCCAGAGTTCGACCCGTCAGAAGGAAAGCCAGGGTCTGCCTTTGCCGTCGGTGCCGCGCTATCGCTCTCAAACCCGCTAAATATCACCTACTGGGCCGCGCTAGGGGGCACCGTCACCGCACTTGGCGTGACAGATCCCGGTTGGACTGCGTTCTCTGTGTTTCTTTCGGGATTCATGCTGTCATCAGTTCTTTGGTGTTTTTTCTGTGCTGTTCTCATTGCCGTCAGCCGTCGACATGTGGGACCGATACTGTGGATGTCGATAAACGCAGGTTGCGCAATTGGCTTGGCGATTTTTGGGGGCATGGTCGCAATGAATGCGCTAACCAAAGATTGGTTACGCTGGTAGTGCCCCACCGGGTGGTGTAAGAGGCCGCGCGCGAAGCCCTTGGCGTAGCGCAGCGCGCGGCCGGGTCTGGCGGCCACCGCGCTTCTTCGTAATCTGAGGTTGTT
>NZ_JBAPKZ010000042.1:0-24025 GCF_037083805.1 Roseovarius sp. D0-M9 | reverse complement strand
ACGCGCCATTTGCGCATCTGTCAGCCAGAAAAGATCAGACATATCACCGCTCCATTTTCGGACGGTGAATCACGCCGCTAGAATGAAATCAATGGGTCCAGAGCCTAGCGATAGGTTTGACGACTGCCGCTCTGTTCGCTTGGCTCCTCCAATGGTTCTAACCACTATGGTAAGCCAAGTATGAAGCTTGCCACGATCAGTCGAGGGCTAGTTCTGGCGCCGTTGGCGTAACGCTATATGGTCGCTTACGCAGTCAGCCAGATCGATCATAGCGCGTCTTTGATTTTCACTCCAATCGCGGGGCACACGGTCCAAGGCGCAAAGCGAACCAAGTATCTCTCCTTCAGGGCCTGATATTGGGGCTCCAAGGTAGGCGACCAAACCCATTTCCTCAATGATCGGATTGCCCTTCACTCGCGCATCTATTCTAGCGTCGGAAACGGCGAGCATCTCCCCTGTGCGGGTTACAATTTTACAGAATGATCGGTCCAGATCCGTCTGCGTCGGGTCACCCGGCAAGCCGATGGAAGCCTTGAAATATTGCCGATCAGCGCGCTCCTCGACAAAGGAAACAAGTCCAATTGGAACCTCTGCTAAATGGCATACTAAGCGGGTAAAGCGGTTGAAACCTAGCTCGGGCGGACTGTCGACAAGTGAAAGGCGTCGCAGCACTTTGGCAATCACTTCGTCATCGGTTCGGTCGTGCGCTTCCGGGCGGCTTGCTATTTGCTGCTCATACATGTTGTTTGATCTCCAGTTTGATCCCGTTTTCATCGTTTGAGAGACGCACTCAGCGAAGCTTGATCACCGATAGAGATCATGGAAAATTGACGAAATTGCGACACAGTTTGACAAATCTAGTGCAATGTTTACCGCTCTCCCCCAGGCCCATCATCCGCATAAGGGATAGGTGGCATACCCGCGTCAGGACCGCCCATCGCGCAGCCGCTCTGCAAGTTCATTGTGATCGCGGGGATGGCGAGCGGCCGCGCAGACCATCTGGCGTCGGACATCAGTGGCCTTACGCGGCTTCGAGATGTTCCAGCCGCCGGCCCGCGCGCTCTTCGGAGCGGGGAAGGGCCAGCAGGAATGGAAGGATTGCTAGCGCTATGCGCGCGCATCGCTCATATTTTGCACTGCGCTCCGCCAATAGCTGTGTTCCAGATTTTTGGAGAAATACTTTAGCGTCGCTCAGCAACGTCCCATAGAGCTTGAAGGATCTCGCCATCAATCGCAGTGCCCACCATCTTCTCCATTATTTTATGCACCTCTTCCAGAGGAAGTGCTGGCTTATAGGGTCGCGCGGCGGAAAGGGCATCGAAAATGTCAGCAACCGTCAAGATCCGCATTTCCTGAGTCAGGGCCTCAGCCGAAAGACCGTATGGGTATCCTTTTCCATCCAGTCGTTCATGGTGCGCTGCTGCAATCCACGCCATGGGCCGGAAGGGGCGCACATGGTTCAGAATTGTCTGTGACATGACTGGATGGCGCTTGATGACCTCAAACTCTTCTTCCGTCAGCTTCCCCTTCTTGTCCAGGATCCGGTTAGAAACGCCAAGCTTCCCGATATCGTGCATCAGGGCTGTTCGCCACATCCAGCGCTGCGTCGTCCTGCCAAGCGACAATTCTTCAGCCAGAAGCCCGGTATAATGCGCCACACGCTCGGAATGGCCATGCGTGAACGGGGATTTTGCATCAATCACGCGTGCAAAGGCCTTCACGATGTCATCGAGCAAATCATCGTCCAATGAAAGGGCGTCCTGCGCGGGTTCCATCGAGAACACCCGACTTTCAATGTCAGGTGCCGCCAAGGCCTCCCAAAAGCCCGGATCACGCGCACAAGACATGGCAGCACGCACGATCTGCGGATCAAACCATGTGCCGCTGCGCTGCTGGATTTCACTTAGGGCCGCATCTGGACCTGCCGCCCGGAAGAACACTTCCATCACTTGTGCCAGTAATGCGATCCGGGAAAAAAGAGGGATATCCTCCCCTACTAACCGATACGGTCTACCGCCGCCGTTCCAATGCTCGTCTAGGCCGGCAATGCCTTCTGCAACCGCATTGGAAAAGCGCATCTGGCGCGCAATGTCGGCACCCGCTTGACAGCGTGTCTCATAGATTTCCTTGACCAGTTCGTCTGCACTACGCAACACGTCGAAGACTGTCTTCGCCCGGCGCATCATCGGTTCGTCGGTGGCTGTGTGCCGCAAGACAAAGGCAATCGCCTGCTTCACCGACCCATCAATCGTCTTGGATCCGTGTTTGAACGTGTGATCATCGGTCAGATAGAGTTGGCAGATGCGTGCGGCGTTGGAAGAACAGCCAAGGTCCTTCAGCAGAAGGGTGTAATAGAGGTCCGCCGCATCTGTGGAACTCAGGCCGAGCTTCTCGCTAATCCGCGTTCCGATGAAGCAGGAGCGCACACAGTGGCCGGGTTCCTGCCCCTCAGTCAGGTCGAGCGCATAACTGAGCGATCCCAGAACCTCGCCCAAGGTACAGCCGGAGATGGTAGCCTGTTCCAGATTGAAAGACGCAGTCTGCATCCGACGCGGTCTCCTGTCATATGACACGGTCCTGAGACGGACAGCAGAGGAACTCGTTAACATTCTGAAGATCGGCTAGCAATGTAGCGCTTTCCCAGCGTGCTCGGCGGGCACTTCAGCAGATTGGTATTCTCTGGCTTGCATTGCATTTCGTACCTGTCTGGCATGTCTTGATTTCAAACCGAGCGAACCGTGCAGCTGGAAAACACGTTTTGCCAAGTCGATACCGATAAGAGTAGCTTCGGACATGGATGCTCCTTCCTTTTGTGATGGCTTTAACACTCACCACAATGGCACATTGCGATGCCGCTGGGAGGGGCATCCACGCCATCAACAGAGCCGCTGGCACCGGTCGATCCCGCCAATTGTCGGCCCTAAACTGGCGCTAGAAGCGGTTAACCCAATCACCGATCGTTTGGTAGGACTGTGCGACGCCACACTTGGCAAAGAGGTATTCCACGTCGCAATCTACTTAGCTTCGCTCCACTGAGGGCAATAACATGCGGTGGGCCTGCGTGGTATTGGCCGATCTGAGCCACGTTGCATCTGAGACGATACGGGTCCAGTCTAATTGCTGACCAGACAGCAGATGGCAGCGTATCTGGTGGGTTGAGGGGAATGCCTCGGCGATCCTTCAGTGTCCGGAAGCATCGCTAGGGCGACTGGCGGGTTGGAAACCCGTGACGTGTCGAAGA
The DNA here is from genome assembly GCF_037083805.1 of Roseovarius sp. D0-M9. Taxonomy (NCBI): domain Bacteria; kingdom Pseudomonadati; phylum Pseudomonadota; class Alphaproteobacteria; order Rhodobacterales; family Roseobacteraceae; genus Roseovarius; species Roseovarius sp. D0-M9. Next base: position 20,784 of record NZ_JBAPKZ010000042.1, on the reverse strand, counting down.
GCACTCCGGGTAACCTGCTCGTTGGAAATGGCCCGGTCTCCTGCACATCATTTTTCCACGCATGGGTTTTCCGAGCCATGAAATGACGTGTTTTACCACAAGCAAAAACTTTGCCGCCGATCCTTGCCAACTATCCCCTGAGCGGTGACGGTGCGCCAGAAAGGAAGTGCATAGCAGATGTTTCGGAACCTGTTGCCACTCACAGCTCTTCTGATGGGATCAGCCTTCCTGCTGTTCGCAGGTGGCGTTAATGGCTTGATACTGCCTGTTCGGGGCGAGGCAGAAGGCTTTACCGCGGCATCTCTTGGACTTCTGGGTACGGGCTGGGCGATCGGGTATGTCGCTGGCTGCCTGCAAACGCCAGCTCTTGTAGCCCGCGTCGGGCACATTCGCGCATTCGGCGCCATGTGTGCCATTGCAGCGATTGCGGTCCTTTTTTCTTTGATCCTCATCACGCCTTGGGCTTGGATACCTGTGCGCGCGATCTCCGGCTTCTGCTTTGCCGGTGCGGCCATGATTGTGGAAAGCTGGCTGAATGAACGGTCCGAAGCGGCGACACGCGGTCGGGTTTTCGGTATCTACACGATGGTCAATCTTGTCGCGACCACGGCGGGTCAGATGGTTCTGACGCTCGGGGATGCCTCGGGCTATTTCTTTTTCGTTCTGGCGGCCATGGTCTATTGCCTGGCGTTGTTGCCGACGGCCGTGTCCGCCACATCAACACCGAGGCCGCTGACAAGCGTTTCGCTTAACCTGCGCAAGCTCTGGCAAAACTCCCCGATCGCTGTGTTCGCTGTGCTTATGGTAGGGGTTTCCAATGCCTCTTTCGGAACGCTGGCGGCAGTCTACGCTGCGCGTATCGGTCTGCCTCTTAGCGACATCGCATTGTTTGCCAGCATACCGATACTGGCGGGTGCAGCATTGCAAATTCCGGTGGGGATCCTGTCTGACAGACTGGATAGACGCATCATCCTTATCGGGATCGCGGGCATAGCCCTGATCATAGACGCACTGTTCGTCTTTGGTTCATTTACGCACCCTTGGGTCGTCATGACGCTTGCGGGGCTCTTTGGTGCGACCGTTTTCTCCCTGTATCCTGTAATTGTGGCACACGCGAGCGATCACGCAGAGCCCGGCGCCTTCATTCAGGTCAGTGGCGGATTGCTTCTGGTGTATGGTGTTGGCTCGATCATCGGCCCGTCTGCAGCGGGTCTGGCCATGACCACTTATGGCGAGTCCAGTCTTTTTGCCGTGACGGGGGGCGCGCACATTTTGCTGGTGCTATTCGCCCTCTATCGCTTGAGACATGCTCCTGCGATTGCTTCGGAAGACAAGAAGAATTTTCAGGCGACCCCGATGGCACGCATGTCCACGCCGGAAACCGCTGCGCTCGCCGCAGATGCGGAGGAACTGGCCAGTGACCGTGCTGCAGTTGACCCCGAGACAGGGGCCCCTGCGGCGACAGGGCCTGGCAGATAAGGCTCGGTTATCAGCGCTCTTGGCGCGACCATAATCTCTCTCGTTGTTCAAGGTGCGCCTGTTTCGGATTTGGTTCAGCCACGCTTCACTGCGTGCCTTATCCCAGAGCCAACCTATAGATCATGCGCTGTTCTCGAAGTTGGGCGAAGCGGACGATGTCCCGTCCAAACGGGCGCTCGAAGACGTGACGACAAATTTCGGCACCGTCGTACACCCACCAGGGGCGAAGGCCGCTCGCATCGACCAGACGCTCAGTGTGAAATTCTACGCAATGCCAAGGGGAATGGTGTGCCGCAGTATGATCTTTCAGCACGTCACCACGCAATTCTACCGCGAGTCTGCGTCTGACGGCTAAACCGGACACAGGTAGTGATCGCGTTGTGCACGGCTTGATTTGTCTTCGTTTTTGGTTATATTGAAGACACTGGAGCCGAGAGGAGACGCCTGTCATGTCCCGCACAACTACCATGACCGTCCGCGTCAGCGGTACCCTGAGCGAGTTCGTTGCGACGAATGTCGGCGAGGGCGGCGCTTACGAGAACGTCAGCGAATACGTCCGCGATCTCATCCGCCGCGACAAGGAACGTGCCGAGCGCGAAGCCTTCGATCGCTTGAAGGCCGAATTGAACCGTGCTTTCGCCGCGCCCGAACAAAGCTACAAGCCCCTGACTGCCGCCGAGGTGATCTCGCGGAACCGGGCCTGAGCCCATGGCAATCCTGTTCCAGGAGGCGGCCTCGGTCCGCCTCGACGAGATCTACCGATATACCCGCGACCGGTGGGGCGAGGCGCAGGCCGAAACCTATCTCACCGGCCTGTTTGACGCGTTCGAACGGATCGAAACACACGGCGTGATGTCGAGGCCCGTGCCGGCCGAGTTCGGGGTGGAAGGGTACTTCTTCCGCTACGAGCGCCATTTCGTGTACTGGAAACGCCTTGCCAATAGCGACATCGGGATCGTCACGATCCTGCACGAGCGGATGCATCAGATCGAACAGTTCAAGGATGACTTTGAATAAGCTGTGGATTTTACGCATGAAAGGTCGCCCTTACTTCGCTCTTCGATGAGTTTCCCAAGGTGGAGAAGGTTGTCTTTCAGTCCCATCCCCTCCGCCACTTGCCCTCGCGAAAGAGTTCTCCCGATCCGGCTGCGGCCGGATTTTTCCGTTAGTTTCGGGGGTTATGCGGGAGAGGCTGAACATCGCTTTATGCTGGGAGGCTCGAAAGCATTCTCTAATCGCTGGTACCTGGCTCGCCATCAGCCGCACCACGGATGCAGCCGCCGCCCCGATCGTCCGAACACTTTCCCCATAGCCTGATCCAAGACCCCCGCGGCTTCCTCCTTCCGAGGTTTGTCAACGCGGGCCGCCACCTCCCGGCCGCCCACGTCGCACCGCGGCCCGCATCGAAAAACCTTCAGGAATGAGGCCATTCACAGCGCCCGTTTCAATGTCTGCTACCCGCAAGTGCCATGACGCAATCGCTGACCGCGACGCCCACGCCGTAATCCCCCCTCGCAAGAACGAGAAACCGTGGAAGACCGTCACTGCTGGTGCAGTCGCCAGAAACGAGGCACTGCGGGCGGCGAAATATCTCGGCCGTGCGATCTGGCGAAACTGGAGCGGCTACCACCGACGAAGCCGTGCCGAAACGAAGATGCACTGTATGAAACTGATGGGGCAGCGCCTCATGGCGCGGGACTTTGACCGACAGAGCGCGGAGGTCCAGATCCGGATCGCCGTCATGAACGGCTACACCGCGCTTGGAATACCTGTCACAAAACCGTGGGATGAATCCGTCCGGGGAACCTCGGACATCAGAGGCTTTGTGCAACAGGGCCTGGTGAACCGCGCTCTGGTCGCGACGGGTGTCGCGCACCCGGGAGGCTGAGCATGGCGAATGCGCCCGCGCCGCCTGAGGGGTGGGCGCGCTGCCAGCCTGCGCGGCGCGTCTGGGGCGCCGCCGCGCAGGGCCGGGGCGGGGTCAGGCGCGGCCGAAGTTAGCCTTGCGCTCCTCGTTGCTGAGCTCGGCGACCAGCGAGTTAGCCTTGCGCTCCTCGGTACTGAGTTCGGCGACCAGCAAGTTGGCCTTGCGCTCCTCGGCGCTGAGTTCAGCCAGATAGGTGCGCTCGTTTGCGACCGTTTCATGGGCTGCATAGGGCATGTTGCCAACCATAAGGTTTTCAGCATAAGCGGCACTTGCAATGGTCAAGGCTGCGACCGCAGTGCTCAGTCTGGATACGATTTTCATGTCAATTTCCTCTCAAAGTTGCCCGCAATCTGTTGCGGTTACGAGAGAGTCACGGGGCTGCGCGTGGAAGAGTTTCAGTCCGAGCGAGATAAATCAGCCGCAAGTCACACAAGTAAACATTTTGGCCGACACCCATGCTCCTCTTCGCGCACGCCGACTTTAACGCCCGCAGGGGAGCTCGAAGCGGAGCTCTATGTGGAGGTTCAAATGGCGATCGACGCGCTTGTTGCTGCACAAGCCGTTATTCAGGTCTGACTTCAATCGTCATGCTGCAGTCATGCGGCACTGTGTACCGCGGAGATTAGCCTGTGATGCTCGTCTGGACGGCGTGAACGGCCTTTATCGGACCTCCATGCACGGCGCAGTGTAGATCCGCAGGTAGCATGAGGCCGATTGCCAAACTAGTGGCGGGCCCCCGTGCTTATGCGGCGAGCCGCTTCTCCAGGTCCAGCCGCATCGTGGCCATGCCGTGGCGACGGGACAGCTCCTCGTAGCCGGCCGAGAGATAGGCGTTGAAAGCTGGCGCGTTATCGAGCTCCACCTTCAAGGTCAGGATCAGCGCGCCGAGTTCTCGCGCCGCCTGCTCCACGCACTCCGTCAGCTCCGCGGCAGCTCCGCCGCGCGCCTCTTCGGCGAGATAGACATAGGTGAGGTGTCGCACTTCCGGCCCAACTCCCTCTCGTAGGGCGAAGAACCCAACGTCTCGTCCCGCAACATCCTGTAGGTAGAAGGAGACGTCCTCACGGTCTCCAAGCCACTTGTGCTGCCATTCCATCTCGTCGAAGGGCACTTTTGCATTGGGATTGAGCAACGGAATTTCCGTGTCCAGCAGCATCGTTGCCAAGGGTGCTAGATCGCGGTCACGGTTGCGACGCAGGGTGAGTGCCATGAGTTCTTCCTTCGGCTGGGCCCGGCGCCAGCCCGCCGGGGTGCAACATGAAAGTTGCGCGCCTGACACAGATGGACCGTCCTGGTCAACCGGGGAGGACGCATCCCGGCAACCGCGCCCGCGTCAGGGCTCCGGGCCATCTGCAGAGGTGATAGGGTGGAGAGTGGGCGCAAGGCCGATCGCCCGGAACTGGAGAAGGCACTGAACCTCGCCCGCCTGACAGGTGCGAACTTGGTGATTGCCAAGCTGGACCGCCTGTCGCGCGATGCTGCCTTCCTGCTCACACTGCAGAGCAGCGGGGTCCGCTTCCTTGCCTGCGACATGCCCGAGGCCAATGACCTGGCCGTAGGCATTATGGCGCTTATAGCGCAACAGGAGCGCGAAGCCATCGCGCGCCGCACCAAGGAGGCCCTGGCGGCCGCAAAGGCGCGCGGCGTCAAGCTCGGCAATCCGAATGGCGCAGCGGCGCTAAAGGCAGCCGGTAAGGGGCGCGCGGCCCTACGAGCGACCATTACGGCAAATGCGGATGCACACGCGGCTGATCTCGCAGATGTCATCACAGACATCCGCACTGAGGGCCATCAGACGCTGCGTGCCATTGCCGCTGAGCTGAACCAGCGCGGGATCCTCACTCGGCGGGTTGGGAAATGGCATGTGTCGAGTGTGCGGAATCTGATCCGCAGGTTTGAGCGTGGCGGCTGAAGAAGCGGCGGGTATCTGGCCACTTCAGTTGTTGGGTGAACAATCTTCCTGAGAATTCCCACTTGCCGTTTCGACGATACACCGCTTCCGGCGCACGCGAAGTCTGCAGAAGTTTGCCGATGTCAATGCGTCCGTCGCGAACCATTTTAACCAGAACCGCTACCTCTCCAGTCGAAACATCTTCAAGCTGAACCGCGCCGCTGCTCTTGCCGAGTGGCGCGGTCTCTGCGCGGCATAAGGTACAGCTTCACTGTCCATTCGGAGACTGGTTCGAATCCGTCTGACAGCACCAAGCTGATAGATATTTTGCCACGGAGAGCCGCAAGCGCTGAATCGAAAGCATGAAATCCAGTCGCAGCATGTATCATAAACCCCCTGAACCCATGCGCCGCGAAATAACGTCGGCAAATCGTTCCAACGTCGAGACGATGCGCGCTTCCTCCTGCGGGGTCATCGTTTCGGCGGGAATGCTGATGGCGACACCGGCGACGGGTTGGTTCTGCCCATTCAATACGGTTTTTCCGTAGCAGAGCATACCTACCATCACCTGTTCCCTGTCAATCGAATATCCGGCGCGGCGAAGGCCGTGTAACTCGGTGATGAGGTCTTCGACGTCGGTGACACTATGCGGCGTCATCGGCGGTGGAAAGTCATCGGCGTAGATACCGCGCACTTCGGAGTCGAGCATCCCCATCAGAAAGGCCTTGCCGGTTGCGGTGAATGCCGCTGGCAAGCTGTCTCCAATTTGAAATTTGAATAGGTTCGGATGCCTGTCCGTGTTCCGCGCGGCGACATAGACCACCTCCCGGTTGTTAAGAACGGAAAGGGTGATAGTCGAGCCAGGAATGTCTGCCTCGCTATCAAGCAGCGTGAGGAATTCATCCGTCACATCGATCGTACGCGTGAACGCATTGGACCACCGCATGATATGAGGCCCGAGTTTGAAGCTCTGATCGTCCCGCTTTTGCAAAAGGTCGTATGAAAGAAGCGTGGCGCATAGACCGTGAACGCTACTTTTGGGAAGGGAAAGATGCCGCGCGATTTCAGAGATTGTAAGGCGTTGGTCCGGCGCAGACACCAGATTCATGATCTGGATGGCGCGGCTGAGAGCGGGAACGAGCCGTTCTTCGGATGAGCGATAGGTTTTATCCATATGAGTCCCCCCGTTCAAACTATAGCCACAGAAGAATGTTGACTTTGGGTCAAGGCCGGCGTTCAACTAGTCAAGCTGTGTTCAGCACAATGAACAACAATTATTTCGTCAGCGGCGCCAGATTATTGCTTTAAGTCCTTTCGTGGAGGCCTCGGGAGCAACTTTGAAACGCCGCGGTTATAAAGATGGCTCTGGGGAGAAGCTGCATGCCGATGAGTGTTCGGGACTGGGCGGTGAAGTTCAGTGACGCATCTGACAATGACGCGACCATTGCGGCGATGGCCAAGTATTTTACCTGCAAGTATCTCTGGGACATGGATGACGCCAAGGTCATCGTGGAGATGAAGGATGGCAAGGTTTACGCCATCAATATCAATCCCGGTCCGATGGACAATTATGATTTTGCTCTCAGGGCGTCGGCCCAGACATGGCGCGAATTTGCACGTCCGATCCCCAAGCCGATGTATCACGGAATTTATTCCGCCAGCTTTCGTAAGGATCTGAAGATCGAGGGCAACCACCTGGTGCTGATGCAGAACCTTCGCAATTTCATCGTGCAATTCGAATTGCTGAGGAAGGTCGGTGTGCCGGTTTGACCGGTGGCCCCAAAATCCGCCTGACCCTCCAAGGAGTTATCAAAAAATGGCCAAGCATTCACCCGTAATCGGTCGCTACGTCACGATCGACGTCGAGGGTTGCGAATACAAGGTTTTCTACCTGCGCAACGGTCAGGGCATTCCGCTTGTCTGCCAGCACACGGCAGGGTGTCACAATCACCAGTGGCGCGACCTGCTGGAGGATGCGGAAATCACGGAAAACTACGATGTGATCGCCTATGATCTGGCACGTCATGGAAAATCCGATCCGCCGCTCAACAAGGAGTGGTGGAAAGAGGAGTACAAGCTCACCAAAGAGCATTACATGAAGTTCATCATGGCCTTCTGCGATGCCCTCGAGTTGCGTGATCCTATCTTCATGGGCTCATCCTTTGGCGGAAACATCGCCTTGCAATTAGCGCTGCATCAGCCCGACCGTTTCCGTGCCGTGATCCCGGTCGAAGCGGCCCACTATGCGCCAGGCTTCTTTATCGATTGGTGGCATCATCCGCATGCCAATGCAGCGCAGGTTTGCGGCTCGGGCGTCTGGGATCTCATGGCGCCGCAAAGTCCGGACATGGATCGCTGGCTGACCTGGCACTACTACACCCAAGGCTCAGAGACGTTTAAAGGCGACCTCTATTACTATTCGGTCGATCACGACATGCGCGGCCAGCTGGGCGGCATCGATACGTCGAGGTGCCCCGTCATCATGATGACAGGCACCTATGACTACCTGACGCCCCCCGAGGCGACCGAGGACACCGCTAGCCAGATTTCTGGCGGGGTGTATATCGAGATGGAGGATATCGGCCATTTCCCGATGTCGGAAAACTACCCTCTCTTCCGCAACTACTTGAAGGAAGCGCTGCGTCTCATCGACGAGCGGACCTGACAATGACGCGCGTGGGAGAGTGAAATGAAGATCATCGAATTCGACGACAGGGGCCAGCAGGTTGAGCGCGATTCCAAATCGCTTCGCGGACATTCCGGCGGCTCGGCCTTAGCTGAGAGGCCTGCGGGAATTGAGCGCCCCAAAGTGCCTTCGAGCGCCGGGGTCGAGCTGTTCATGTTCCAGACCGGGACGCTGAAGACCGCCAAGCACAACATCAAGATGAATGCAGGCAGCGAAGATTGGGAAATTCCGGTTCCGTGGTATCTGATCAAACATCCCATGGGCCATGTCGTCATCGACGGCGGCACCGCGCGTGAGGCCGCGATCGATAAGCGCGCGTATTGGGGTGATGTCGCCAAGGTCTACGAGCCGGTTCTGGACATCAAGCAAACCTGCGTCGAACAGTGCCGGTCGGTCGGGGTCGAGCCCAATGATGTGCGCTATGTGCTGCAGTCTCATCTGCACCTCGACCACACCGGTGCTGTCGGCCGGTTCCCCAAGGCGCAGCACATCGTGCAGCGAACCGAGTATGACTACGCCTTCGACCCGCAGTGGTTTTCCGCGGGTGCTTACATCCGTGCTGACTTTGATCGTCCGGGGCTGAACTGGAAATTTCTCGGCGGCGAGACGACGGATATGTTCGATCTGTTCGGCGATGATGTGATCAAGATGATTTTCACGCCCGGACACTCTCCGGGCCACATGAGTTTCCTGGTCAACCTGCCCAAGACGGGGCCGATCCTGCTGGCCATCGATGCCGCCTACACCATGGATCATTACGAAAACAAGGCGCTGCCCGGCTTCATGACCTCTGCCCAGCAGACAGCGACTTCTGTCGCCAAGCTGAGGCGTATTGCCGAGCGCACTGGCGCGCGCGTCGTCGCTGGTCACGACCGCGCGCAGTGGGATGGGATGCGACATGCACCAAAGGGTTCTTATGCCTGACGCCGGTGTCGGCCAGGGCCAACGACGACCAACGGAGGAGGAAACGATGAGACTTATAAAACCCGCACTCATGGCGGCGGCGGTCACACTTATTGGCACGCTCGCGGTTCATGCCCAAGGCTTGGATGAGATCGATCCAGAGATCGCCGACCGAGTATTCAATCCCGAACTGCTGGACCCAATGCAGCCTGTCGGCCCCAGCGCCTGGCGTGACTGGAAAGCCAAGAATCCGCCGCCTTGGACGATCGGATATGCAAGCTCCTACGCCGGGAATACCTGGCGCGCCGGTGCGATGGACGAACTTCAGAACGAGATCATTCCCTACTGGAAAGAATTGGGCATGATCGATGAGGTGATCATCACGCAGTCGAACCTGAACGACAGCACACAGATCCAGCAGATGCGTCAGCTGGTTGATCAGGGCGTCGATGCGATCTTCGTCTGCTGTTCGAACCCGACTGCACTGAATCAGACGGTCGCCTATGCGGCTGAGAATGACGTGCCCGTTTTCTCTATGACAGGCTATCTGACCAGCGAATACGCGGTGAATTCTTCGGTGAACTACCAGCTAGCGGGCTACGAGCTGGGTCGCTGGATGGGTGAGGAGATCGGCGGCGAAGGCAATGTTCTGATTGTTGAGGGTATTCCCGGCACTTCGGGATCCGACAGCCAGGATCGCGGTGTACGCGCAGGTTTGGAAACCTTCGAGGACATCGAGATCGCAGGCACGGTCGCAGGCATGTGGACCGATCAGGTCGCGCAGGGTGAAGTTCAGCGCTGGCTTGCCACCTACCCCGGCAAGCTGGACGGTATCGCTGTTCAGTCTGCAGCAGAGATGGGCGTTCTAAGGGCGCTGGCGCAGTCAGGCCGCTCCGAGATTCCGATAACCATCGGCGGTGAGCTGGGAGCGCTTTGCTACTGGCGCAACAACCCTGACTACGTCTCGGCCATGTTTCACGTCTGGCCACCGCAGAACGATATCCAGCTGATCTGGAACATCATGATGCGCACACTTCAGGGCCAGGGCCCCAAGATGCAGTCTGTTTTGGTCGAGCCCATTCGCATGACTTACGACGACATCGCCTCTTTGCTGCCCGAGGATTGCGATGAAAACAATCCCGGCTGGCTGGACGTTCCGAAAGAGCAGTGGGGGCTGGATCCGGCCTTCATCGATGAGTTCTTCCTGCGTCCCGCTGATCCTACAGAGTACGCGGCACAATAATTCCGCGGCTCACAAAATCCGGGGACGCGCTGTGGCGCGTCCCCCCAGTTTTCACCTGATGGATCCATTTGACGCCGATGCAACCCGCGCCTTCCACACAAACTGGCACCAAGGCTACCGCGCCGCGTGAGACCGTCTCGATACGCGGCGTGAGCAAGCGGTTCGGACCGACGCGCGCGCTCGACAAGGTCAGCTTTTCGGCATCCGCTGGCGAAATTCATGCCATCGTCGGCGGCAATGGCTGCGGCAAGAGTACGCTAGCCAAGGTGATCTCGGGTATCCTTCCCATTGACGAGGGTGCGGTGTCGATACTGGGCGAAGCGCCCAGCAGTCCCGCGGAAAGCCGCGCCTTGGGCATTGCGACGGTCTATCAAGAGGTCATGGTCGCCGAAGAAAGCACTGTGGTCGACAACGTCTACATGGGCGTCGATGATCTCTTCGCAAAATCCGTCTCTTTCGAAGATAAGGTCGAGCGAACCGCAGTTCTGATGCGTGACCTTTCGGGCGAGGATGTTGATCCCTTTGCTCTTGTCGGCAGTCTCCCGCTTGGGCTGAAGCAGTGGATAACCATCGCGCGCGGTATGCTCTCAGAGCCTCGCATCCTGATCCTAGACGAAAGTTCGGCTGCACTCGATTTCGACAGTACTGAGCGTCTGTTTCAGAAAATGCGCGATCTCCGGGATCGCGGTTGTACGATTCTGATCGTGACGCACCGCATCGCGGAATTGGTGCGCATCGCGGACCGTGCTACTGTCCTGCGCGACGGAACCGATGTGGCCGTTCTGGTGCACGAGCAAATAACCGAGCGCAACCTAGTGGCAGCCATGACCGGCAAGGAGGCCGGTGGACGTCAAAGCGATCACGTCGCACCTCAGCCGGCCGTCGACGAAATTGCGCTGCGTGCCGAGGACCTGCGGGTCAAACCTGGCGCAAATGCGTTCGATTTCGAACTGCGCCGGGGCGAAATCGTAGGCATTGCGGGACTGGACGGCCAAGGGCAGGACGCCTTTGTGCGTATAATGGCCGGGGTTCAATCCGCCGCGGAGGGATTGCCTTTCGTGGTCGGCACGGACGGAACGCTGGCACCCGTCCGCGGGTTACCAGACGCAGTTCGCGGCAAGATCGCGTATGTATCGGGCGACCGCAAACGCGAGGGGATCTTTGCCACCCTGTCGATCTTTGAGAACATGATGATGCCGCTTTATGCGCAAAAACGGCGCGGTGGGATCTTGGGTATTATCGATTGGGAAACTCTTTCATCCACGTTTGAACGCGAGACACGCAACTTGATGATCAAGTTCGGGGTCAAAAGCGACCGCATCACTTCCCTCTCAGGAGGTAATCAGCAGAAGGTGTTGATCGGGCGTGGTTTTGCGATGGGGCCAAATACTATCGTGCTGAACGACCCGGCTCGTGGAATCGACGTCGGTGCTAAAACCGAACTTTATCGCCACTTGCGCAGTGCGGCTCAGAACGGCCGTGCGGTCATCTACATGTCGTCCGAGATCGAAGAATTCATCGGCTTCGCCACCCGGATCATCGTTTTTCGAGATGGAGCGCCATTCGATGCATTTGACGGGCGCGATTTCGAGCCAAACACCATCCTTGAGGCAATGTTCGGCCAAACCGATGGGTCTGGCTTGGATGCCCGCTACGGTCTAACGCCCAGCCGGGCGGACATTGATGCGTGTCGAGATCCGCGCGCTACGAGCTCTGTTGGCAGTGTGCGTTACCCTGAACGCCCTGATATGCCGCCGATCCGCGTGGTCGAGGCGCAGCCCGATCCCGCCCAGAATTTTGACCGCTCGCGCATCAAAATTGTTGATTTTGGACGCAAGTCCGCGTCGCAGCGAGGACTTAAGACGTGAGCGTGACCGACCAGATCACATCGGCGCCTCCGATCGCGTCTGCGTCCCACGAAGGTGATGCCGTGTCCAAGATAAAGGACAGCTCGGCCGGACGCTCGGATCCATTTCTGCTTGTGCCTATTACCCTTTTTTACGTGCTTTTCACGATTGCTGTACTGCGCTCACCGTCTCTTGTCAGTGCATCGGGCATCGGCAGTGCAACGATCGTCGCCACGCCGCTGATCCTCGCCACCTACGCGCTCATGGCATCTGTCATCGCGGGGCGGGGTACGGTGGATCTGTCCATCGGGCCGCTGATCGGCTTCATCAATGTGACGATGGTTCAGCTGGTCACGAACGGCTATTTCACCAATCCCTTTGCCTTTTTTGGACTCGCGTTTCTTTTGGGCGCGACCTATCAACTGCTCTTTGCACTAATTGTCGTGTACGTGCGCGTCCAGCCGATCATCGTGTCGCTCAGCGGATTTTTGGCGCTATCGGGGATCAATTTGGTGATCCTGCCGCGTCCAGGGGGATTATCTCCTGAATGGATGGCCAGTTGGGGCTTGGGGCGCACGGTGTTCTCACCGCCGTTGGTGGTATTGGTGCTGGCGACGGTGGCATGGCTGCTGTTTACGAGGACAGCATTTTACACGCATCTGCGTCTGATGGGCTCGGACGAGCGCGCGGCCTACACCTCGGGCGTGCCGATCACGATTGTGCGGATTGGCGCGCATTTGATTTCAGGGCTGTTCGCGGCATTGGCAGCGATTTGCTTTACCGCGCTTATCTCTTCTGGTGATCCGTCTCAGGGAACGACCTATACGCTGATTGCGGTGACCGCACTCGTGCTTGGCGGCGCATCCCTCGCTGGTGGGCGGGCCGGCGTTTTCGGCTCGGCACTTGGCGCTCTCAATCTCTATCTCATTACATTTGTTCTGGCGACATTCAGCTTTGGTGCTGTCCAGAGCTTCGTCACCGATCTGGCATATGGGACAATTCTGGTTGCGTCTCTGTTACTGACGCTGGTCTTGCCTCTAATCCAGCGATACGTGCGCCACTTCTCTCCTTTGCTGTATTTCGTGGCATTGGGGGTCGTGGTTCTTGGGGTGACCTTGCATTCGGCCTTCGATTATGGCGCCTTGTCAGAGGCGTTCGTGGCGCCCGCATTTCCCGGCCCATTGGACTTGAGCAAGGCGATGCCAGGCCCGTTTCAAGTGGCCGAACTCGATCCAGAGACCATCGCACTGAGGATGGCGGCCAAGCCCCTGATATGGGGTGCCGTGATTTTGGTCGCACTGGCGGTCCTTGCGCGTGTCGCGATCACGTCGGGGCGCACCCGCGATCTGTCTCCTGTCGTTTTTCTCATCGTTGGTCTCATCATTCTCGGCGCGGCCTATGCGATAAGCCGTGACACGCTTGCCGACGCACCAGCTGCAACGTCCAGCGAGGTTCTGCAATGATCCCGTTTGAGCAGACACGCGCCCTTAGCCTTGCCACCCGGATCCTTGGCCTTATCATCGGTGCGGGCTTGACCTTGCTGAGCGTGATTTTCGGGTTCCTGCAGGGCGTCGCAGTGCCCGCAATCATCCTTTACGCGCTGGCGACCATGGCGCTCTTTTTCTGGGGCTGGAAATTTATCCTGCCGCACTTCTTGAACGAGGTTGAGGGCGAAAAGGATAAGGACGTGAGCGGTCCGGGGCCGTTTCGTCGTATCTGGATCCAGTACTACCCATCGCTTCTGGGGCTGGCTGCGATCCTTGTCGTGTTTTTCATTCTGGCAGTTTCTGTCGATGGATTTCTGAATGGCTGGACAGTCGGATCGCTCGTTATCCTGTTGGGGACTATTGTTGCAACCCGCGCAATCGGGCCACTTTTCGAGACTAACCGCTCGGCCTTTATCGGCATCATGGTGCTCGTCGGACTCTTCGCCTTGGGCGGTATGAATATCGAGGGTTTTTCTTCGGGCTATAACATCCGCTCGATGCTTCTCTTCGCCGCGTTTCTGGGCATCGCAAGCGTCGGCCAGACACTGGTGGCGCTTCTTGGCGGGCTGGACTTGTCGATCCCGTCGGTGATCGGGGCATCCAATGTCGGCATGCTTTATCTGATCAGCCAAGGCGTGCCGCCATGGCTGGCCTTTTGTTGCGTCCTTGTCATCGGCGCCTTGCTGGGAGTGATGAACGGGTTTCTCAGCTTTCGACTGCAGGGACAGGCGTTGATCGTAACGCTGGGAACGGGTTTCATGATCGCTGGCGGCGTTCAGATCATCACCTCGATCGGGACGTCCTATGGCGGTAACGTGTTCGGCACTGTGCCGGGCTGGCTTTCAAACCTTGCGGCGATGAATGGCCGCACGGTCGGCATCCCCATCCCGCCCGTTATCGTCATTTGGGCACTGATCACGCTGTTTCTGGTCATCGGGCTGCGCGTCACCGTTTATGGGCGCTACCTATACGCCTTGGGCGTCAACCGGATCTCGGCCAAGCGCGTGATGATTTCGGAGATGAAATACTGGGTTATGGCCTACGCGGTATCTGGCTTCTTCGCGGCGTTGACAGGCGCGCTCTTGTTAGGTTGGTCGGGCGGCGGGTTCATTGGAGTGGGCGACCAATACCTTTTTTTAACGCTCGCGGCGGTCGTAGTCGGTGGCACGTCCTTGATGGGCGGGCAGGGCGGCTATGGCTTTACCGTGATCGGGGTGCTGGTGCTCCAGGTGCTGACCTCTTTCCTCGTTGGGATAGGACTGGACTACGAATGGCAACAATTCATTTTCGGGCTGCTGATCCTGCCGATGGTCGCACTCTATGCTCGCTCCCCTCACATCCGCACGCAGATCTGATGCGCCGCGTATTATTATCCACGGAGGTTTTTCCATGACAGTCTTTGCGACACCTGACCTCACAGCGGCTAGCTATTCGGCGGCGCTGTTTGGGCTGATCGCGACCAGTGTGCTGCTGTTGATGGGAACAGCATGGACGCGCGGCCACTGGAAACTGGTCATCACCCTGTGCGCCTGCTCGACAATCGTAGGGGCCATTGCGTCATTCGAAGCCCGCGCCGCATGGAGCTCGGGGGCGGTGCCGATCGTTTATCACTATGTCGGCTGGGTTATCTCGATGCCTATCCAGGTGCTGGCGCTCTTTTTCTTCGCACGCACGGTCGGAGAGGTTTCGGTCGGGCTTTTCTGGCGGTTGCTGGTGGTGTCGGTTCTGATGATCTTCTTCCGGTATCTTGGCGAGGCGGGTTACATGAACGCGACGCTTGCCTTCCTGATCGGGTTGATCTTCTGGCTCTATATTTTGGGCGAGCTGTTCTTTGGCCGAATGGATGCGGTCATCACCGCCAGCCTGCAAAAGCCTGTCATCCGCTCGTATTTCTGGCTTCGACTCATCGTCACGGTCGGTTGGGCGATTTATCCGCTTGGCAACTTCATCACCAGTTTCGGTGGCTACGACGATGGCGGCGCACTTAGCGTTGCCTATAATCTGGCCGATTTTCTGAACCGGATGGCCTTTGGTGCGGCCATGCTGTCAGCTGCCATGCTGGCCGCCCCGTCCGAGCGCAGCGCAGCGGAGCAAGGCTGATGGCACAAGGCATTATCAACGATATCAACGGAGGGTCGAACCCATGAACGGTGCTGACGTCATTGCAATCATCATTCTCGCTGCGATCGTCATCGCGGTACTGGCCTATCTTCTTCATTGGCTTTACCGCCGATCGACCAAGGATGTCTCGTTTGTCCGCACCGGCTTTGGTGGGGAAAAGATCGTGATGGGTGGCGGCGCCTTCGTGTTGCCGATCCTGCACGATATTACCGAAGTCAATATGAACACGCTGCGTCTTGAGGCGATCCGCGCGCGGGAGAAATCGCTGATTACCAAGGACCGCATGCGTGTCGAGATGACTGTAGAATTCTACGTGCGCGTTGCGGCCACAGAAGAGGCGGTTTCGACAGCCGCGCGTTCTTTGGGCCGCCGGACGATGGACCCGGATCAACTTCGGGAATTGGTTTTGGGCCGGTTCGTCGATGGCATGGGCGCTGCTGCCTCCGAGATGACGATCGAGGAAATCCAGGAAAACCGCCGTGACTTCGCGCGCCATGTGCGCACCGAAATCGCAGAAAGCCTCGAACAGGACGGTCTAGAACTTGAAAGCGTTTCGGTCACATCTCTGGATCAGGCGGATATCTCGATGTTCAATCCGTCCAATACTTTCGACTCCGAAGGTTTGACGCGACTGGTCGAGCAAATTGAAACACGCAAGAAACGCCGGAACGACATCGAAAAGGACACCGATATCGCCATCCGCGCAAAAAACCTCGAAGCCGAGAAGAAGTCGCTTGATATCGGCCGCGACACCGAATACGCGCGGATGTTAAATGACAGCGAGATCTCGGTCGAGCGCGCACAGCGCCGCGCCGAGATTGCGCGTGAGGAGGCCGCGCGCGAGCGCGAGATCGAGCAGATCCGGATTTCTGAGCGTGAGCAGGTCGAGCGGGCGCGCATCACCTCAGCTACCGAGATCGAGGCGATGGAGATCCAGCGGCGACAGAAGATCGAACTCGACGAGGAAAGCCGAGAGATCGCTCTGAGCCAAAAGGCGAAGGAACGCTCCGAGATCCAGGCGCTCACAGAAGAAGCCGTGGCCGCCGCGACCGAAGCGCGCGAGCGGGTTCTGACGATCCGTGACGTGGAGATTGCCAACCGCCAGAAATCCGTCGAACTGATCGAAGCCGCCAAAGAGGCCGAACGCGATGCAACCCGTCTGACGACGCTGGCCGCTGCGGAAGAAAAAGCGGCCAAGAACCGGGCCGAGGCCGTTCGTATCACCGCCGCCGCCGAAGAAGAGCGCCTGCGCGTCGAGGCCGAGGGTGCGGTCAAACTGAACGAAGCCGAAAACCTTCGTTCGGATGCGAGCCGCAAGAGCGCACTGCATCAGCGTCTGGTCGAAAACCTGCCATCCATCATCCGCGAGAGCGTCAAGCCTATGGAGAAGATTTCGGAGATCAAGATCATGCATGTCGACGGTCTGCCAGGGTTCTCATCGAACACCGGGGGCACCTCAGGGGGAGGCAAGGAAGACGGCACCGCGCCGCCCGCCGAGGGAAATCTTGCAGATCAGGTTGTCCAATCGGCATTGCGCTACCGCTCCCAGGCCCCGTTCGTCGATCAGCTGCTGGGCGAAATTGGCATGGACGGCGGAAACATCCACCGCTCGGAGTCGCTGCGGGATTTGTCCAAGATTGTCTATTCGGAGCCGTCTTCGGGCGGGGACGCTGGGTCAAAGGGCAAGCCCCGTTCTGCAAAGTCCAAAAGTTGAGGCAGGCTCTGGGCCCGTTCCTGGTAACAGATGACCAATTGGAGGCGTACGATGCAGGTATACAAAGCCAAGACCGAGCGCGGATTGATGGTCTTCGCCATTTGGTCTGCGCTCGGCACGCTCGGTCTCATGTTGATTGTCGAGGGCTTTGCCCGTGATGGCTACACCCTCGCGCTGGCTGGGACTTTGGGGATCATCGCGGCGCTGGGAGGGCACGTGATCGTAAATGCCGTATTCTCAACCGGTTTCACACCTGGTGAGACAGCCCTTGGGCTCACCGCCTTCGGATTATTGGTTCTGGTTTTTGTTCTGTCAGTCCTGACCGGTGACGTGTCGACCTCTGATTTCTACGCGGGCCTCACACTATTTGCCGCACTGACATCCGCGTTCGTCATCTACCTGATCACGCGTCATGGCCTGCGAGGCGCGTTCTCGCGCTTTCATGTAGGCGCGCAGCGCACTGATCTGCCGCCGCCGCCGCCGCCGGAGACCTGACATGGGCTTGGGCGGGGGCACATCATGGCTGTTGTTGATCGGCGCCGCTTACATCGCGGTTGCACTTTATTGGGCGCGAACTGCGGCGGTGCAAAACGAGGACTTCACGACATGGTTTTCCGCAGGCCATAGCCTGTCGCCTTGGGTGAGCGCTTTAGTGCTGGCGGGGATATCCGTTTCGGCTTTCTTCACGCTGGGCACTGCACAGGGCATCGCGCAGAGCGGTTTTGTTCACGGGTATCTGTTGCAAGCCGGTATCCTTCTGGCAATTCCGGGGGCGTTGCTTTTCAAAAGAGCGTGGTTCATCGCGCAGCGCTATCGGGTGTCGTCGCAGGCCGAATTGCTGCGTATGTACTACGGAAGTGATGCTATTGTTGTGATCGTTGCAGCCATTGCTATCCTGTTCGCTGTGGGTTTCTCGGGTATGCAGTTGCGGGCCGTCTCGACGCTCATCCAAGATGTTTCGGGCGGCGGTGTATCCTCCCTGACCGCCGGAGCCGCGCTGTCGATCCTGCTTTTTGGATATGTCGTCATCGGCGGTATGCGCGCAATTGGATATCTGGGCGTTATACAGACTGTGTGCCTCGTGTCGGCCAGCCTTTTGTTGGCAGCCTTGATCATTATCGACGCGGGATTTATTGCGGCGATCAACGCTCGGTTGCTCGAACGCGCCGCAGCCGGTGAGAGCGCGCTACTTTTCGAAGTCGCCGGCGTCATTCAGTTCGTCGCGGGTTTGGGCCGGGGCAGCTTTTTCGATCATCCCGTGACGGCCATCACCAATCTATCTGGGGCCTATGCACTTCTTGGCATCGGGGCAGGGCCGGTTGCTTTGAAGGTGATCTTGTCGACGCGTTCAACACGCGGTATTGCCGCTGGTCAAACTTGGGTGCTTGCGGGCTTCTTCGGACTGCTGATTGTATTGCCCATCGCCGCCATCGGTGCCGCCGGTATTGGTGGACGCGGTTTTGGCGTCCCGACGTGGCTGACAGAACTCTCGGCCACGTCGCCATGGTTCGCGGCGTGGATTGTGCTTGGGTTTGCGGCCGCGATGCAGGCGTTCGCCGGCCTGTCGATACTTGTCGCTGCCGAGACCTTGATCCGGCATATCTGGAAGCCCTACTACGCGTCGCATCTGGACCGGGCGGCTACCGTTACCCTGACCCGTGTCACAGTTGTGATCATCACAATCATCACCGTTTTGATGGCATTCCTCGCGCCGGTAACGACATCCGCGATCGGCACGTTCGCCCTGCCAGCGTCAGTACAGTTGCTTGTTCCCATGCTCGGTCTTTGCTGGTTCGGTTGGATGACGCCTGCGGCGGTCCTCGCTGGCCTCGGCTTTGGCCTCTTTGGCGCATTTGTAACGGACGTGGCCGGGATCGGGTTCTTGTCATGGCTTGGGCTTGATCTGCCTTGGGGCCGCTCCCCTTGGAGCGTCAACGCAGCAGCATGGGGCCTGGGTGCCAACGCCGCCGTGTGCCTTCTTGTGTCGGCGGTCAGCCAAAAGGCCGCGGCGTCACCTAGGCGCTCGGCTGTTCAAGCTTTTCTCTCGGGCAGCTTGGCGGCGCCTGATACCGTGCCGTATCGGAGCTATGCATGGGCGGCGGGCCTGGCTTGGATGTTTCTGGCCGTCGGGCCGGGGCTGGTCTTTGGTAGCTATGCGTTTGTTGTGGAGGATGCCTGGATACTGGGTTTCCCGTCTCTCTGGGGGTGGGCGATGCTGTTCTGGCTTCTCGGCGTCGTGTTGGTCTGGGCTCTTAGCTACAAGATGAAGATGGCCAGCTACATCGATCTGGACATAGATACGTTCGAGCCTCCTCCGACACTACAACGCGACACCCGCGCGCTGGAGGCTGCACGTCTTCGCAATACCTTGATCGCCCTGCTGGTCGCTGGTGGATTGACCACGTTGACGGTCTGGAGCTTTGGTGGCGCATTCTAGCGTCCGCTGGTCCTGTCAGTGGGCGTTGTCAGAAAAGATTGTCTTGGTGTTGTCAGAACAAAACTGCCTGACGCGGGTATGGCGGTCTTTTCAGAGGAAACTGGCTTGAGACGGGCAGGGCGGTTTCGTACCCTCCATTCATGACCCAATGATCGCCATTTTCTATTTCAAAACCAGAAGACGCATTTATTTGATTTCAATTCATNCCGGTTTCGTACATCAAGTTTTTGTATCAGCACGGTCATGTAATGCTTCACAGTCTTCTCGCTAAGCGAGAGTGCAACAGCAATTTCCTTGTTGGTGCAGCCCTGAAGTAAAAACCGCAAGACATCTTCCTCGCGACGGCTGAAGCGGACGGTTGGGCAGCTTCGGGCGCGTGCCTTGACCTGTAGTCCGGCCACAACATTTGCTGCAACTCGCGGAGACATATAGGTTTCGCCCCTATGGACCTGCCTTATAGCATCGCTCAATTCTTCCAGACTGCTGCCCTTGAGCACGTATCCAAGAACTCCGGCCTCGAGTGTGGCAATGGCGGTTTCTATATTGCTGGACGCCGTGAAGGCTATGAGTTTGGTTTTCGTGTAGTCATTGGCAACCGTTGCTATCGCCTCGAGAACACGGCCAGGCATATTGAGATCCATCACTATGATGTCTGGAACAATATTTCTTGCAAGTTCCACGACATCATTGGCAACCGAACCAAGTCCTACAACCTTAAATTCATCGTTTCAGGAAAATAGATTGCTTATGCCGGATAGCAAAATCGGGTGATCATCAACAAAAGCTATCCTGACAGGGTTCATGTCAACGCCTTGTTTGGCCTACATAAATTTGCAGAATCTAAACTTTAAAACTGATTTTCCAGACCTGCGCTGCATGCATTGCATAGTGCCATGCAAGATCCGTTTATAGACTACTTCTCACAGCGTATCAATGCAGATGTCAACGGCGGAGACAAAACCGGCCACGTGGCGGCGCAAAACCAGGCCAGTGGCGGGGTGCCAAGCGCCATGGCACGTGCGCTCCCCAGATAGCTGGCGCGTGCCATG